>CAYNCT010000036.1:6371-27324 GCA_964396005.1 uncultured Verrucomicrobiota bacterium | reverse complement strand
TCCCTCAAACTGACCGGCGAAAATCTCGACGACGCTGACATCGCTCACCTGCTCCTTGCCCTGGACGAATTCAACCCGGATGCGGACAACCCGCTCACTCTCGGCGCCGACACAGGCAACGGCTGGGGCCGCCTGCGCTGGACCTTGGGGGAAGTCCGCCAGCTCACCGCCGCAGAGGTTCGGCAGGCACTTGAAGGCTGGCTGAAGACTCCCGCCTCGCCCAGCCCGGGCTTCAACGTCGCAAAGGACAGAACCCAGGATCTGCCTACCGTGTCGGTGTCTCCGCCGTCCGTGCCTCAAAGCTTCACGCTCAAGCTCCTCTTCGACGGCCCCTTCTTGGTGAAGCGCCCCGCCAAGCCGAAGGCCAAGGGCGACACGGACACCCCCAACGCCCAGCCGCACCTGGACGAGCGTGGCCATGTCGTGCTCCCCGCCGCCTCCTTCCGTGGCGCCCTGCGCGCCCAGGCCGAGCGCATCCTCCGAACGATGGCTCTCGCCTTCCACCCAAACCTTCCCCCGGAAGAACTCAACCGCCTCGCGCCCGACCCCACTGCCACCGCCGAAACCCTGCGTGACCGCCAGTGGGACAAGCTCTCCCTCGCCGGCCGGCTGTTCGGCGTGTCCGGCTGGCGCTCGCCGGTGGATGTGACGGCTTTTACCGAGCAGGAAGCCCCGTTTGCTGAACTGTTCATGCAGGACTTTCTGGCCATTGACCGCTTCACCGGCGGCGGCAAGGACGGGGCCAAGTTCAAGTTCCAAGCGGCCTTCGCCCCGCGCTTGACGGGCCGGATTACCCTGCGCTTCCGCCCCGACACCCTCGAAGCTGAACTTGGCCCTGGCTTGCTCGCCCTGACCTTGCGGGACGTGCTGGAGGGCGACGTCACCTTTGGCCTCGGTGCCGGCAAAGGCTACGGCGCCTGCCGCGGCGAGTCCGCCGAAATTCTTCAGTGGCTCAAAGATACAGCCACCACCGCGTCCGTTGACAGCTTGCGCGAGTATGTGCGTGAACAGAAATGGAAACAGGCAAAGCCATGAGTGCGTTCCACAATCCCTACCACTTCGTTCCCCTGCCGGCAGCGCCAACCGGCCCTGGTCGGCATCCTCTGGGCAAAGACCCATTTGAACTGCCCCCACAAGCGACCCACGACCGTTATGTGGCCGATACGTTTTCGGGACAAATCACCTGCCGCCTGACCACCATTACCCCGTTGGTCATCGGCGGGGTGCAGACCGGCAACCCACCCAAGTGTGTCAATCCGTTCACGGCACCAGGACAACCGGATCGCCCGCTCATTCCCGGCAGCGCACTGCGGGGCCTGATCTCCTCGATTGCCGAGGCGGCTTCTGACTCCGCTTTCCGCGTGCTGACCGACCGCATCTTCTCCTATCGCCGCAGCATGGCCGAGGGACTCTCCGCGCTGGGCCTGATCGTGGAAAGCAATGGAGAACTCCGCTTGCACCCGCTCGTGGAACCGCACATGGAGTCCGTGGACTCTACGAATTTCGATCTGCGAGACGCCTTGCCCAAGGACCAGGCGGATTACTCCGCCATGTTCGCCGTGCCGCTGTGGAAGGTTTACTTTGGCAACGCGCAGACGATCCGAGTGCCGCAGTTTTTAGACCGCTACCACACCAACTCCGCTCCGCATGGCGGACCATTCTACGCGTTAGCGAAGACGGCCGTCTCAAGGAAGATCAAGACCCGACACCGTGCCCGCCAGCTGGACCTGCACTTCGCCCTGGGCTACGAGACAGACGCAGAGCCGGAACCGTGGGATGACCAGAAGCACAACGAAACCACACACATCCGCGGCATTCTTCGAGTGCTGGGCGTCTCGTCGGAAACCCGTAAAACAGGTATGCCCACCCGCAAGCACGAGTTCTTCATCCCTTTCAGCCGCCAGCGTGAGGACGAGTTGAGGTCCGGCAAAGCCCCAACCTTTCCGATACTCCCCGAAGCCTTGGAACGTTTCCAGCAACTCGCCGACGAACGCACGCAGGAAGCGGACGAGGATACGCTATCCGAAGACCTCCTGCCTTTCACCCCGCACGGCCAGACTCGCTCGGCCAAGGGTGTTCCGAAGGATCCTCAACGCCCGGAGCGCGCATATTACCTGAAGCCCGGTGACGTGGTGTTTTTCCGACCCACCGAGGATGGGAGGGCGGTCGCCGAGATTTCCCTCTCCTCCATTTGGCGGGGACGGGTCGAGCAGGGCCGGGAAGGCGCAAAGCGGGCCGCCCGCGTATCGGACTTCATTGCTTCGGCGGACCCCGCGCTGCTGCCCTTGGGCGACCTCCGCAAGACCCATCTCACGCCGGCGGAACTGCTCTTCGGCTTTGTGGAGCACGAGGGCCAGCGCGCGTTGGCCGGGCGCGTGCGGTTCCTGGATGCCGCGCCCTGCGAGGGCCAAAAGGACTTGCTTCATCCCGAGTGGGTGGACCTGCAAATCCTGAACTCCCCCAAGCCGCCAAGCCCCAATTTCTATTTCCGCAAACGCGCCGGCGCAGGGTGGATTCGCAAGTCCGCGCTGAACCTCAAAGACCACCAGATTCAAGGCCGCAAATTTTACCTGCACACCCAGAACCCGGCCGCCGCAACCCGCCCCGATGACCCGCGCTGGACCATGCACCGCGAGAACGTGGATTCCCGCAGGTATGATAAAATGCGCGTCCGCGTCCGGCCCATCCTCGCGGGCGAGGCTTTCGAGTTCCGCGTGCGCTTTGACAATCTCAACCGCTTCGAGCTGGGCATGTTGCTTCACGCCCTGCATCCGTCCGACGGCTTCCACCACAAGCTCGGGCTGGGCAAACCTCTCGGCTTGGGCACGGTGAAGATTGAGTGGGTGAACTTGGAGGTGGTGGACCGCACCGCGCGTTACATCACCACAGCCCTGACCGCGCCACGCGCCGCAACGGCGAAAGACCCTCAGCCTTTCGTGGACGATTACCTCGCCGCCCTGCGCGCCGCTGATCCTAAGCTAGCCAGCCTGAACGCGCTGCTCGCCCTCGGCAATCCCGACAAGGTCCGCCATCCGGTTCATTACCCCCAAGTGGCGGGCAGCAACCCCGGCGACGCCGCCTTCGAGCAGGACCGTTACGCGTGGTTCATGCAGAATGACGACACTACAAATCACCGCCAGCCCGGCCAATACCTGCAACCCATCGTGGACGCGACTGGATGCGTTGCGCAGTCCTTACCGGCTCTATATCGCGAGCAGAGCGGTCACCCCCCCGCAGTCAACTATTCGCCTTCAGTCCAGGCCGCGAGGAACAACCCGGCCCCGGCGCCGAGCAGAACCCCGCCCCCGCGCCCCCAACCGAGCGACGAACACGAATTCACTGCCGCAAAACACGAGAAAGATGGGCGGGTGCTGTTCACCATGTCCCTTGGCGGCACCGGTTGGCGCGGCTACTTGGATGTTCCTAAAGCCCAGCGCGACCAGTGGCGGGCGAGATTTCCCGTTGGGAGCAAAGTCACCCTCAAAATCAAGGGAGTTAGCAGCAACCTGCTTCAACTTCACCCTCCGCCCCAGTGAACAACCCTCCGGTCTTCTTCCTCGGCGGCCATGACCTCGAAATGGTCACGATCCGAGATCTGCTCGCCGCCGAAGGGGTGCGCTTCCATGACTGCGGCCTGGACTGGGGTGCCAAGGCCTCCGCCTACCTCCCCGCAATTCGTGCCGCCCTCGCCGCCGGCCATCGCCCGGTCTTGGTGGAACTGGCAAACGACCTCCCCCCGGACCTTGCCGCGCAGGTGGACTGGATTGACCACCACGGCCCCCGCGCCGGCGCCGACCAACCCACTTCCCTGCATCAAGTCTTCGCCCGGCTCGGTCTCCCGCCCGCAGGCTGGACCCGCCGCCACGACCTCGTCGCCGCCAACGATCGCGGCCACATCCCCGCCATGCTTGCTCTGAATCCGCCCGCTACCCGCGATGAACTGCTGGCCATCCGCGCCGCGGACCGCGCGGCCCAGGGCTGCACCCCGGAGGATGAAGCCGCCGCGCGCGCCGCCATCGCGGCGCGCGAGTCCCGCGCCGGCGGCCAGTTGACGGTGCTGCACCTGGCTACCCTGCGAACCAGCCCCGCCGCCGACCTCATGGAGCCTGCCTTGGGCGGGCCGGGCTACGCCAACCTCCTCATTCTCACCCCCGGCGGGGTCAACTTCTTCGGTAGCGGCTCGCATGTCCAATCGTTGACACAAGCTTTCCCGGGCGGTTGGTACGGCGGTGCCCTCCCGGAACGCGGCTTCTGGGGTCACGCCGCTGTGGATGCGCCTGCCGTTGTCAGGTGGCTGGAACAACATTTAACACCGGAAGCCCAAGGCTTCGTTAAGGCCGGCAGCGCCTTCAGCGCGGCTGCATCATGAAGCGGGGAAACACGACTTCCGCCACGACGATCACCAGGAAGATCGCGCTGATCAGCGCGTTCATGCGGAAGAAGGCGGTGTTGATCCATTTGAGGCTGCGTTTGCGCGCCAGCCAGTGCTCAATCAGCAGACAGGCCAGAATCAGCAGCAACCCCACCAAGTACGGCGCCCAGAAGCGGGCGATCACGCCCAACAGCGCCAGCAGCAACCACATGAGGACGTGCGCCAGGAACGCCGCCTGCAACGCATTCTTCACCCCCCAGCGCACCACCAGCGAGTGCAGTCCCTGCCGCCGATCGAAGTCGTAGTCCTGGATCGCGTAGATGATGTCGAAGCCGACCAGCCAGAACACAACCGCCGCGGCCAGCAGCAGGGGCACGAAGGCGCTGTGCTTGAGCGAGAGCGCACCGTTGCGCAGGGGAAAAAACTCGAGTCCGCCGGTCACCGCCAGCCAGGCGCCAAGCGGCGCCAAGGCCAGCGCCGCGCCCAGGAAGAAGTGGGTGAAGTCCGTGAACCGCTTCGTGACCGAGTAAAAGCACACGGCAAACAACGCCACGGGCGACAGGCCGAAGCAAACGGGGTTGAGCAACCAGGCCGCCACCACCAGGGCCGCCGCGCCCGCCAGGCACAAGGCCCAGGCGGCGGCCAGCGGGAGTTCCCCGGTCGCCAGATGCCGGAGGGCGGTGCGCGGGTTGGCGGCGTCGAATCGACGGTCCACGATGCGGTTGAAGGCCATGGCGCACGTGCGCGCCCCGACCATCGCCAGCAAGATCAGCAGGAAGGTCCGCCAGCCCGGCCAGCCACGGTTGTCCCGCGCGGCCAGAACCATCGCAGCCAACGCGAAGGGCAGTGCGAAGACCGTGTGGGAAAACTTCACGAATTCGGCCAGCTTTCGCAGCGTGCGCAGGAGGGCAGACATGGGGTGGCGCAGGGAAGGTGGCCGGTCAGCGGCGCCGACAGCCGCGGGCCGCGGGCCGGAACCGGGCGGTCGGAGACGCGGCGCCGGATCGCGGAGCTTCAGGAGCGACGGGGGCGGCGGAGCCGCGGGACCGGACGCGGCTCACGGGCAAAGCACGATTTTGCCCGCCAGCTTGCCGGATTTGCCGATGGTGTGCTCCTCCTGCAGGCGGTGGGCGATGGCGGTATCCGCCAGCGGCATGATGCGATCAATCCGCGGCTTGAGCCGGCCGCTGGCCAGCCAGTCGGCGAGGTCCTCAGCGGCGTCGCGCTGTTCGTCCGGATGGGCGCTGAACATCACAAAACCGTGGAGGGAGCAGCCTTTGACGTAAAAGGGCCCGACCGGGAAGGGCGGCCGGGCGTCGCGGCCGGCCATCAGAATCATGCGGCCCCGGGGGGCCAGGCCGGCGACGACGCGGTCGAAATCCGGCTCGCGGCTGGTCTCCCACCAGACGTTCACGCCCCCGGGGGCGATGCGGCGCAAGGCGGTGTCGAGCGACTGCGCCGTGTAGTCAATCACGTGGTCCGCGCCCAGGTTCAGCGCCGGCTCGACGCGGTTGCGTCCGCCGACGGTCGCGATGACCCGGGCGCCGAGGATTTTGGCGATCTGAAGGACGGTGGAACCGACCCCACCGCTGGCGCCGTTGATGAGGATGGTTTCGCGCGGTTGAAGCTGGGCGTGCCGCACCAGGCCGAGGTGCGCGGTGATGCCCACCAACGCGATGGCTGCGGCCTGCTCGTCCTTGACCTTGGGCGGCGTCGGGTAGAGCCAGCACTCGTCCACGCACGCATACTCCGCGAAGGTACCCTGCCGGCCGAGCAGGCCCTGGTTGCTTCCCCAGACGCGATCCCCCGGCTCGAAGCGCGTGACGTCCGGACCGACCTCCTCGACCACGCCGGCGAGGTCGCAACCGACGATGAACGGCCGCGGCAGATCCATCTTGACCGTGCCGCCGCGGAGGTAGGTGTCAATCGGGTTCACCGCGACCGCCTTCACGCGCACGAGCACGCGCGAGCCGGTCGGTCGGGGCGCGGGAAGGTCGCCGTAAATGATGGCTTCGGGCGGGCCAGGTTCGTTGATGTAGGCGGCTTTCATGGACGCGACCGGCCCAGCCTGCTCAGTCCCCGCGCCCGATGCAATAGAGCTTCTGGTTGGCGCGGATGAACAGATGATTCCGGGCCGCGACGATGGTCGAGCGGGTCCGGTCATCGCCCGGCTCGCCCATTGAGACCTGGTGGGTGACGCGGCCGTCTGCGGCGTCCACCACTACCACCTCGCCACGGAAGTTGAGGAGGAAGATGCGCCCATCCGCGCCCGTGGGCGAGGCTTCGTATTTCGCGTTGCCGGGCGTTTCGATTTTCCATTTCACCCGGCCCGTGGCGGGGTCCACCCGCGCGAGGGTCTTTTTGAGGTCGCTCAGGATGAAGAAGTCGCCCAGGTAGAACAGGGGAGTGGGCACGTCCGTGGTCACGTCCCGTTCGTCCCGGCTGCTCCAGGCGATGTGCGAATCGTCGAGCTCGCCCCGGCCGCCGGCCTCGATCGCGAAGACGGGGGCGGCCTTCGGTCCGCACGCCAGGACCACGCCCCCGCCAGCCACCGGGGAGGGCACCAGTCGCCAGTGTCCGATACGGGAGGGGTTCCAGGTGCCCCAGCGCCAGAGTTCGCGGCCCGTGGCAGGATCGTGGCCGGTCAGGCAGTCGCCCCCCACCACAAGGATCTCCAACCGGCCGGCGTGGGTGAACGGCACCGGGCTGGTGAACGCTTCGCGGGATTCGGCCACCGCTTCCGACGGCCGCGTCACTTTCCACAAATCCTTGCCGGTCCGCGGATCCACGGCCAGCAGGTAGGATTCGATGGGGCCACCGGCCCGGCCGCGGCCGTTGACGGGCACGTCGCGCTGCAGGACCTGGATGATCAAGCGGTCCTCGAGGAGCAAGGGGCTGGCGGCGAAGGTCCAGAGAAAGGCGAATTCGCCGAAGTCGGCGCAGAGGTTGCGCGCCCATTGCGGCTCGCCGGCGTGGTTGAAGGCCACGAGCTCCCCGGAGCCGTAGAAGAAGATGACCCGTTCGGCGTCGGCCACAGGCGAGGGCGAGGCGTAATTGCTGAGGTGGTCGCGCGAGGCGCGCTCACCCGTCACCCGCCGCCACAACTGCTGACCCGAGCGACGGTCCAGGGCCAGCGCCAAGAGCTGGCCGGCCGCGGCATCGGTCGAGGACACGAACACCCGGTCCTCCCAAACGATCGGGGTCGAGGCTGCGGGCCCCGGCATGGCCGCTGCCCAGCGAACATTCTCGGTCTTGGAAAAACTCGCCGGCAGATTGGTTTCCGTGGTCGAACCGTTGAAGAACGGCCCGCGCCAGTGAGCCCAGTTGCCCGCCGCTGCGTGCGAAACGGCGACGAAACCCGCGGCGAGACCGACCGCCACCAGCGCCGGCCGGCGGAAGCCCCGTTGAAGTCCAAGCATCGTGAAGTTCATAGGCGCCGAAAGTAGCGGCCAACCGGGTGCCCGCAAAGGGCCGATGGCCCGCGCGCGCCCGGTTGCGGATCTTCCGTGACCGCGAATTGACGTCCAGCGCCGGCGGGCGGCGGAGCGGAGGCGGCCGGAGAATCGCTTCGACACCGGGCGCGGCCGGGCCTAGCCTCCGGGCAATGAAGGTGCTGTTTCTCAACGGTCCCAACTTGAACCTGCTCGGCACGCGCGAGCCCGAGGTGTACGGACGCCAGACTCTGGCGGACATCGAGCGCGAGGTGCGAGCGCGAGCGGCGGCGCGCGGGATCGAGGTAGATTTCCGGCAATCCAATCACGAGGGTGAACTGGTGGACTGGATCCAAGGGGCCCGAGGCACCGCTCAGGTGATCGTGCTCAACGCCGCGGCGTACACGCACACGAGTATCGCGCTGCGCGACGCGATTGTCGCTTGCGGTGTGCCGACCATCGAGATCCACCTCTCGAACATCCACGGCCGCGAGGCGTTTCGGCACCGCTCGCTGCTGGCGGCGGTCTGTCGGGGAGTCATCAGCGGGTTCGGCGCCGCTTCCTACCTCCTGGCGCTCGAAGCGGCAGCGATGGTTTCCGCCGAGCGCCCGTAGTCCGGCGTGCGTGCAGACCAGGAACCGTCGCGGATGGCTGTCGCCCGGCGGCCGAGCAAGATCCGAAATTCCCGGCCGACCGGCGCAACCGTGAACCAGGCCGCAACGACGCAGCAGGTTTGAGGTAGCACGGCCAACCTGGCCGTTCTGGGCGGCAACTTGCCGCCCAGCCGTGCGCGCGGCAGCCGTACCCCCTTCAGGGGGCCGCGTGCGTTCGACGGTCGGGCGGGTCGCCCGACCGAACGGGCCAGTGGCCCGTTCCACCCTGCCTTCAACTGAATCGGCCGGCTAAGCCGCAACGACGCAGTAGGTTTCGGGTAGCACGGCCAACCTGGCCGTTCTGGGCGGCAACTTGCCGCCCAGCCGGGCGCGCGGCAGCCGTACCCCCTTCAGGGGGCCGCGTGCGTCCGACGGTCGGGCGGGTCGCCCGACGGGACGGGCCAGCGGCCCGTCCCACCCTGCCTTCAGTTGAATCGTCCGGCCAGGGACGAAGGCACGCGCGCCGATCAGGAGCTGCTTCGGCCGCCGGGCGCGAGGTCCGGCGGTGGCGCCGCGGAGGTCGGCTCGGGCAGCAGCAGGGCCGTGATCGCGGCCACCGGAATCAGCAGGCTCGCGTACAGCAGCGCATGACGGAAATCCCCCACCTGCGAGAACAGCCCGAAGATCACCGTGCCCGCCGCCGCGCCCAGCCGGCCGATGTTGTAGCAAAAGCCCGCGCCGGTGGTGCGCAACAAGGTCGGGAACAAGGGCGGCAGATACATCGTGAACAACCCGAAGACGCCGGAGAAAAAGCCCACCGCTGGCAGCCAGAACCAGACCAGCGCCGCGTAGCCGCGCGGGACGATAAACGCCCCGAGCATCGCGAGGAAGAAGGCGGCGAACATTCCCGCCACGCTGCGGCGGAAGCCCACCCGCGTCGCCAGCCAGCCGGAGAAGAAATTGCCGGCAATCGAGACGCCGATGACCAGGAAGAACACCTGACTGACCAATTGTTCGCGCGCCGGCACCGGCCACGCCGCCAGTTCCGGTAGGTTCCGCAGGTGTTGCGGGTGCCAGAAGATGAACGCCCACCACGCGCTCAAGGACAGCGCGCAGACCACGATCGTCTTGAAGGTGATGGGCCGCACGCCCCCCGCGAAGAGGTCTCGCACGCCGGGTTGGGCCGCACCCGCGTGTGCCCGGGCCGTGGCCCACTCCGCCGGCTCCGGAACCTGGCGCCGGATCCAGAACACCAGCAGCGCGGGCAGCACGCCCACCAGGAACACCCAGCGCGGCTGGTACGACACGTCCAGCCAGCCCGTGAGCGTGGCCAGGCCGTACACCGCGAGGCAGGCACCGAGGATGCCAAGGTTCACCCCGGTCTGGAGGACCGCCGCGATCCAGGGCCGCCATTTGCGGGGCCACGTCTCGGCCAGCAGCGAGGCGCCCACGGCCCACTCGCCTCCGATGCCCAGCGCGGCCACGAACCGGAAGATCAGCAACTGCCACCACGTGTGCGCGAAGAACGCCAGCCCGGTGAACAGCGCGTAGGTGAGAATCGTGAGGCACAACGCGCGGCTGCGCCCCAGGAGATCGCCCAACCGCCCGAAAAAGCCCCCGCCCAGCGCCCAGCCGACCAGGAAAGCCGCCTGAATCCACGAACTCTTGGCTTTGACCTCGGGATCCGCCGGAGACGCGGCGTCGAGCAACTGCATCACGAAGGGCGCCGCGACCAGCGTGTAGAGGTGCATGTCCAGCCCGTCGAAGAGCCAGCCCAGCCAGGCCGCGAGACCCGAGCGCCATTGCTGGGACGACAGTTCGCGCAGGTGGCGCGCTTCGCGCGCCGGCTGGTTCAGATCGGGCACGGCCGCAGCGTAGCGGGCGCGGCTTTCGAACGACAATGGGTTTCCTGACGGGCGGCTACTTCCGACTCCCCGCTATCGGGCCGCGGCGGAGTCCGGTCAACCCTGGCCGCCTGCGGTGGCCTCGCCGCGCATCTGCGCCAGCGCCGCCTCGGTCATCTCGCGGATCAAATCCGCAAAGTTCACGGCCGGGGTCCAGCCCAATTCCCGGCGGGCCCTGGACGCATCGCCCGCCAGGCGCGCGGGCTCGGCCGGGCGGACAAGGCGTTCATCGCGGCGGACATGCGCGCGCCAATCCAGGCCGACAGTCGCGAAGGCCACCTCGAGCACTTCCTGCACGGTGTGAAGTTCGCCGGTCGCGATCACGTAGTCCCGCGGCTGCGGCTGCTGCAGCAGCAGCCACATCGCCCGGACGTAGTCCCGCGCGTGGCCCCAGTCGCGTTGCGCGGCGGTGTCGCCCAGCAGCAGTTCCCGCTGCCGGCCCAGTTTGATGGCCGCGGCGCCGCGGCAGATCTTCTGCGTCACGAAGTTCTCCCCGCGCCGCGGGGATTCGTGGTTGTACAGGATGGCGCTGCAGGCGAAGAGCCCGAAGGCCTCGCGGTACACCCGCACCATCTGCATCCCGAACGCTTTGGCGCAGCCGTAGGGATTCACGGGCGCCACGGGGGTGTCTTCGTTCTGCGGGCACACGGCGGGCCGGCCGAACACCTCGCCGGACGCGGGGAAGAACAGGCGCGGCGGCCGGGGCAGATCGCGGAGCATCTCCAGCAAGCGGAGCGTGCCCATCGCGATGACGTCGCAAGTGGACTCCGGGATCTCGAAGCTCAACCCCACGTGGCTCTGGCTGGCGAGGTGATATACCTCGTCGGGCGCGGCCCGGGTCAGGGCGCGGCGGAGGGTCGTGGGGTCCTCGAGGTCGGCGTAATGCAGGAAGAGTCGACGATTGTAGATCGCCGGATCGTGGTACAGATGATCCAGCCGCGACCGGACCAGGGTGCTGGTGCGCCGGACGCCCCCGTGGACTTCGTAGCCTTTTTCGAGCAGCAGTTCGGTCAGGTACGATCCGTCCTGGCCGGTGATGCCGGTGATGAACGCCCGCGGCATGGGCTAGGCGGTGACGCGGGCGCGGCCTTCGCGGTGCGACCTGAGCAGCGCCACGTCGGCGTCCACCATCAGGCGCGTCAGTTCGGCGAACTTCACCTTCGGTTCCCAGCCGAGCTGGCGTTTCGCCTTCGAGGCGTCGCCGATGAGCAGGTCCACCTCGGCTGGCCGGTGATACCGTTCGTCAATCGCCACGTATTGACGCCAGTCGAGCCCGACATGGGCGAAGGCCAGCTCGACGAACTCCCGCACCGAGTGGGTTTCACCGGTGGCGATGACGTAGTCGTCGGGCGTCGGCTGTTGCAGCATCAACCACATCGCCTCGACGTACTCCTTGGCGTAGCCCCAGTCGCGCTTGGCGTCGAGGTTGCCGAGGTAGAGCTTGTCCTGTAGCCCGGCCTGAATGTGGGCCACGGCGCGGGTGATCTTGCGGGTGACAAAGGTTTCGCCGCGGCGGGGCGATTCGTGGTTGAACAGGATGCCGTTGCTGGCGTGCAGGCCGTAGGATTCGCGGTAGTTCACCGTGACCCAGAAGCTGTACACCTTCGCGCAGCCGTAGGGCGACCGCGGATAGAACGGCGTGGTCTCCCGCTGGGGTACTTCCTGCACTTTGCCAAACATTTCCGAGGACGAAGCCTGGTAAAACCGGGGCCGAATCCCGACCTCGCGGATGGCCTCGAGCAGCCGGACCGTGCCCGTGGCGGTGATGTCGGTGGTGTATTCCGGGGCGTCGAAGCTGACCCGCACATGGCTTTGGGCGGCGAGGTTGTACACCTCGTCCGGCTGGATGCGGCCGATCAAACGCGCCAACGCGCTGGCGTCGGCCAGGTCGCCGTAGTGCAGGAACAGGCGGTTGGCGGGCGTATGCGGATCGGCGTAGATCCCGTCGAGCCGGCCCGTGTTGAAGGTGCTGGCCCGGCGAATGATGCCGTGGACTTCGTAGCCTTTTTCGAGCAGCAGTTCGGCGAGATAGGAACCGTCCTGGCCCGTGATGCCGGTGATGAGCGCTTTTTTCATAAACCGGAAACCGGACGGAGCGCCCGGCGGTCGAAAGGGCTAGAGCTCTCGGAGCGATTGATCCAGCGCGGCGTAGAGCTGCCGCATGGTCTCCTCGGTCTCATCGCCCATGTTCGAGATGCGGAAGGTGGTGCCCTTGATCTTGCCGTAGCCCCCGTCAATGAGGAACCCCTGGTCCTTGGTGAGTTTTTGCAGCCGGGGCACGTCCACCACGCGGCCGCCGGGGCGGGCGCCGTTGCTCACACAGGTGAGCGTGACCGACTCGTAGCCCGGCTCCGGGAACAAGTGGAAGCCGTGGCCCTGGGCCAAGTCGCGGGTCATCCGCGCCAGCTTCAAGTGCCGCGCGAACCGCGCCTCGAGGCCCTCGGCGAAAATGTCCTCGAGCTTCGACGCCAGGGCATAGACATGGCCGATGCTGGGCGTGCTGGGGGTCATGTGCTGCTCGGCGTTTTTCTGGAATTCCACGAAGTCGAAGTAGTAGCCGCGGTCCGGCGCCTGGGCCGCCTTGGCCAGGGCCGCCGGCGAGCAGACGAACACCGTGAGTCCCGGGGGCAGCGCAAACGCTTTCTGGGAACCGGCCAGCAGCACGTCAATCCCCAGCGCGTCGAACTCGATCTTGGTCGCCGTCATCGAGCTGACGCTGTCCACGATGAAGGTCACGTCCGGATATTGGGCCTTGAGGGCGGCGATTTCGGCCAGCGGGCTCATCACGCCCGTCGAGGTCTCATTGTGGATGAGCGTCAGCGCATCGAACTGGCCGGTGGCGAGCCGGGCAGCCACCTGCTCGGCCCGGATGGGCGAGCCCCAGGGCACCTGGAGCGCCTCGGCGTCCTTGCCGCACCGTTTGGCCACGTCGAACCATTTGTCCGAAAAGGCGCCGCACATGCAGTTGAGCACCTTTTTGTGAACGAGGTTCCGCACCGCGCCTTCCATGACGCCCCACGCGGACGACGTGGAGAGATAGACCAGTTGGCGGGTGTACAGTAACGCCTGCAGCTTCGGCTGGAGGCCGGCGTACAGGTCTTTGAACCCCTGGCCGCGATGGCCGATCATCGGCTGGCAGAAGGCGCGAAACGTCTTCTCGCTGACTTCGACCGGGCCGGGAATGTGCAATTTGACGTGTCCCATAAAAGCAGGGCGCGAAAGCTTCCACAATGCCCCGGGAGTGGCAAGGCGAAGCTCGGTCGCCGCTCGCCGCCCTGCGGTTTCGGGCGGGCCGGCCGGGCGGCGGCCTGAAGAACCGCCACAGGACTGCCGGCCCGCGGCGCCCACGAGACGGCGCAGGTCTCGCGGCCGTTGCGGTCCGGCTACCGTTGTGTCAGGGTCGCGGCCGTTGATTCCCATAGCCCGGAACATTGAACCATGAAAACCCTCCCTTGGTTGGTCCTCGGCGCGCTGGTGGGCGCCGCCACCAAAGCGCCAGCCCTGACGCTCGCGACCAACGGGACCACCGACCACGTGATCCTGACGCAGCCGGGCGCTTCGCCCGCCGAGGCCAACGCCGCCCGTGAACTGGCCGACACGCTACGCGCGATCACCGGCGCCGACTTCAAACTGGAGCCGGCCGGCGCTGCGTTGCCCGCCCGCGCCATCCTGGTCGGACCGGGCCCGGCGGCGAGGCAGGCGTTTCCCGAGGTGTCGTTCGACGAACTCGGTCTCGAGGAGATCGTCATCAAGAGCCGGGGCGACCTCCTGCTGCTCGCCGGCGGACGGCCCCGCGGGACGCTCTACGCCGTGAATCAGTTCCTACAGCAATACTGCGGCGTGCGGTGGTGGACGCCGTGGGCCAGCCACGTGCCCGGCCGGCCCACTCTCACGCTGGACTCGCTCGATGTGCGGTACCAGCCCACTTTCGAGTCGCGCGATCCGTTCTGGTTCCCCGCCTTCAACGCGCGTTGGGCGGTGCGCAATTTCTCGAACAGCCAGTCCGCGAACATTCCCGAAGACTGGGGCGGCTGCCTCCGCTACCGCGGCTTCGTTCACACCTTCTATCCGCTCGTCCCGCCGGAGGAGCATTTCGCGCAACACCCCGAGTGGTTTAGCGAGATCAAGGGTCGGCGGACCCACGAACACGGGCAACTCTGCCTGACCCATCCGGAACTCCGCGCACACGTGGTCGAGCGCGTGAAGCAATGGCTGCGCGAATCACCCGAAGCGCGCATCGTCTCGGTCTCCCAGAACGACTGGTACGGCTTCTGCGAATGCGCGAAGTGCAAGGCGCTGGACGACGCCGAGGGTAGCCACGCCGGCACGATGCTCGAGTTCGTTAACCATGTGGCGCAGCAGATCGAAAAGGACTTCCCGCTCGTGGCCGTGGACACGCTCGCTTACCAGTACACCCGCCGGCCGCCCCGAACGCTCCGGCCCCGGCCGAACGTGATCGTCCGGCTCTGCTCGATCGAGTGCAACTTCCGCGAACCGCTCGCGGCGCCGGCCAATGCCGCGTTTGCGAACGACATCCGCGGCTGGGCGAAGATTTGCAACCGGCTTTACCTTTGGGACTACACCACCGACTTCGCCCATTATGTGCAGCCGCATCCCAACTGGTTCGTGTTGGGCCCCAACGTCCGCTTCTTCGCGACGCACCACGTCAAGGGCCTCTTCGAGCAGGGGGCGTATCAAAGCCACGGCTCCGAGTTCAGCGAGTTGCGCGCCTGGGTGCTGGCGCAACTGCTGTGGGATCCACGCCAGGATGACCGCGCGCTGATCAACGAGTTTCTCGACGGCTACTACGGCCCGGCCGCCCCCCACCTTCGGCGCTATCTGGATTTGATGCACGCGGCCTCCGCCGGCTGGAACCTCACCTGCTTTTCGAAGACGGACACCCCGTTCCACCGGTTTGCCACCCTCAGTGAGGCCGAGCGCCTGTGGCGCGCCGCCGAGACGGCCGTGGCCGACGACGCGGAACGGCGCGCCCGCACGGAACGCGGGCGGATGTGGCTCGGCTACGTCTGGCTCTCGCTCTGGGACAAGCTCCGCCAGGAGTGCGCTGACGCCGGCGCCGCGTGGCCGGTGGCGGAGTCCAAAGCCGAGTTCGCGCAGTGGTGGCTCCAGCGGGCCAAAGGCGACCCCGCTCGCCCCTGGACCCAGGTCACCCACCTCAACGAATCCGGCCTGACACCGGAGAAATTCATCGAACGCCTCGCGGGCGCAAAGTGAGGCCCGCCCACCCGGGGCCCGGGCGGACCGCGCCGGGCGGCGCCGCCCGTGAAGAGCGTTTACTTGGGCCCCGGAATGCGCTGTACTTCCCGCCATGATCCACGTGGGCATTGGCTACGATGTGCATCGGCTGGTCGAAGGACGGAAACTGATCCTCGGCGGCGTTGACTTCCATCACGACAAGGGACTGGACGGCCACTCGGACGCCGACGTGCTGATCCACGCCATTTGCGACGCGCTGTTTGGCGCGCTGGGCGAGGGCGACATTGGGCAGCATTTCCCGAACACCGATCCTCGCTGGCACAACGCGCCCAGCGTCACTTTCCTGCGCGAGGCGGCCCGCCTCATCCAGCTCCGCGGCGGGCGCATCGTGAACGTGGACACCACGCTTATTGCCCAGGCGCCCAAGATCGGTCCCCGCCTGCGGCAGATGAAAATGAAGATCGCCACGGCCCTCGAGTTGAACCCCGAGCGCGTGGGCATCAAGGCCACCACCAACGAAGGCCTGGGCTTCGCCGGCCGCGAGGAAGGCATCGCGGCGATGGCCGTGGCCAGCGTGGAACTGCCCGCCTGAACCGCGCGACGCATCGCATGTCAGCCAAGGCGGAAATCGGTTGGAAGGGACGGACGCCGGACGGAGAGCGCCGCGAAGTGTACGCCCACCACGTTGGCGGCCGGTGGCTCTTTTACGAACGCTCACGGCGCTACGAGCAGTGGCAGGAGCTGTCGGAGCCGCCCCTCGAGGACTGGCTGGAACTGCTGGATGCTGTGGTGCGCCGGGTACAACGACGGCTCTTGCGCCCGGAAGAAACCGAGCGCGTGCGCCAGTCCATCCGCGAGCGTTTTCCGGACGCCGACGTTTAACCCGGATCTTTCACCCCTCGCACGAAGCGCCGACCGACCGGGGCGCGGACATCGGGTCGGCTTGGCGCGTGCGACCGTCGAAAGCCGGCAGGATGCCGGCGCTCCGGCTGGCTGGTTGGGTGTGAAATATCCGGGTTAGCGGCTCGCGGCCTGCTCGCTCGTGCCCGGCCGCCGCAGCGCGGACGCCCCGCCCGGCTCGCCATTTGACGCGGGAACGTTTCGCGCCACTGTTGCCGCTCTGTAGCGAAAAGCATGACGCCGATTACCAACACCCAACTGCTGACTGCGCTGCGGTGGCGCTATGCCACCAAGGCGTTTGATCCCCATCGCAAAATCCCCGCCGAAACGTGGGCCGCGCTGGAAGAATCCATGATCCTCGCGCCTTCGTCTTTCGGCCTTCAACCGTACCGCTTCCTGGTGATCCAGGATCCGGCCACCCGGGAGAAGCTGTTGCCCCACGCGTGGGGCCAGCGGCAGGTGGTGGATGCGTCTCACTTCGTGGTGTTCGCCGCGCGGACGAGTGTGACCGAAGCCGAAATTGACGAGTTCATCCAGTTGATCGCGCGCACGCGCGGGGTCACGCCCGAATCCCTGGCCGGCTACCGCGGGATGATGACGGGGATGCTGTTGAGCGAAGGCTTCAAGCCCCTGGCGCCGCACTGGACCGCCCGGCAGGCGTACATCGCTCTGGCGAACCTGATGACCAGCGCGGCGTTGCTCGGGGTGGACACCTGCCCGATTGAAGGCTTCGTGCCGGCGGAATTCGACCGCCTCCTCGACCTGCCCGCCCAGGGGCTGGCCTCCGTGGCCTGTTGCGCCGCGGGATATCGCAGCGCGACCGACAAGTACGCGACCCTGCCCAAGGTGCGCTTCGCTCGCGCGCATCTCATCAAAACGATTTAGTTCGCCCGGCGCAACCCTCCGGCCCTCGCCTCCATGAGAACTCTCGCGCGCATCCTCGCGGTGATCGTGGCGGCGGGGGCGCTGGTCTTCTGGGCCGCCACGGGCGCGCACCGCGGCTGGACCCGGACGAGTGTGCCCGTGACCACGCTCGACGAAATCACCGGCATCGAAGCGATCACGTACGAGGATCGCTTTGTTCCCGGCGTGGATTTCCTCGGCGCATCCGGCCTCGCGAGCGTCCTGCTGGTGGGCGTGTCCTTCCTTTTCCGGAAACAAAACCACAAACCTCAAACCGTCTGAAATCGAACAAACCTATGAAGAACTCCGTGTTGCAACTCCTCGCGCTGGTTGGCCTGGGCGGCGTCGCGCTCGCCGGCCCGCTGACCTTCGACTTCAAGGATCCCAAGGGCGTGAACAACGCCACCTTCACCCTCGACGCGCCGCTGGAGGCGATCACCGGCAGCGCGAACGGCGTCTCCGGCACCGTGGTCTTCGACCCGGAGAATCCCGCCGCCACCAAGGGGAAGATTGTCGTCGCCGCCGCTTCGCTCCACGTGCCCAACCCGGTGATGAAGGATCACCTGCACGGCGCGCAATGGATGAACGTCGCCCAGCACCCGGAGATCGTTTTCGAAGCGCGGGAAGTAAAGAACGCCAGGACCACCGGAGACGTGACGACTGCCGAGGTCGCCGGCGCCTTCACGGTTAAGGGCGTCACCAAGGAAATGACCGTGCCGGTGCGTTTCACGTACCTGAAAGACAAACTGGCGGCCCGGGGCGGCAATCAGCAGGGCGACCTGCTCGTCTTGCGGTCGAACTTCACCATCAAGCGCAGCGACTTCGGCATCAATCCCGGGGCGCCCCAGGACAAGGTGGCGGACGAGATCGCCATCAGCCTGAGCATCGCCGGCGCCGCGCCGCGCCAGTAGGCCGCGATACTCCAGCCGGGCCGCCGTGGCGCCAGGCGCGCCCGCGGCCCCGGCCGGCCCGGCGGGTCAGTCGCCCTTGGGCTTCAACTGCGGGAACAGAATCACGTCGCGGATGCTGTCCTGGCCCAGCAGCATCATGCACAGGCGATCAATGCCGATGCCGATGCCTCCGGCCGGGGGCATGCCGTGTTCGAGCGCCACCAGGAAGTCCTCATCCAGCTTCTGCTTTTCGCCCCCGGCCTGGTGCTCCAGCCGTTCGCGCTGCTCGAGCGGGTCGTTTTGCTCCGTGTAGCCCGGCGAGATTTCCTGGCCGTTGATGCAGCACTCGAACACCTCGACCGTGGTCGGATCCTCGGGTGAGAGCTTGGCGAGAGGGATCAGCTCCTTGAGGCAGTGGGTGACAAACGTCGGGTGGATGAGCGTGGGCTCGATCAGCTTCTCGAAAACCGCCTGGGTCACCTCGAAATCCTCGTAGCCCTCGGCGATTTCCGCGCCCAGCGCCACTGCGCGCTGTCTCCGCTCCGCGGGCGAAAGGTCGAACCAGTCGGCGCCCGCCCGTTCGCGAACCAGGTCCTTGTATTTCACCCGCCGCCAGGGCCGGGCGAGGTTGATGACCTTGGGCACGGTGTGCTTCTCGAGCGATCGCACGGCGGCATCGAACTTTGCGGCCGCGGCCGTGAAATGATCCGCGAGCGCGATGTCGCTCCCGGACGCGGCGGCCTTGTGGAGGCCCACGGCGCCAATCGCGATCAGCAGCGCCCCGATGGCCTTCCGGGCGACCTCTTCTGCCGGCAGCTTGCCGAGTTGTTGCTCCGCCGCCGCGAGGGCTTCGCGCGCCTTGCCGATGTCCGCCACGAAGGCGGCCGCCGCTTCCCCGCCCGCCGCCTTCATCAGGCTGCTCATCGTGTGGGCGGAGAGTTCATCCAGTTCGCGCAGCGCCCGGGTCAGGGCCGCGGCGACCGGCTGGTCTTGCCGGTGCTCGATGGTCAGCGTCCCGAGCACCTTCTCGGCCACGTGGCAGATGAGGCTTTCGACCAGTTCCATCATGCTTTCGTAATCACCGTAGGCCTGGTAGGCCTCGAGCATGGTGAACTCCGGATTGTGCTTCCGGGACAGCCCCTCGTTGCGGAAGTTGCGGCCGATCTCGAACACTCTGTCCAACCCGCCCACCAGGAGCCGTTTGAGCGGCAGCTCCAGCGCGATGCGCAGGTAGAAATCGCAATCCAGCGCGTTGTGATGCGTCTTGAACGGCCGCGCCGCCGCGCCGCCGGGAATGGCCTGCATCATGGGCGTCTCGACCTCGACGTAGCCACGGGCCTCGAGGAAGGCCCGCACCTCCCGCAGAATGGCGGAGCGCAGCAGGAAGACGCGTTTGACCTCGTCGTTCGCCATCAGGTCGAGGTAGCGCTGGCGGTACCGGATCTCGGTGTCCTCCAGCCCGTGCCATTTGGCCGGCGGCGGCCGCAGCGCCTTGGCGAGAATGGTAAAGCTCTCGACCTTCACGCTCGGTTCGCCGGTCCGGGTTCGAAACAAGGCGCCCCGCACGCCGACGAAGTCCCCCAAATCGAGGTGTTGGAACACTTCGTAGCCCTCGTCCCCCAGCACCTGTTTCTGGGCGTAAATCTGGATCCGCCCCGACTGGTCCTTCAGATCCAGGAACTGGCTCTTGCCCATGTCGCGATGGGCCGTGACGCGGCCCGCCAGCGCCACGAGCGCGCCGTCCGCCAGCGTGCCGGCCTCGAACTGCGCCCGCGCCTCGCCGCAGCCGCGGTCCGGAGTGAACTTGTTCCGAAACGGATCAATACCCCGGGCGCGGAGGGCCTCGAGCTTGGCGCGACGTTGGGCAATCAGGGCATTGGGTTCTTCCATAAATCAAAAATGCGCCGCATTGAACCACCGGGCCGGGGAGGCAAGTCCATTCCAAATTGCGCGCCGCCGCGCGCCACCGTGCGCGCCCGCCACCGTCACCAGCCCCTCACACCAGGACCGTGCCGGGCGTGGGCGGGTCGGGCACCCGGTCGGCGAGGATCCCGGTCTCGATCATCGCGACCGCGTTCATTAACGCGTGCATCAGGATCGGCACGGTCACCGAGTCGGTCCGCCGACGCGCCCAGCTCAACAGCAGGCCGGAGATGAAGATCATGGCCCGGCCGCAGAGATCGTACTGGAAATGGACCAACGCCCAGAGGAACGAGGTCAGCAGCCCGGCCCCTACCCAGCCCAGCGGTGATGCCGCGAAACCCGCCAGGAGAAAGCCGCGAAAGAAGACCTCCTCGGCCACCGGCGCCGCCACCACAATGGCCGCCCACAACAGCGCGATCGAGCCGGCTGTTTGGTAGGTTTCGACCATGCTGGGCGGCACAATCGGCCGGTTCAGCATCCAGGTCAGCCAGTCCAGCGCGCCGACGAACAACAACAGCGCCACCAGCCACCGCAGCGTGGCGCCTGCCGGAACCCGGGCCAGCCCCAGGTACTTGCCTACCGGCACCCCGCGCCGGGCCCGGGCGAACGCCAAACATAACAGCGCCGTCACAGGCAGGCTGGCGAGGATGGCGACCGAGGACAGCAAGCCATGATTGTCGCCCATCTGCACGGAAACGCCCCGGCGGTTGAGCCAGACGAGCACCGGCAGCACCGCCAGGCCCTGCGCCGCCAGCGTGGCACCGCTGATGACCAGCCCGAACAGCGAGGTTGCCCAGAAGCCCCACGGACGCGGCGGGCC
>CAYNCT010000036.1:0-6361 GCA_964396005.1 uncultured Verrucomicrobiota bacterium | reverse complement strand
CGTGGAAGCGTCGGGGGCGCGAGGCGCGGCGGAAGAATCGCGGGCATCCGCTCCACGCGCGGTGGCGTCCCTTCAGCCCCGGCCAGCGGCGCCTTCGGTCCCGAGCCGACCACCGGCGGCTCGCTCGGAACCGGACAACCCGCGACCGGCGCCGCGGGCTGTACCGGCGCGGGGCCATGCCCGTCAGCCGCGGCCGGCGGTCTCCCCGGTGGCGGGGCCTCGATCGTTTCCGGGACCGCCATCTCTCCCGTCAGATCATTCAGCGTGACGTCGGCAATCCGCGCCCGCACCAGATCCGCCTCCCGCAGGTGCTCCGGCGGAAAACTCTGGGCCACCGCCACGCACCGCATGGCCGCTGCTTTCGCGGCGCGGATGCCGTTCACGGCGTCCTCGACAACCACGCACTCGCCGGGCTCGCGGCCAAGCTTGCGCGCTGCCGCGAGGAAGATGTCCGGCGCCGGTTTTTTGTGGACGACGTCCTCCGCGGCAACGACCGCGTCCCACTCGCCGGGAGGCAGGCCGATCTGGCGGAGGTTGGCCTCGATTTTGATGCGGTCGGCGCTGGAGGCGACCGCCACCTGGAAGCCCGCGGCGCGACAGCGGCGCACCAGGTCCACCGCGCCCGGGAAGGCGTGAAGCTCAGCCGGAACCCGTTCGAGGTAGAGCTGATACGTGCGCGCCTTGGCGGCCTCGAGGTCCAACGGGAACCCGTATTTTTCCGCCACGCCGCCGAGGTAGCGATTTTCGCCGGTGCCCACAAACGGCAGGAAATCATCCGTCTGCACGGCCAGACCGCGCTCGCGAAACATGGCGACGGCCGCGGCGTTGATCAGCGGCTCGGAGTCGGTGAGCACGCCGTCCATGTCGAACACGACGGCCTGGATGGCACCTCCGGCGGGCACTGGCGGAGCGTGGGGCATGTTTGAGCCAAGTCAAGTCACCGGCCCGCCGCCGCGTTAGGAATGCGGGCAAACGACCGTGCGGCACCGTGCCCGTTTGGCGCGGGGTCGCGGTCATCAACACGAATCCCTTATGAAGACCTCTACCTCTCCCAGTGGCTGCCCCTGTGGTTGCTGCACCGCTACCCGTCGTCTGACTGCGCCCATTCCGCACGACTCCCCGGGCTTTGAGCTGCCCCACGTCAGCCGCCGCGGCTTCCTCGGCACCGTCGGCGGTCTGGCGGCCTTGTCCCTGACGCTGCCGTCCCTCTCCGGCGCGGAGGCCGAAGCCTGTGGCTCGGTGAAAGCGCGGGCCCCGCTCAGCCGCAAGCCGCTGCGGGTCCAGCCCGTGCTGACCTACGAGACCCCGCAGCGCCAGGAGGCCAACAGTTGGCGCAACTGGGGTGGCATCCAAACCGAGGACGCGGCCCGACAGGAGCAGACGCGCATCACGGGCGAACTCAAGAAGCTCGCCGCCCGCGCCGAATTTCCGCTCGAGCTCCGGCCCGTGCTGCTGGTGAAGACGGTCGAGCAGGCGGCCGCGATTGCTCAGGGCGATTATGACGTCATGCTCCTGTACGCCGCCGGCGGCTGGGTGAACATCCTGGAGGCGCTCACCCGCCCGGACCGGTTCAATCTGATGTTCCTGCGCCACCTGCCCGGCCCGGCGTACCTGTGGTACGAGATCGTCCATCCCCGGTTCCTGCGCAAGATGGTGGACCAGCCCGGCCAGCCCGGCATGGACGTGCATGACGTCATCACGGACAGCTACGATGAGCTGCTCTGGAAACTCCGGGCGCTGCACGGCCTCAACAGCACCCACGGCAAGCGCGTGGTGTGCATCGGCGGGCCGGCCGGGTGGGGCAAAGGCGGCCGGCAGGCGCCGCGCATCGCGCGCGAGCGGTGGAAGCTCGACCTGGCGGATTACCCCTACCGGGACCTGGAGCCCCGGCTGGCGGCCGCATATCGGGACAGCACGCTGGTAGCGGGCTGTGAAAAGGCGGCCCGGGCCTACCTCGGGAAGGCCGGGGTGAAGCTCGCGACCACCCGCCAGTTCGTCACCCACGCGTTTGTCCTGCGGGAAGTCTTTCTCGATATCATGGAAGAGCACCAGACCGACGCCCTGACCGTCAACGCCTGCATGGGCACCATTATGGGGATGGCGCGAACGACGGCCTGCCTGACGTTGAGCCTGCTCAACGACGACGGCTATCTCCTGTTCTGCGAGTCGGACTTTGTGGTGATCCCCTCCGGCATCCTGCTCCACTACATCTCGGGCAAGCCCGTGTTCCTGAACGACCCCACCACGCCGCATCGCGGCATCGTCACCCTCGCGCACTGCACCGCGCCGCGCCGGATGGACGGCAAACGGCTGGAGAAAGCGCGCATCCTCACCCACTTTGAGTCGGACTACGGCGCCGCGCCCAAGGTCGAGATGCGCCTGGGCCAGATCACGACCAACCTGGCGCCCGACTTCAACTGCCGAAAGTGGGTGGGCTTCGCCGGCACCATCGTGGGCAATCCGTTCCTCGAGATCTGCCGCTCCCAGATTGACGTCAAGGTCCACGGCGACAGTCAGAAGCTGCTCGAAGAGATGAAGGGCTTCCACTGGATGCTCAGCTACGGCGACTACCTCAAAGAATGCGGCTACGCCCTGCGCAAGCTCGGCGTGGACCTGCTCAACGTCAGCGCCCGGGTCTGATACGGATGGGGAACCCCCCCCCGGTCCGGCCTCGATTCAAGGCCGCTCCTCGCGACCGGGCGGCGGCAGCGCTTCCTGGCCTCGAGCCGCGGGCGGGGCCTGCGCGGGAGACGCCACCCGGTCAATTCTCAGACTGTCGTAGATGGACGATGTCGCCTTCTTGCCCGCCGGTGGGGCGATGAGCAGATCGCTTACGCGGACGGGCTTCTCGGGGGCCTCGGCTTCCGCCAGGGCCGCTTTCGCCGCTCCGGCGACTGCCTGATCCGAACCCCTGGCGGCGGCGGTGAGATAGGTACGGCCCAGCTTGAGATCGGCGGGGAGTCCGTAGCGGCCGTTCAGGTACGACTCGCCGAGGAACAGCAGCGCCAGCGGTTCCTCGCTGGCCGCCGCCTTGGTAATCCATTCAACCCCCTCCCGTTCATTTTTCAGCATACCGGTGCCGTTGATGAGCATGAGTCCGTAAGCGTTTTGCGCCGCCGGGAAGTGCCTTGAGGCGGCCTCGCGCATCCAACGGGCGGCCTCGACGGGATCGCGGTCGCCGCCCAGGCCATCGAGGAGGAACTGCGCGTAGAGCATCTGGCCCGGGCCGGAGCCGAGTTCGGCCGCCCGCTGGGCCTGGGCGCGCGCGGCGGTGGGGTTTGCGACCAAGCCGGGACCGCCGGTGGCGAAGAGACGCGCGAGTTCCGTCGCGCACTGCTTGTCTCCTCCGCGACTTGCCAGTTCGTAAAACTCGACCGCCCTGGGGAGGTTGGGTGGGGTGTCGTTCCGATAGTCCCGAGCCAGCCGGGCGGCCTCCTCGACCGACCCCATGCGCGCCGCTCTCCCCCGCCATTCGCGTTCCAATTCCGGGGAGCGCGGCACGCCAAATCCGGAGCCGTACCAGAAAGCCAACTCGCTGGCGGCGGCGGTCATCCCATTCCCGGCCGCCCGCTCCAGCAGGGCGATGGCGCCGGGAACGTCTTTGGTTTCACCGCCCACGCCTTGAAGCCTGGCTTGCGCCACGATGACCACCATCTCGGCAAGCTGGGGAGCCTCGGCGAGAACGCGCTTGGCCAGTTCGACCCCGCGCGTCTCGTCGGTCTTCCCACCGTACCCATGAAAACAGATCCGCGCCATTTGGGCGGCCGCAAGGGTGTCCGTGGCTGAAGCCGTCTCCAGCCACTCGATCACCTGCCGACTTTCGGTCTCGGACAGCCTCGACTGTTTGCCGAGCAGCAGGAACGCGGCGGCGCGCATCGCCCGGTGATTGCCAGCGGCAACGCCCACTTGAGCCAGACGCCACGCCTCGGCGGGATCGGGGTTGAAGCCTTCGCCGCCGGTCTGGGCCAGGTTGACGGCCCAGGGCACCGCGTCGTAATCGCCCAGTTCGACGGCGCGGCGGTAGGCGGCCAATGCTTCAGCGGGTGCGTGTCCCGCCGGCGCGCTTTTTTCGAGCTCACGTCCGAGCCGCCAGGCGGCGTCCGCGTTGCCGCCGTTCGCGGCCAGGCGCAGCCAGGGCAACGCGCCCGCAACGCCGGTGATTTCGCCCGGCGGCAGGCGGGGGCTTGCTTTCAGGAGCGTCCGCGCCACGGCGTGTGCGGCGTCGGCATCTCCGGCGCGCCCGCGACGCTTGTAATCCTCCCACTCCCGCAACTCGGCTGCCCGCGCGGCCGCTGCCGCCGCTTCGCTCGCTTGACGCTGGCGCTCCGCGAAGAGCGCCTGTTGGTAGGCTTCCAGAGCGCGTTCGCGGCGGCGCTGGCGGGCCTCCTCCTCCTGCGCCCGCAACTGGTTGAGCCAGTTCTGCAGGGGAGCATGGCCGGCGGACGAGCTGCTGTTCGGCCGGTAGGCCTCGGAGCGGTAGTGGTCAATCTGCCGCTCGATTCGCTGGCTGGCCTCACGCTGCAACCGCTCCGTGTAGGGGGCGTACTGGCCGGCCGCCGGAATCGCTCCGCTCCCACATGCCAGCAGCCAAATGACCAGGCCGCGACCACAAGTGCGGCCGCGGTGACCCGATCCGTTCCGCAAGGCCGGCGGGCGTCGGGCGGACCGCCAACAGGTGCCGGAGAGCATTTGCCGCTCGCAGCGTTCGAGCATCAACATGGTACAAGGCGAAAGATGGCTTCTCTTCAGGTGTTCGGAACAGCAGCCCCTCCGCTCGACGGCATCAGCAGCAACGCCGCGGTCCGGGAGCGAAAGGAACGGTCTTGTCACGGTTCGTTTCGGGAAGAGCGGATGCCGCGGATGATTTCCAAGGTGTCGCCACGTGGCCGGCCGTGACCAGCCGCAGCGCATGGTGCTGCCAAGCCCGGGCACCCACCGGACGACCACTCACAATGACCCTCGGCCTTCCGCTCAAACTCAGGCTAGTTGGGCTCCGCGTGGCTGACAAGACCGGCCTCCCCGACCCGGCGTTGCACCCGCGTGGACCTGCTCAACGTCAGCGCCCGGGTCTGATCCCCGCGCGGTTGCCCTGCAGCCGAACAGCGCGCGGACAAGGTCGTTGCCCGGCGCCGACCCGCCCGTTAGCTTGCCGCCCGGTTCCGCCTTGCCTGATATGAAACGCTTTTTACCGCTGGTCTGCCTCGCGATGGTTCTGGGCCTCGTCGCCACCGCCCTGCCGGGGCGCGGCGCCGACTGGCAACGTACTGAAGACATCATCTACGGGCGCAAACACGGAGTCGCGCTGACCATGGACGTCTTTCGCCCGCCCACGACCAATGGGTTCGGCGTGGTCTTCATGGTCAGCGGGGGCTTCTTCTCGGCGAAAGAGGCGATCAACCCGGCGTTCTTCCGCGCCTTTCTGGACCGCGGGTACGTGGTCTTCGCGGTCGTGCATGGTTCACAACCCAAATACACCATCCCGGAAATCACCGAGGACGTGCATCGCGCCGTGCGCTTCATCCGCCACCGCGCGGCGGATTTCGGCGTCCGGCCCGAAAAGCTGGGCGTGGCCGGCGCCAGCGCGGGCGGCCACCTCTCCCTCACGCTCGGCACCCAGGGCGGACCCGGCAAGGCCGACGCCCGCGACCCCGTGGAGCGCGAGAGCAGCGCCGTGGGCGCGGTGGCGTGCTTCTTCCCCCCAACCGACTTCCTCAACTACGGCGCGCCCGGCGAAGATGCCGTGGGCGTGGGAACGTTGAAGGATTTCAAACCCGCCTTTGGCCCCCGCTCCGATACACCCGAGGGTCGGCAGCAACTCGGCCGAGAAATCTCGCCCGTGAATTTCGTCTCCGCCCGCTCGGCGCCAACGCTGATCATCCACGGCGACGCCGACCGCCTGGTGCCGCTGCAACAGGCGCGGCTCTTCATCGAAAAAGCGGCCGCCGCGGGCGTGCCGGCGAAGCTGATCGTCCGCGAGGGCAAGGCCCACGGCTGGCCGACGATCGGCGAGGACATCCCGCTGCTGGCGGACTGGTTTGACCAACACCTGCGCGGTCTTCCGCCGGCCGACGCCGGTCGGTAGCCGCCGCCGGAAACCCCGGCCCGCATCGCCGGCTCGCCAACCGACGCGTGCCCGTTAGAGTTCGCCCCATGAATTCCGTGCGCATCGGCATCATCGGCCTCGGCAACATCGGCAAGTACCACGCCGATTACCTCCTCAACGGCAAGGTCACGCGGTGTCAGCTCACGGCGGTGGCGGACGCCTTCGCGCCGCTCGAGCCGTGGACCGCCAAGGGCCTTGCCACCTTCAACGACGGCGAGGCGCTCATCCGGTCCGGCGCGGTGGACGCGGTGATCATCG
>CAYNCT010000035.1:0-27362 GCA_964396005.1 uncultured Verrucomicrobiota bacterium | reverse complement strand
CGGACCACCCGCTCGGGGCGGTCCAGCCGCCACAGTTCGAGGCCCACGTCGCCCAGGGAGAGCAGCACCCCCGAGCGGTCCGGCAACCAGAGGGCGCGGACGAGGTTGGCGCCGTTCAACGGCAGGGTTTGATCGTACTCGAGCTCGCCCGAGGCGACGTTCCAGCGGGTCACTCGGCCCGCCGAACTCAGCAGCCAGAGCCGCGTGCCCTCATCGTGCCACTCGGGCAAACCCGAGTACTCCGGTGCGAGGATCGCAACGACGTCGCCTTTATCCACGTCCCACACCCAAACGGAGCGGTCGGACAACACCCCCGCCAACCGCCGGCCGTCGGGGGAAAGGCGCAGCGCCCGCAGCCAGTCGTTGTGCGTGAGTTCGAAACTCCGCTCGACGATCCAATCCGCCGTCCGGATCACGAAGGGCCCGCCCTGTTGGGGTTGGGCGGCCAGCCGGTCACCGTCGGCGGACAACTCGAGCCGCTCGAGTTGCGAGCGGGGAATGGGCACGCTGCGCTCCAAAGTGGTTTCCGGCAAGCGGTGAACGCTCAGCGTGGCGCCGGCGCCTTCGGTGACGAGCCATTCACCGGAAGGCGCGAGCGCCAACGCACGGCCATTACTCCCCGGCTTCCACGCGGCCCGACGCTCCCCGCTGGCAAGGTCAAAGACCGCCATGTGTCCCAGCCCGGTGCCCACCGCCACGAGACCGTTGGTGGAAACGCTCAGGCCGTACACCACCGACGGCAGCGCGGTCAGGTCTTCCGGGCCGTGCCGTTCCTCCAAGTCCCAAAGGCTGATGCCCCGGTTGTGCCCAGCCGCCAACATGCGCCCGTCTCGCGAGAGCGCCAGACCGGAGACGATGTCCGCCACGCCGGGCGGGGAGAATTCGACCGCCCCATCCGCCGTGCGCCACACCGACACGGGTAGATTGCGTCCGGTGCCGACGAGATGAGTCGCGTCAGCCGTGAAGACCAGGTGTTGGGGCCGGCGCCGTCGGTCGCTCGCCTTGGAGCCCAACCGCGGGTCAACTCGGCCGGCAGAGTGAATGTTGCGCATCGTGGTTCAGCGTCGCGCCGCCGCGTCGGCCAGGGCGGCGGCGAGTTCCTGGGGTGTCCAGTCGTTACCGTCGAATTGCCGGTAAATCCGACCCGCCGGGTCAATCACCACCGTGCGCAGGTTGTGCGAAAAGCCGCCCTGCTCGCGAGTAACCATCAAATCGAGGCGGGGCGCCAGACGCGCAAGCGTCGCGGGCGAGGCCGACGCGAAGGTCCAACGATCCGGGTTGCCGTCCCGGTACGCGTTGCCGTAGCTCTTGAGGACGGACGGCTGGTCGAAGTCGGCGTCGAACGACACGCACAGAAAATGCCAGTTGGTGGGGGCGTTCGCTTGCGCGAGCAGGAGTTGGCGCGCGTCCCGGAAATGGCCGTTCATGCGTGGGCAGAAGTCGGGCAGCGGGCAGCGCGTGAAGAAGAACGTCAAAGCGACCGCCCGGCCCCGGAAGTCCGCGAGGCGGAGGGGGCGACCGTCTTCGGACAGAAACTCCGCGTCGGGCATCGCTTCGCCCGGTTGGAGTTCCGGCGCCTCCTCGGGCACGAAGAGCGGCGGCTCGTTGGCGGTGGCGACCGCCGCCCGGCCGACGCGGCGGATTGTGTCAATCCAGTGCGTGGTCGCGTCCGCGTGCAGCCGGAACGTGATTTCGTCGCCGGGGGCGATGCCTTCGAGTTCGGCGGGCTCGCGCACGTTCAACTCCATCGTCATTTTGGGCATGTAGCCCGGGATTTCCCCGTGGCGGATCACCGCGGTGCGCCGGTCGCCGGCGATCTCGCGGACGACCCCGCGGGTGTCAAAGCTGCGTGGCGCGTCCGGTACTGAAGCGGGCGGTGGTGACGCCGGCCGCTCGCAGCCGGCCGCCAGCACGATCAGCCCCAGAAGGATGTCGAGCCCGGGTGTTCTCATGAGGAAACCGGTTCACGGCGCAGCCGCTCGACCGCCGCGACGACCTTCGCAACCACGTTGGGTTTCAGCCCGGGAAAGGATTCCCGCACCCGACCGGCGCGATCCACGACCATCAGATAATCCGAATTGGCAAAGCCGCCGGGAATGAGCGTCTCGAGTTCGCGCGATCGCGGCAGAAAACTCGACTCGAGCACCCGATAGACTTCCGCCTTGTCGCCGGTCAGGAACCACCAGCGGTCGGGGTCGGCCCCGTAGCGGGCGGCGAAACGCGCGAGCGCCTTTGGTGTGTCCGTGCGCGGATCCACCGTGAAGGACACCAGCCGGACATCTTCGAGGCCGGCAAGGGCTCGCTGCAGTTCCGCCATGCGCTCATTCACCGCCAAACAGCTCAGCGAGCAACTGGTGAAGGCGAAACTGACGACCAACACCCGACCTGCGAAGTCCTGCCGGGTGACGCGCTGGCCCCGGGTGTCGGTCAATGTGAACTCCACCAGGAATCTCTCCGGTGCCGGGGCGGGCGCCGCTTTTCGCGAAGGTGCCGTCAACCACACGACCGCCACACTGCCCGCGGCGAGAGCCACGCCCAAACCCAGCGTCGCCACCCACTCGCGGCGGCTGAGCCGGGGCGTCGGGTCTCGGGGGGCCGTCTCAACGGCGGACGGGCCGGGGCGGTTTGATGGGTTTGGCTTCATAGCCGGCTTCGGTCACCACGACCTGCAGGGCTTTGAGGGAGATGCGGTTGGTGTCGTAGGCGACCATGGCCAGCTTGTTGGTGAAGGACACGCTGGCATTCACCACGCCGGGTGCGCGCTTCAACTCGGAGGTCAAGCCCTTGGCACAGCCGTCGCAGTGCATTCCGCTGATGGCAAACCAATTGGTCGCGTTGGCGGTTCGGGTCTCCGGCGGCCGGGGCGGGGCGGCGTCGCCCGTGCCGGCCGAGAGGGTAAGCGCCGAAGAGAGAATCAAGAGTATCCATCGCATAACACAGGTCGGGAGTTGAAGGGGGCAAGACGGGGGGGGCGACACCCGCCGAAGGTGAGGCGCGCTGGGCCCAAGTGGCTGGTGGTCGCAGTTAGTTGGGTTTAAGACTCCAGCCTTTCCGGTAATCGCGCGCCCCACCTTCGACGGGCGATTTACTAACTTGCAGCTTAAGTGCATCAGACGTCGCGCTTCGTCAAGGTTGAAAAGGATGCCAGCGATCAATCCCCGCCTGCGGGTTGAACACAGACTGCAGCCGCAACGCTTCGACATGCCCGTCCACGAATGTGTAGTTGGCGCGGCCCCGGTGGCGGTCCGCCGCCAGGTCGGCGGCGTCCTCAGGTCGGGTCCAGAAGTTCGGCATCAGATGATCCGCCTCGGAGGCATTCTCCGCGAAAAGCAGCGTGGTCGCCGGACTTGGGACATCGGACCTGCGCCGCCAGGTTTGCGGCCGGCCGGGATAGTCATCCTCGGGGCCGAGCTCGAAGTACACGTTCAGCCCGTAGCTCCATGGGACGCGCCGACGGTCGGCCGGGCACTGATAAATGGTCTTGAGCAGATTGGTCCACGTGAGGAGCGAAGCGCCCAGCCACGGCGCAAGGGTTGGTCCCCACGGCCGTTGTCCGTGCGTGAAAGCCGAGTGCTGGCTGCGCGGGAATTCGTCGCCGTGGTCATCCGTGTACAAGCCGACCGCCAAGCCCATCTGCCGCATCTGGCTGCCGCACGCCGCCATCCGGGCCAGGGCTTTGCCGCGACTCAAGGCGGGCAACAGCAACCCGGCCAGGATGGCGATGATGGCCAACACCACCAGAAGCTCGATCAGCGTGAAACCGCCGGGGCCGCCCCGGGAACCCTCCCGGGACGACCTCAGCTTCCTCTGGTGCCAACGGGTCACTGCGGAGGACGAAGACGGAAGTACCGGGTGGCCGCGGCCGGTTCGAGGAGGACCGCGGGCCGGCCCTCGATCAGGATCGGCGGCGTCCCCACCGGGATCCATTCGGCCGCGGGCAAACTGGAGGCATCTTCGAGCAGCCAGCCAGCGGACGCGGCCGACCAGGAGATTTCCACCTTCCGGGCGATGGTCAGGGCCGGGCGGCCATCCGGCACGTTTGTGAAGTGGAACTCGAACGGCCCGGACTCGGAGTGGTGAAGCGGCTCGCCGGTCGTATTGTCCACCAGGTATGCTTCAAAGACGGCCGTGTACGTGTTGGTGCCCGGTGGCGCCGTGACCGCCGGATGGAACATCATGCCGTTCCATTCCAGGGCGGCGGGCGACCCGGCGGTGCCAAAGATCGGCTCCCAGTTCTTCGGCGCATTGCCGCTGTACCGGAAGAAGCCCAGGTCAGCCGGACCGGATCGTTTCGCCAGCCAGATGGCGGTGTTGGGCGGCAAGGGATCCGACATCGCATCCATCACGAAGCCGTAGCGGCGGCTGAACGACAGCCCTTTGCGCGTCGGATCCAGGTCGTCGAACCACGGATCAGCCGGATCAAACTGGTCGCCCGGATGGCTGACCAGTAACGGCGTGAGCTGCGGCACCTCCGACGGCATCATGACGTGGAGGTGGCCATGATCAGCATGGTAGGCCACCATCGGCATGACCATGCTGCCCTGCATCGGCACCATCGAGAGAACGGCGGCGGCCGCCGCCGGAGCGAGGACCGCCAGGCCCCCGCCAACCAACGAGATCAATTTCAACTTCATAACAATTCTGCAGTTCAAGTTTTCCAATCGGGTTCAGAACGAATCGCGCGGATTCTCCCACTCAGGAGAGTGGCCGGCGTCCAACCGGTCGTGCGGACCGTGGAACGCCCCACGCTGGCCGGGTTGATTTGAAGGGGAAGCAGTCGGACGGTTCGCTACGGTGAAAGGGCCGGCCGCCGGCCGCCGGGGGCAGGCGCAGCGTCAGGTTGCAGGGGGAACCGGACCGCTCAGGCGGTGACCGGTCGGGGTCGCGGTTTGGGAGGCGCCTCGGAGCGTTGCCGGGGGACAGGAGTATCGCCGGTGGTCATGGCGCCGGGGCGGGGGAAATGGAAGGTCAGCGGCGTCCACACCGGAACGGGCTCCAGCTTGCCACCGGGTTTAACCGGCTTTTGATCCTGCTGCCGCTCCTCGGCTCGGCCTTTCGCGATGGCGTGGCAGAGGGGGCAGGGATGCTGGCCATCAAAGGTCTTGGCGACCGCCTCGCGGACACCCGACTCCTGCGAGTATGCGATGAGCATGCCGGTCCAGGCCACCATCTGCAAAGCCGCCCAGTGCAGCCCCAGGGAGAGCACAAGCAACAGCGCGGTGATGACCTTGACTCCAAAACGCACGCCGCAAAGGTAGAGAGACCCGGGGAGCCGTCAAGCGACCGGCCGGTGAATCCTCCCGCGCGCCTGCCCGGTCGTGGATCCTTGTTTCCGCTACTGCGGTCGCTTTTCCGAGCGAGCGTTCTCCGTGCTCGGTCTTGGCACTTACGCGAAATCGTGCGATTCGGCCGTCTGCAGGCCGGCATATTCAAGGTGCCGGATGCGCGCCGCGCGGATGTGGACGGTGCCCTGGCGGCATTGCGCGACGCCTTCGACTAGCAGGAACGGCTCGGTGGTGATGGTCAGGCGCTCCTGCTCGAACAACCGGGGCGCGACGATGACGTTGGTGATGCCGGTCTCGTCCTCGAGACTGACGAAGCAAACGCCTTTGGCCGTGCCCGGACGTTGCCGGCAGATGACCTGCCCCGCCACCCGCACCCGCGTGCCGTGGGCAACCTGATGGAGGTCCGCCGCGCGCCAGACATCCGTCAGGCGCTCGCGGATGAGCGCCATCGGATGCGGCCCGGTCGTCAGCCGCAAGCCCGCGTAATCGGCAAACGTCCGCTCCCACGGATCCATCGGCCGCAGCGGAGACGAAGAAGTCCCGGGGCCGGAACTCGCGTGACTGCTGACCGGCTGGCCTTCAGGAACGTCGCGACCGCTTGCCCCCGGACCGCCCGTACTTTCCAAAGGGTCCCCAGCGGTTAGTTCTGGCTTGGCGATCGGCTCCGCTTGAATTCGTTCTCCGAACAGTTCGCCTTCCCGCACCGTGCGCTCCACCTCCCACATCGCGGCGCGCCGATGTGGCTGGAAACCGTTTAACGCCCCGATTTCCGCCAGGGTGCGCAATTCCTCTTTGGCCAATCGCGTGCGCCGCCGAAAGTCGTCCAGCGAGCGGAAGGCCTGCCGGGTTCGCTCGGCCACGATTTGTTCCGCGTGCGCGCGGGTCAGGCCCCGCACCTGACACAACCCCAGCCGGAGGGCGCGGTCAGGTTCGATGCGCGTTTCCACCCCCGACCGCTGGACGCACACCGGCCGCACGGGCACTCCGTGGCGCCGGGCGTCCTTGACCAGCGTGGCGGGCGAGTAGAAGCCCATGGGCTGGTTGTTCAACAGCGCGCAGAAAAACTCGGCCGGGCGATGCGTTTTGAGGTAGGCGCTGGCGTAGGCCAGGTGGGCAAAGCTGATCGCGTGGGATTCGGGGAAGCCGTACAACGCGAAGGATCCCACGGCGCCCACGATTCGTTCGGCGATGTCGCCCGGCACGCCCGCACGGGCCAGCGCCGCCCGCAGGCGCGCCTCGGCCCGCTGCATCCGTTCCTCGGAGCGATGGAAGCTCATCGCGCGGCGCAGTTCCTCGGCCTCGTCGCCGCTGAAGTTGGCCATGATCATCGCCATCTGCAGCATCTGCTCCTGGAAGAGCGGCACGCCGAGGGTGCGTTCCAGCACGGGCACCAACTGGGGCGCGTAGTAAGTGACCGGTTCCTCGCCGTTGCGGCGGCGCAAATACGGATGCGCCAGGTCGCCCTGGATGGGGCCGGGGCGGATAATCGCCACCTCCACCACGAGGTCATAGAAGGTTCGCGGCTTCATCCGCGGGAGCGTGGCCATCTGGGCGCGGCTCTCGATCTGGAAGACCCCGATGGTGTCGGCCCGCTGCATGAGGGCGAAGGTGGCCGGGTCGTTCTCCGGCAACTGCGCCAGATCCACCGGCCGCCCCTGCTCGGCTGTCAGCCGCACGGCGTCTTGCAACGCGGACATCATGCCCAGCCCGAGGAGGTCCACCTTGATGATGCCGAGATCCTCGCAGTCGTCCTTGTCCCACTGGGCGACGACGCGGCCCGGCATGGCGGCGTTTTCGAGCGGCACCACGCGGCTGAGTTCGTCCTGGCAGATGATCATGCCGCCACTGTGCTGGCCGAGATGGCGCGGCAACCGGCGGAGCTGTTGGTACAGCGCGGCGAACGCCGCCGAGCGCGGGTGCGTCTGCGGCAGGCCGGCCCTTTCCATCTGCGCCTGCAGTTCGAGGGTGTGCGGAAAGTCGCCGTGCGGGAACAGGCTCGAGAACCGGTCCAGCACGTCCGCCGGGAGTCCGAGCACCTTGCCCAGTTCGCGCGCGGAGCTGCGGCCGCGATAGGTGATGACCGTCGCCGTCATCGCCGCGCCGTGGGGACCGTAACGCCGGTACACCTCCTGGATCACCCGCTCGCGCCGTTCGCCGCTGGGCAGGTCCAGGTCAATGTCCGGCCAGCCCTTGCGATTCTCGCTCAGGAAGCGTTCGAAGAGGACGTTGAACTTCACCGGGTCCACCGCCGTGATGCCCAGGCAGAAGCAAACGGCACTGTTCGCCGCGCTCCCGCGGCCTTGCGCGAGGATGTCGTTCTCGCGGCAGAAACGGACCAGGTCCGCCACGATCAGGAAGTAGCCGGCAAAGCCGAGCTTGTTGATCAACGCGAGTTCCTTGCGCAGCAGCGCCGCGACCTTGGGCGGAATTTCCCCGCGATACCGTTCCCGCGCGCCGCGTTCGGTCCAGTCCCGCAGCACGGTCTCCATGGTTTCCCCGGGCCCGACCGGGAAGCGGGGGAACTCGTAGCCCAGATCGGCCAGAGTGAACGTCAGGCGCTCGGCCAGCCGGCGAGTGTTGGCGATCGCCTCCGGCAGATCCGCGAACAACGCCGCCATTTCCGCCGCCGCTTTGAGATGACGCTCGTCATTGATCGCCAGCAGCCGTCCCGCGGCGTCAAGGGTCGTGTGGTGTCGCAGGCAGGTGAACACGTCGAGCACCTGCCGGCCGGCGGGGGTCGCGTAGAGCGGGCCGTTGGTGGCCAGCAAGGGCAGACGCCGACTGCGGGCCAGCGCGACGAGGGCGCGGTTGAGCCGGTCTTCCCCGCGGCGGTGGTGCCGCTGGATCTCGATGAACACGTTGCCCGCGCCGAAGCAATGCTCGAGCCGCTCGAGGGCGTCCGTTGCCGCCGTGGCCGGCGCTGCGTTGCTGCCGTCGCCGAGGGCACGCGCCAGCGGTCCTTCGGTGCCACCCGTCAGCGCCACGAGGCCCGGCGTGAACTCCGGCAGTTCCTCCCAGCGGATGACGCCTTCGCCCTTGGGTGCCCGCAGGTGTGCGCGTGTCAGCAGGCGGCAGAGGTTCCGGTAACCCGCTTGCGACTGCACCAGCACGGGCAGCACCGAGCCATCCGCGAGGACCAACTCGGCGCCCACGATGGGCCGGAGCCCCAGATCGCGCGCGGTGCCCGCCACCCGCGGGGCGCCATACACGCCCATGCGATCGCACACCGCCAGCGCGGGCAATTCGAGGCGGGCCGCGGTCTCCACCAGTTGCTCGGGCAACGAGGCGGCGCGCAGGAAGCTGAACGCGCTGCGGGCGTGCAGTTCAATGTACGCGGAGTTCGGCATCGGTTCCGGCCGTCCGGCGTTCGTACACCTCGAGCAACGGCAGGGCGTCGCGCTCCATCCAGGCTCGCTCAAAACGCGGCCGGCTTTCGGCGACGGCCAGGCACCATTCGATCAGGTCGAGCGAACCGTCCTGGAAAAAGCTCCGCAGCAACCCCTGCGCGAGCCCGGCGGTAGCGGGAGACGCCTCCAACCGCCAGCACCGCGGCGGGCGTCCGGCGGTCAACGGGCGCGGCATGTCGGCCCAGGTCCCGGCAGCCGGGCGCACGGACTCCGGTGGCAGTCCCGGATCGGCGGCGTGAAGCCGCCACCACAGCAGGCGCAGCAGGGAGCCGAAGAGGGGGCGGATTTGGCTGAACGGGCCATGGCGCTCCGGCCAGCCGGCGGTGCCCTCGCCCCAACCCAACTCCAGCCCGCCGGCCACGCAGCGCCACCCGAGCCAGTCCGGAGACGACGGTCGCACGCCGACGGTGTTGAAGCGCGGCCGTAGCGTTCGCAGGAGTTCCCGTTCGCGCGCCAGCGCCGCGGCTTCGCTCGGGCACTCGTCCCAGAGAATTCGTTCCACGGCGGTCAGCAGGCGGCGCAGCTTGCGCGGTACCCGATCCGGGTTCGCCGAGCGATAGCTGCCGAGGCGTTGACGGAGATTCTTCGCCTTGCCCACGTACAGGACGCCGTCGGCCGATCCGCACAGCAGGTACACCCCGGGACCGGTCGGCAACTGGCGGAAGAACTCGCCGCCCAGGCGCTCCCGCAGCGGACGCCGCGGGGGCAGGAACGTCAGTTGCCGGGACATGATGCGCGCGCGCCATCGCGCCGGGGGCAGAGCGGCCGGGGCGAAGGTTCGGGAACCGCGAGCCGGGGTGGGAGGTCCGGCGCAGGTCCGCAGGGCGAAATCGTCCGAGCGTTGAATCCACCGGCGGTCCTCCTGCGCGCCGGGCAAAACCGGAGCAACCGCGAATGCCGAAGGGCCCGCGGCCTCCCGGCTGCCGGGGGTTGTCGAAGCGGTCTGGCCATCAGTCCAACACCCCTTCCACACTCCACCCGCCAGCTTGCTTCACCAGACGCAGCACCTCGTGGTCGCGCAGGGCGACATCCCATTCCTCGCGCTCCCAGGCGCCCGGTTCCCACCAGCCACCCGAAGCCCGCCAGGGACCGAGCGCGAGGCGGATGGTGCCGCCGGCCACCGAGCAGCGCACGGTCCGCGGAGTCGGGCCGGTTTCCACCGTGGCGGGGGGTGGCGGACGGAACCGGCGCAACGGCGTCGGCGCTTCCGGAGCGGCCTGCAGCGGGGGCACCGGGGCATTTTCAAAATCGGGCGGCACCAGCGTAAAGGCGTCGGCGCGATGACTGTCCTCGATCACCGGCGAGCCGACCCGGTCGGCGCCCAGCAGGGCAGTTAAGCGGGCCAGGGTTTCCTGAAACTGCGGCGGGTCGCGCAACGCCGCCTCGAACAAACCGAACTGCTGCTGACGCGGCCGCGTGGGCTCGGCCCGCAACGCCACCATGACGACGGGCGACGCCGCGCGCACGGCCTCCAGGTGGGTGTGCAACATGCGGAAGAGCACCTCCACCCGGCGCGTGGGCTGCGGCACCCGGAGCTCCCGGTCGAGGACCTCGCCGGACTCGAACCGCAGCCGCAGGTGCAGCGTCTGGGCGACGAATCCGGTGGCTTCCATTCGGCGGCCGAGCTGCTCGAGGAAACGGCGCAGCAGAAACAACAGGGGTTCGAGATTCTCCAGCGGCTGTTCCAGATCCAGCGACTCCTCGAAACGCTCCTCGGGGCGAACCAGCCGCAACGGTCGCAGCGCGGTGTCCGACGCCGCCGCGAACAAGGCGAACGCCTCGAGGCCCAGGCGGTCCGCCAGCGCATCCTGGCCCAGCGCCAGCAGCTCACCGACTGTGCGAAGGCCCCACTTGCGCAGGATGAGCGCCACGTCGCTCGACGGTTGCAGCGCCGCCACCGGCAAGGCGGCGATGAAGGCGCGGGCATCGCCGACGATCTGGATCGCGTCTGCCCATTGCGCTGCGTGGCGGGCGACGTTCGGCGTCGGCCCCAGGCCCACGCGGGCGTCGAGCTGCAAGGCCCCGAGGGCCTGCCGCAACCGTCCTGCCCACGCCGCGAGCTGTTCGGGCCCGGCGCCTTTCAGCACGGCCAGGCCGCGGAGGTCCAGGGTGAAGACCCCCGGTGCCGTGCATTCCAGGTACGGTGAAAACGCGTCGGCGCACTGCGTCACGGCCGCGGTCACCGCCTGTTCCTGGGGTCGCGAGCGATGCCGGATCAGCACGTGGCGGCACCGCGCCAGCGCCTGGGGCGGGGTTTGGCCGGGAGTCACGCCGGCGGCGAGCGCGGCGTCGTTCAACTCGACCACGCGCGGCGGCGGTTGCTCCGGGTCCACCAACGCGACCGGGCGCGGCCACAACTCCGGCTCGTGCCGGAGCGCGGCCTGCAACGCGAAACGCGGGAGATGAAGCACGGCAAACACAGCAGTCGGGACGGCGGGCCGTCCACGACCACGGTGGTCCGAAAGCGCGGCAGACTCAAGCCCCGCAGTTACGTGCCCAACGGCAGCAACTCGACCTTGCGGAATTCGACCGGATGGCTTTCGGCCTGCAGGCTGATCCACCCTTCGCTGAGCAGCTTGGGCGCGCCCGCCGCGAGCAGCCGCTTGGCGTCGGCGTCGCCGTCGTCCAGTTGCGGCTCGGTGTACTCGAGGACGGTCTCGCCCGCGATGAGGTGGCGGAGGCGGGTGTGCCCGCGCACCTCGACCTCGGCGGTTACCCATTGGTCGCCGTGGTAGGTCTGCGAGGTGGAATTCGTGCAGTGCTGGGTGTGCAGCTTGCCTTTCAGGACCACGTGGGTTCCAGGGGTGCAGAGGTTGGCCGTGGAGCGCGGGTTGGTGCCGTCGCCGCCCAGCAACTGCACCTCGATGGACACCGGGAATTCCTGCCCCTTGGCCATGCTTTCGGGCGCCTGGCAATGGAGCATGATGCCGCTGTTGCGGAACGCCCACCCGGGGCCGCCGGGGGTCTGCCCGCCCACGAAGCGGTATTCCACGCGCACCCGGTAGTGGGCGAATTTGTCCTTGTAGAACAGGTGGCCGAACTTGCCGTCGAACCGCTCGTAGCGGTCGTAGGCCACCCGCAGGATGCCTCCTTCCACGCGATACGTGTCGAGATGGTTGTCGCCCAGCTCAAAGCCGGTGATCTTCGGCGTCCAGCCGTCGAGGTTCTTGCCGTTGAAGAGCGGAATCCAGCCGGCGTCAGGCTCGGCCGTCAGCGGGCGTTGCCGGCCGGCGATCCAGCCGATGCCCGGGGTGAGCAACGCCGTGGCGAGGAATCGCCGGCGGGTGAGGGCACGGCCGGCGGTGGAGATGCGCGCAGGGACGGCGGAGGCAGATTTCATGGGCCGGACTCTGCGCGCGGCGCCGGCGAGACTCAATCGGGAATCGCGCGGGGCAAGCAGGCGGGTGATTCCCGTTGCCAGGTCGGGTCGGGTCTCTCCAAGCTCCGACCATGAAGCTGCCGCTGCTGGTCGTGCTGGCTGCGCTTACCGTCTCCGGGCGGGCGCAGGTGCCCGAGAATCTCGTGGCCGATGGCATTCCGCCGTTGGCGCCGGAATTGCGGGCCGGGGCCGAGCGGTATCTCGAATTCCGCACGGCGGCTTTCAACGACTGGCATCCGGTCCGCCGGGAGGTGCTGATCACGACCCGGTTTGCCGACACCGCGCAATTGCACGAGGTGAGCGGACCGGGAAGCGCGCGCCGGCAGTTAACGTTTCTGGCGGAGCCGGTGTTGCGCGGGCAGTACCAGCCGGGCGCGGGGGCGATGATCGTGTTTTCCCAGGATCGCGGTGGGGGCGAGTTCTACCAGCTTTACCGCTTCGACGTCGCGGACGGCCGCATTACCCGGCTGACCGATGGCGCGTCGCGCAACACCAGCCCGGTGTGGTCGCGGTCCGGCCACGCGCTGGCCTATCACTCGACGCGCCGGACCGGTCGCGACACGGACCTATACTGGATGGATCCCCGCGACCCGGGGACCGACCGCTTGCTCACGGCCTTGCCGGGCGGGGGCTGGTCCGTGGCCGACTGGTCGGCGGACGACGCGCGGATCGCGCTGCTGGAGAGTCTTTCGATCAACGATCGCCGCCTGCATCTGGTGGAGGTGGCCACCGGGCGGTGCCGCTTGGTGACCCGGACCAACGACGGTCCTGTGGCCTACGCGGCCGCGCGGTTCACGCCGGATGGCGGGGCGCTCATTACCACGTCCGATCGCGGCGCGGAGTTCCGGCAACTGGTTCGGCTCAATGTGACCAACGGCGTCGAAACCGTGCTGGTGTCGGGGCTCTCGTGGGATGTGGAGGAGTTCGACCTTTCGCCGGATGGGCGGACGATCGCCTTCGTCACCAACGAAGACGGCGTGAGCCGCCTGCACACCGTGCCGGTCGGCGGCGGCAAGCCGAAGACCGTGAAAGATGTTCCCCTGGGCGTCATCTCCGGATTGAAGTGGCGCCCCGGCGGCGCGGAGGTCGGATTCGCCTTCAGTGCGGCCCGCTCGCCGGGCGACGCATACTCCTACGACTTCAAGACCCGGCGGCTCGTCCGCTGGACCGCGAGCGAAACCGGCGGCCTGAACCCGGGCGCGTTTGTGGAGCCGGAGCTGGTGAAGCTCGAGAGCGTCGGCGGGCTGCGGATCTCCGCCTTCGTTTATCGGCCCGACCCGGCGAGGTTCCCGGGTCCCCGCCCGGCGATCATCCTGATTCACGGTGGTCCGGAGTCGCAGTCACGGCCGGGCTTTCTGGCCCGAAACAATTACTTCCTGAACGAACTGGGCATGGCGCTGGTGGTGCCCAACGTCCGCGGTTCGAGCGGTTTCGGGAAGACCTTTCTGACGCTGGACAACGGCCGGCGGCGCGAAGACGCCGTCCGGGATATTGGAACGGTCATTGACTGGATGTGGCGGGACGAACGCTTTGACCGAAGCCGGATCGCCGTCATGGGCGGCAGCTACGGCGGTTACATGACGCTCGCCAGCCTGGTTTGGTACAGCGACCGCCTCCGGGCCGGCGTGGACATTGTGGGGATCTCGAACTTTGTCACCTTCCTGGAAAACACGCAGGAATATCGGCGCGACCTGCGGCGGGTGGAATACGGCGACGAACGCGACCCGGCGATGCGGCAGTTTCTCGAACGCATTTCGCCGGTCACCAATGTCGAGCGCATCCAGCGGCCCCTGCTGATCGTGCAGGGGGCGAACGATCCGCGCGTGCCCGCCAGCGAATCCGAGCAGATGGTCCGGGCGCTGCGCGAGCGGGGCCGGATTGCCTGGTACCTGCTGGCCCGCGACGAGGGGCACGGCTTCGCCAAGAAGCGCAACCAGGATTTCCAGTTCCTGACGACCATCCAATTCCTGCGGGAGCACGTTCTCAACCAAGCCGGAACGATTCATCCCAACCGGGAACAGAGGCGAATTAACGGGAATTGAGACGGGCGGTTCGCAACGCTTTGGCCACCCGGTCGGCCCCTCACCGGCCAGTGGCCGCTGGACCGCTTTCCGCACTCGGCAGAGAGCCGGATTTGATTGGCGTCCATTGGCGTCCATTGGCGGTGTCTTCAATTGAATCGTTCCGCCGAGGCAGGAACGATGCAGTAGGGTTTGGGTGGAACGGCCAACTGGGCCGTTCTGGGCGGCAACTTGCCGCCCAGCCGTGCGTACGGAAGCACCACGCCGTTCAGTGGCAGTCTTGTGCGTCCGACGGTCGGGCGGGTCGCCCGACCGAACGGGCCGGTGGCCCGTTCCAGCGTGCCTTCAACTGAATCGTTCCGGCCAAGACGCCACGCGGGCGCGGCGGCGACAGGACGGCAGCCGGGTGGGGGCTTACGGCACCCGGCGGCCGGCGGGCGGGCGGGCCGTCGCTGCCCAGTAGAGGCCGAGCGCGACCCAGATCATTGTGAAGCCCGCCGCGCGCGAGGGGCCAAAGGGCTCGCCATAGACGGCCACGCCGATCAGCAATTGGCAGCTTGGCGCGAGGTATTGCAGCAGCCCGAGGGTGCTCAACTTCACACGCTGCGCGGCGTGCGCAAACAACAGCAGCGGCAGCGCCGTGACCACCCCGGTTCCGACCAACAACGCGCTGATCGCCCAGGGCGCGGGTTCCTCCCGGCTGCCACCGGCGTGGGGGCCCCCCAGAATCCAGGCGAGCGCAGGCACGAACAAAGCGGCCGTTTCCAGCGAGAGGCCCGGCAGGGCGCCGAGCGGGGCTTTCTTCTTGGCCAGACCGTAAAGCCCGAAGGTCGTCGCAAGCAACAGCGCCACCCACGGCGGACGCCCGTAGTCCCACGTCAGGTAACCGACGCCCGCCGTGGCCACGAGCAGGGCGATTTGTTGCGGGCGGTTGAGGCGTTCGCCAAGGAGGACGACGCCAAACAGCACGCTCACGAGAGGGTTGATGAAATAGCCCAGACTGGACTCGACGATGCGGCCGGAGTTCACCGCCCAGATGTAGGTGAACCAGTTCACCGCCAGCAGCGCCGCTGCCAGCCCATAGTAGCCGAGCGTTCGGCCCTCGCGCGCGCTGCGGGCGAGCTTCCGCCATTCCCGGCGCATTCCCAGCAGCAGCGCCAGAAACACCACGGACCACACCACCCGGTGGCAAAGAATCTGGAGCGGCGGGACCGACTTGAGCAGTTTCCAATAAACCGGCAGCACGCCCCAGAGCAGGTAGGCGCCCACCGCGCTCAGTATGCCGGCGCGCGCCGCGGCATCCGGAGAAGTGCCCATGCCTCGCGGGTTAGTCGGCGCGAATTTCCGCCAGCGCCACGGAGCGGCGCAGGTCCACGCTGCGGTACGCGGCCTCGACCAGCGCCATGGTGTCCAGATTGTCGCGGCCGCTGATTTCGGGCTCGGTTCCGGTTTCCAGGGCCACCAGCAACTGCGCCATCGTTCCGAGGAACGCATCCGGGAACCAGCTCTCGCGCCAGCGCGGTTCGTGAAAGGCGGCGTCTCCCTTGGTCGCCCAGCGAAGCGTGCTGGGGGTGGTGTACGGATCCCGGCACCAGCCGATGTCGCCGAGAGCCAGGCCCGCGGTGCCTTCAATCCGCCACAGGATGCGCACGTCGGCGGGACAGCCTTCCTTCGCCGGGCCGGTCCAGGTGTCGTCAATCCCCACGCACCGCAGATCGTTGGCGTATTCGAGGATGTAGGTGGCGATGCCGTCGCGGTGAGGGAACGGCGTGCGCGGGTCGGGGCGCACGCTGCAGAAGATGCGCGCGGGGTTGCCGAACCAGAGGCGAAAGCAGTCGAGGTGGTGAATGGACATGATGCGCAGCGTGACCCAGCCGAGGTCGCGCTGCCAGGGCATCCAATGCGGGATGCCGCGCATGTCAATGGTAGCGAAGACCGGTTCGCCGAGCCGGCCCGAGCGCAGCAGGGCGGCGGCGGCGCGAACGCTCGGGTCGTAGCGCATGTTTTGGTTCACGGCCAGGGTGATCCCGGCAGCGGCGCACGCCCGCACCGCTTCGACCGCCTCGGCGTAGTTCACTCCCAGAGGCTTCTGCGCGAGGATCCCCTTGACCGTTCCTCGCGCGCACGCGGTCCGGATCAGTCCGAGTTGCGCGGCCGGCGGCACGGCGATGTCCAGCACCTCGATCGTCGGGTCCGCGAGCAATTGCTCCGGGGTGTCGTACACGCGCGGGATCGCGTGGCGCCGGGCCACCTCCTCGGCGCGGGCCCGCGTGCGGCCGGCGATGGCCACCGGCTGGAAGCCAGCCTTCCGGTAGGCCACGAGGTGGCAGTCGTTCACGATGAAACCCGCGCCCAGCACGCCGATGCGCCAGTCGCGTCGCCGGGGCAGCCGCGGTTGCAGATTCAAGTCCACGCGCGGATTGAAGGGCAGGGCCGGGCTAGGTCCAAGGCCGAAGTGCCGGACCGGGATGCGGGGCGCGGCACGACCTCACGGCGGTGAAGGGCGGATTTTGACTTCGACCGGCCCCTCGGCCAGCATAGCGCGGTGAACGTCATTCGCCATGGGGAGAAGGCCTTCGCCGCTCGTTTGGAACAGGCGGTGGGCGCGTCCAGTTTGTTCGACCCCGACATCGAGCGCCGGACGCGCGAGATCGTGGATGCGGTGGCGGCGCGCGGCGACGCGGCCTTGCTCGACCTGACCGAGCGTTTCGACGGCGTGCGGCTCACAGCCGGCGGGCTGGCAGTCGGTGAGAAGGAGCGGGCAAAAGCCCGGGCGGCGGCGGACCCCGGGCTCCGGCGGACGCTGCGATTTGCGGCGGCGAACATCGAGCGTTTCAGCCGGCAGTCCTTGCGCCGGGCGTGGGCGGGGCGCAATGCACAGGGCGCCCGCGTCGGCGAGAAGTTCGATCCGTTTCAGCGCGTGGGCATCTACATCCCGGGCGGGACGGCGCCGCTGGTCTCCACGGCATTGATGACGGTGGTGCTCGCGCGGGTGGCGGGCTGTCCGGAGATCGTGGTCTGCACGCCCTGCGGCAAGTCCGGCGAGATTAACCCGGCCCTGCTGCTGGCGGCGGAGCTCGCCGGAGCGACGGAGGTGTACCGCGTGGGCGGGGCGCAGGCAGTGGCGGCGCTGGCGCTGGGGACCCGGACCATCCGGCCGGTGCAGAAAATTTTCGGTCCCGGCAACGCCTACGTGGTGACGGCCAAGCGGCTGTTGTTTGGCCGGGTGGCGATTGACCTGTTGCCGGGGCCCAGCGAGGTGCTGGTCCTGGCGGACGATTCGGCCGAGCCGCGCTGGGTCGCGGCCGACCTGCTGGCGCAGGCGGAACACGGCTCCGGCCACGAGCGGGTCTGGTTGGTCACGCCGTCGGCGAAGCTTTTGGCGGCCGTGGAGCGGGAAATCGCCCGGCAATTGCCGACCCTGGCGCGGCGCGAGTTCATCGAGCGCGCGCTGGCGCAGGCGGGTTGGCTGATTCAGGTGAAGACGCTGGCAGAGGGCGTCGCGCTGACCAACCGCATCGCGCCGGAGCACTGCGAGATTCACACGCGGAACGCGCGGCGGGTCTCGCGCGGGATCGTCACCGCCGGCGCGCTCTTCCTGGGCCCGTGGTCGCCGACGGTGTTGGGCGACTACGTCGCGGGCCCCAGTCACACGCTGCCCACCGGTGGCGCGGGGCGGAGCTTCGCCGGCTTGACGGTGGACCAGTTCCAGCGGCGGACGAGTGTGGTCGAATACGACCGGCCGGCGCTGGCGAAGTCGCTTGCGGCCGTGGCCGGCTTCGCGGCGCTCGAGGGGCTGGACGCCCACGGGCGGTCCGCGGCGATCCGGCTGGAGGGCGGTCGTTGACGTCGGAGGATGGGCCGCTTGAACGGAGGGCATGGGGGGATCGTTGACCAGCTTGATTCTGCTGAGCCTGGCGGTCGGGTTGGGTTTGATGGTAGCGGGCGTGCGCGTTCTCATCTTTCGTCGGTCCCGTCGGCGGTGGGGCGCGACCGCGGTCATCGTCGGGTTCGCGCTCCAGCTTTGGTGGGTCCTGTTGCTGGCGGCGCATTTCTTCAAATCGGCCTTTCTGGGCCAGGACACTTGAGCCAGCCGCCCCGGACCCCGTTGGGGCGGCGCCGGCATCGGCTGCGGGGACCTTGGGAAACAAACGGGAATGAAGTTGAAAAGTCGTGATTTGATTCGCCCGCTGGTGCGGGACCTTCACGCGTACGTGCCGGGCGAACAACCGAAGGTGAAGGGGCTGATCAAGCTCAACACCAACGAGAACCCCTATCCCCCCTCGCCAAAGGTGCTGCGAGCCGTCCGGGCCGCCGTGGACGGACGCTTGCGGCTCTATCCGCACCCGACCTCGGAGCGGTTGCGCGAGAAGCTCGCCCGTTTCCACGGCTGCGCGCCGGAGAATCTCATCGTGGGCAACGGTTCCGACGACCTGCTGGCCCTGGCGACGCGGGCGTTTGTTGAGCCGAAGGGATTTGGCGAGCGGCCGGGGGCGGGCGGTGCGGCGGCCACCGTCCAGTATTTCACGCCGAGCTACTCGCTTTACCCGGTGCTCGCGGACATCCACGGGGCGGTGAAGAGACCGGTGCCCCTTCGGCCGGACTTCTCGCTGCCGTCCGTACCCGAGCTCGCCGCGGGCGGCGCGTGGGAGGCCCGGGCGGCTTTGACGTTTATCACCACCCCGAACGCGCCGTCCGGGCGAGGTTACGCGACGAGCGATCTGGACGCCTTGTGCCGGGCACATCGCGGCGTGGTGGTGCTGGACGAGGCCTACGTGGACTTCGCGCCGGAACACGCGTTGGAACTGGCGTTGCGGTATCCGCATGTGCTGGTCTCGCGCACGTTCTCGAAGGCGTATTCGCTCTGCTTCCAGCGCGTGGGGTACATGGTCGGGCACCCGGACCTGATTGCCGCGCTGCACAAGGTCAAGGACAGCTACAACGTAAACGGACTGGGCCAGGTGGCCGCGGTCGCGACGCTGGGCGACTTGCCGTACTACCGGGCGAACTTCCGGCGCCTGGTGGCAACGCGGGAGCGGTTGGCCAACGAACTCGGCGCGCTGGGCTTCGAAGTGCTGCCCAGCCAGACGAATTTCATTCTCGCCCGCCCCCCGCGGTTCAGCGCCGAAACCTGGCTGGCACAGCTCCGGCGGCGGCGGATCCTGGTCCGCTGGTTTGCCGCGCCCCAATTGCGGGCCTTCTTGCGTATCACGGTGGGAACGGATGCCGAGGCGGGGGCTTTGGTGAGCGCCGCGCGGCGAATCCTGGCCGCGTAGGCGTGGCGTTGCAGCGGGCGACTGCCGCGGGCCGGGCCGGCCTAATTTTTCCTTTATCCGGGAGGCGGCTGCCGTTATCTCTGCCGCCGACACACGTCAGCACAAAAACTCGAAATACAACTGAACAACGCTATGCCTACTCCCGTTTATCACGCATCCATCGAAGGCGCCCAACACGGCGCGAAATCCCTGGCCGACTTCCTGGCTTACGCCAAACGCTCGGGGGCGTCGGGTGCCCAGCCGTCCAACTACATGCTGCAGGCGGCCAACGGCTTCAAGAGCGCCGCGGAAATCAAGGAGACCTTCGCGCAAGCCGGGCTGAGTCTCGACGGCATTTCCTGTCACTGCCCGCTCTGGGTTCACACCACGGCGTGGACGGGCAGCCCGAGCATCCGGCCGTTCATCCCGGCGGACGTGGCCAAGCAATCCCCCGACAAGATCGAGGCCTGGGCCGAGGACTACCTGATCCGGCTCTTTGACCTCGCGGCGGCGCTGGGGGTGAAGATCCTGCCCACCTTCTGGGGCGTGGCGTTCGGCTGGGAAGTCGCCAGCGGCTATCCGTGGGGCTTCTGGGCCGGCGGGGACTTCGACCTGATCAAGGAGGGGCAGGAGCGGTTCGTGAAAAAGACCGCGAAGATCCGGAAGGAGGCCAACGCCCGCGGCATTGTCCTCTGCCATGAAATCCATCCCGGCACGGGAGCCATGTGCGCCGACGATTTCAATATGCTGGTCAAGATTTGCGACGGCGACAAATGCCTTGGCGTGAACGCGGATCCCAGCCACTGCTGGGAAGGCGAAAGCTGGGAGACCCGCTTCCTCAAGGTCGGCCCGCGCGTGTACGCCGCCCACATCAAGAACTTTGTCATCCGTCCGGGCATGCCGCTGCGCATGATGAACGGCAACTGGCCGGAACGGGCGATGCAGTTTGTGGACCTGCCGTCCGGCGACATCAACATGCAGCGCTACGCCGAGTTGCTCATCCAGATCGGCTATCCCGCCCGCTACAAGCAGGTCATGGGGACCGCAACGGCGCCGCTGGTGGTGGAGGCCGAGAGCGCGCACAAGGACCTCGACTGGACCAGCGCCAACGGCATCGCCTACGTGCGCGATCACCTCACCTGGCCCGCCGCGGCCGGCTCGTTCGAAGACGGCATGGGCGCCTGATCCCGCGCCAGGAGCTCGAGATCGGGGCGTCCCCAGGGCGCCCCGATTTTCGTTCCGGCCCCCAAACCTCAGCACCATGACTTCCATGAACCCTCGCTTTGTGACCTTCGTGCTCGCGGGCTTTGCCCTCGCGGCGACCCCGGCCCGGGGCGGTGATTTGGATCCCCGCCAGTGGATTGGCCACGACCGCACCCGGCCGCTGCCGCCCGTGGTGGATCCCGGAGTGGCCAGCACCCCGGACCGCGCGGGGAAGGCACCTTCGGATGCGATCGTGCTGTTCGACGGCTCCGACCTGTCGCAGTGGGTCGCCATGAACGGCGAACCCACTCGCTGGGTGGTGAAAGATGGCGCCATGGAGTGCGTGCCGGGCAGCGGCTATGTCCGGACGCTCCGTTGCTTCGGGGACGCGCAAGTGCATGTCGAGTTTGCCACGCCGGCCAAACCGGAAGGCACCAGCCAGGGGCGGGGCAACAGTGGCTTGTTCTTCGGCCTGAACCGCTACGAAATTCAGATCCTCGACAGTTACGAGAACCCGACCTACGCCGACGGTTCCTGCGCTTCGATCTACAACCAGTACCCGCCGCGGGTGAACGCCTCCCGGCCGCCCGGGCAGTGGCAGAGCTACGACATCGTCTGGACCGCGCCCCGCTTCGAGCCGGACGGCAAGCTGCTCTCACCCGCGCGGGTGACGCTGTTCCATAACGGGGTGCTGGTACATCACGATGCCGAGTTGATCGGCAACACGGGTTGGGTCACGCGCGGACCCTATCGCGCCCATCCGGAAAAGCTGCCGATCTCGATTCAAGACCACGGCAATCCGGTGCGCTTCCGCAACATCTGGGTGCGCGAGTTGGGCAGGCCGGGCCGGCCGGAGTTCTATCTTGCGGACAAGGTTCTCAACGGGGTCGTCGGCCAGTACGAGGTTAACAAAGATTGGGTGGTGGAGGTTACCCGACGCGACGGCAACCTGTTCTTCCGCTGGGCCGGCGAGGACTTCGTGGTGTTCGCCACCTCGCCCAACCGGTTCTTCGCCAAGACCACGGACGTGCAGGTGGAGTTCAAGCGCGAGGGTAACGACGACGTGGCCTACTTCTCGATCGGTGAGGACGGCGGCATGCGGGCCAGGAAGCTGCGCTAGCGGCGCCCTCGTTCTGCCGCGCCGCGCGGCTCGCGAGGCAGCGACCGACCGGGGTCTTACCGGCGCCGGGTGATCGGCTGCTCTGCCGGAACTGGGATTGCCGTGCGTTTGACCCGTGGATGGCCACCAGTACTTTGGCGGTGCCGGTGCGAAGGCGATCCAGGGGCCGCTTTCCGGGCGGCGTTCAATCGTGCGACAAGTTCATTTCCATCAGGCGCCGCGTGGCCGGCGTGCGGGGGCCGGCGGCGGTCGGCGGCGGGAATCCGCGCTGGCATTTACGCTGCTCGAGCTATTGGTGGTCATCGCCATCATCGCCATTCTGGCGAGCCTGCTGCTTCCGTCGCTTTCCGGCGCCAAGGCCCGCGCGCGGCAGGTTCAGTGTCTGAACAACCTCAAACAGATTGGCGTGGCGACGCTGCTGTACGCGCAGGAGAACCGGGGGCTGCAGCAGATCAATGCGCCGCTGACGCCGGGCGCGACCTGGGCCAGCTTGTTGAGCACGAATCAAAACCTCGGCCCGCCTTCGCTCTTTCTCTGCCCCAGCTATCCGCCGGCGCGGTTCACCAACTGGTTCCGAACCTACGGCGTGCGCATGGATCCGCCGACCAACGCCCTCAAGGGCTCTCTCAACGAGTTCTTTCAGACTGACGCCATCCCCGGGCCGGTGGATTACGTGCATGTTGCCGATACCACCAGCCGCGGGCGTTTGGGCATCGGGGCCCAGCAATTCTACTTCTTCCGCGCCGCCAACGAGAACGAAGTCCACGCGCGGCACAGTCGGGGGGCCAACGGGCTGTTCCTTGATGGTCACGTGGAGACCGCGAATCGCCGGCGACTCGAAACTCTCGGGATTGAGGCGCTGTTCGGCGTGGACACCATCCCCGGCTACTTCGGTGGCGGTTGAGGCCTGGGACCCGGCTTTCGGCATGAGGCACTCCCCCCCGAGACTGGCGGCCGGTGTGCTGGCGTTGGCGGTCATCGCCGCCGTGATTTGGCGCCAGTACCGGACCCCCGAACGTCTGGCGCACGGAGAAGCCTTGCGGGATCGGGTTCTTACCCTGCGGGTGTTGGCGGAGCATCTGGCGGCGCAAAAGCCGGCGGGTAGCGTGCTGGTGATCGCCAACCCCTTCGCCCGCCAACCGGGCCAGTCCGCGGAGGTGTACGAGTTTGAGCAGGCCGCTTTGCGCGGCTTGCGTCAGGGGCTGGGCAGCCGGTGGCGGCTGGAGGGCCTGGCGCATCCGCAACTCAGCCCGGTGGCTGCGGCCGATCCCGCTTCGGTCCCGTTGCCACCGGACCTGACCACCCCGCTCAGCTTGATGACGACCACTGACGCCTGGGACGAGTTGCGACGAGCGTATCCCAATGCCGACATTTGGGTGAGCCTGATCGGTTTGCCGTGGAACGCCGCGGCTTCGGAGTTCTGGCGGGAGCCGCGCCCGGCACTCGCGCTGTTGTTGCCGGATTTCCAAGTGCTGGGCGGTGCTGAAAACGTCCAAGCAGCCTTCGAGTCGGGCAAGATCGTGGGCGCGGTGCTCAATCGCCCGGGCCCTTCCGGCGGTCCTGCGCGATCGGACGAGAGCGAGCGAGACCGCTTCGACCGGCGATTCTTGCTGTTGACCAAGACCAACCTCTCCGCGGTGCGCAGCACCTGGCCGGAATTGTTCTGAGCCCGGAAACCGAAGTTGCACTCACAGAAGGCCACGAGGCTGACGAAGGGAGGTGGGCTTCCACCGAGGTAGGACGGTCGGGAAAAGTGCCCAGAGGAAAAGCCCGTCCCTTCTTCGTCCCCTTCGTTGTCTTCTGCAAAGCGAACTTCGGAATCCGGCTGAGCTCACCCGCCGGTGATGAGCCGGACCCGGAAAAAAGCCGTTCCCGGGCAGCACGCGGGCACCGTCCACTCCCGCGCCGTCAACGCAGGGCTGACCGGCTGGAAGGCGGCGGGATCAGGCGTGGGGGCGCGTTCCACCACGTAGCGATGGGCGGGCCGGAGCTCGCCGGCCGCAACATCGAAGAGTTCCGCCTGCGGTCCGTGCCAGCGGAGATGGAAGCCGCCCGCGCCGTCGGGTCGCGCGCTGACGATTTTCGGGGCAGGTCGCAAGCCGATGACGCCCCGGGCCGGCAGGAAGATGCCCAGCGACGGCGTCCAGGTCTGCGAGTTCCACTCGCGAAACTCGTAGTCCCCGGTGGCCCAACTGGTGCGGACGCGCACCCGCTGGGTCCCCGCGTCGTCCACGTAGTAGCCGTAGATCATCATGCCGTGGATCTCGGGGTTGGCCCTGGGCATCCCGCCCTCCGGTCGGGAAAGTTGGTTCCAATTCTGGAGGAAGACCAACAGCGGGTACCCCGCGTCAATCTCGGCCTTCACGTCGGCGAAGGTGAAGCCCGGGCCGGGAGTGGTGACCTTCGGATTGAAGTCGGTCAGTTGCGAGAAAACTTCGGCTTGGTACCCGCAATGCGCCGCCCAATCGCGGAGGCCGGACTGCAGATCAATCGCTGGCAGCCCGGCCTCGGGGCCCGGTCGAAAATTCGTCCGGCGCGCGCCTGAGCCGTCCCAGTAATTGAAGACGTAACCGTCAATGTTGCCGTCGCACTCCCCGGCCAGGTTGGTCCATTTCCGCTGATTCAGCCCGATGAAGTCGCCGATGCAGTCGGGCGCGTGTTCTTTGCGGCCGGCCTGGAGGTAGGGGTCGGGCGCCGCGCTGTCGTAGGCCACGTAGTAATCCTCGTAGTGGCCGGGCCGGCTCGACGGCCGACCGTCGCGTCCCGCCGCCGACTCCCAGAGCGCCCAGATGCCCCGGTTGTTGCCATAGCTGTCCAACGGGGCGACCCCGCCGGCCGTCGGGCCGCGGTAGAAGTCCGGCAGGCCATGCCGGTCCCAGAAGCCGATCAAATTACCGCACGCCGTGCCAAAACACCCCGAGTGCCACTCGTAGTCCGGCACGCCGGTCAGGTACACGTGCTCCTCCGCGAGCGGGCTGAGCCCCGCCAGCAGCGCGGTGGCGAGAATTGCCGCCCGGCGGGCATCTGTTGGGTTGCGCTTCATGGCGACGCCGACCTTCACCGAGGGCGTGGGCTGCGTCCATCGCAAATGACCTGCCGGTTCAGCGCGCGAGCGGGAAGGCCATTTCCTCGACGTAGGTTTCATGGAACCACGGGTCTTCATGGAGGGACACATGGCGGATGCGTGAGCGGAGTTCCCGGTACTCAAGGTCGGCGTCTCGCGGCGCAAACAACGCGAGCTTTGCGCCCAACAGAGCCGTGTTGCCCGCCGGGACAACCCGTTCCGGACCGAACGGCAGCAGGCCGATTCGGCGGGCGCTTTGGCGGCTGATGTAGTTGCCGAACGCTCCCGCGAGATAGATTTGCGTCAAGTCTGCCTCGGTCGCGCCACGCTGCCGCAGCAGGAGGTTCAAACCCGCGGCGATGGCGGCTTTGGCCAGTTGCAGTTCGCGGATGTCTGCGCCGGCCAGCCGGACCTCGCCCGCCAGCGGCAGTCCTTGCGCCCCGTTTGCCAGCCGGCCGTTGGGCAGGATTAAGCCCAGATCGAGGGCGCCGGCGACGGCGTCCACCAATCCGCTGCCGCAAATGCCGCGGGCCGGCCCATCCCCCAGCACCTGGCAGCGCAACTTACCGCCATCCACCGCCACCGCCGAAATCGCGCCGGTGGCCGCTCGCATACCCCTGCGAATGCGCGCGCCTTCGAAGGCGGGACCGGCGGCTGTCGAAGCGCAGAGCATCCCCGCCCGGTCGCCCACCACCATCTCGCCGTTGGTTCCCAGGTCCACCAACCCCGCCAGCTCGTCGCGGGCGTGCAGTCCGGTCGCCAGAATCCCGGCCAGAATATCGCTGCCAACGAACCCGCCCAGGCACGGCAGGAAGAAGACGCGCGTCGCGTCGCCCAGTTCCCAGCCCAACTCGCGGGGCGTGAATTGTTGAAGTCCGGTTTCCGTGGGTTCGAAGGGCTGGTGCGCCAGGGGAGCCAGATCGAGGCCGGCAAACAGGTGGTGCATCACCGTGTTGCCCACGATCACCACGCGCTGCAGTTGGGTGCAGTCGGACCTATCGGCGAGTAACTCGCGGATCAACCCACCGAGCTGGTCTCGAATCAGCCGACGCAAGCCCTCGGCGCCCTCGGGCGCCAGCGCATGGTCCACCCGGCTCATGATGTCCGCCCCGTGCCGGGCCTGGGCGTTCAGGGCGAGGCGCACGCCGAGCACCTGGCCGCCCCGCAGATCGAGCAGTTGCACCGCAAGGGTCGTGGTGCCCAGATCCACGGCCACGCCCAGGCCCTCCCGGGACTGGAATTCGAACCGCGTCTCGTCGCTCAGGATCGCGGCTTCCCATTGCGCCAGCTCGAGGGTCAGCGAACGATCGGCGCGCGCCTGACACGACAACCGCCAGCCGTCATCCAGTTCCGCGCGGGTGAGCAGGCGTTGATCGTCGCCGGTGACAGGCAACGAGCCGGTTAGCACCCGGACCCGGCAGCCCTTGCACTTGCCGCGGCCGCCGCACGGAAACTCAACCCCCTCGGGGAACAACACATCCCGCAACGGGGTGCCCGGGGCAACGCGCAAACGTCGCCCCAGGGGCAGCAGTTCGATTTCGATCGGCGGCGCGGTCATGGGCGGTTCGGAAAACAAACAACCCGGCGTATCGGTTGATACCCCGGGCTGGGTGAGACCGTCAGGGACGGAGCAAGGCGGCGCGCGGCGCGCTCCGGTTCATTCGAGGCGTTTGACCCGGATGTTTTTGTAGCGGATCACGCTCTTGGGATCATGCGCCTGCAGCGCGAAGGTGCCTTCGCTCAGCTTGCGCGCGAAGTCGGGATTCGCCTGCGCCCCCAGCGGTTCCACGTATTGAATCACGGTCTTCCCGTCCACCTTCACGGTCACCTGGCGGCCCTGGACGATGATCTCTTGCGTCCACCATTTGTTGTCCTCCGCCGCCGCCAGGCCGGTGTTCACCAGGCCGTAAAGGCTGCCGGTCTTGATCCAGTCCGTGTGGGTGATGTTGACCTGCGACTCGAAACCCGCCCGGGGCCAGTCCCGCTCCTGATACTGGGTGTGGAAATAAATGCCACCGTTCGAGCCGGGGGTGGTCATCACGTCCACCTTGAGGTGGAAGTTTTTGAATGGCTTGTCATCCCCGACATAGAACAGATGGCAGCGCGGACCGGCGGCGACGAACGCGCCGTCCTCAGTTTTCCAGGTGTCGGGGTTTTCGACGGCCTTTTTCCAGCCGTTGAACGTCTTGCCATCCATCAGAGACACGAAGCCCTCCTCCGATTCCGCCGCGAAGGCGAAGCCTGAAGTCAAAGTGGCGGTGAGCAGTGCGAAGAGTGTTTTTTTCATAGCGCGGCGCGACGCTACGCCCCGCCGGCGGGCGCGCCAAGGCGCAAAATGAGCGACCCGGAATGAAGCGCCAGCGGCCCGTCGGCTCTGTTAGCGCGGGCCGAATGCGACCGGATTTCGGAGCGACGACCGCTCGTCAACGGGCGACCCAGAATGGCAGGCGCGCCATATCTGCTTGCCCGACCTTGGGTCCTCCGCATAGTCGTGCGGTGTGGAAGGGGTTCGCGCGACGCCCCGGCGGGATCAAACGCGACGGATTCCCGGCGGGCGGCGAAGGTGGTGGCGGGCACGTGGCGGAATTGGCAGACGCGCGGGACTTAGGATCCCGTGGAGCGATCCGT
>CAYNCT010000034.1:8719-27470 GCA_964396005.1 uncultured Verrucomicrobiota bacterium | reverse complement strand
TAGGGCCGGGCTGCGTCCCGGCCGGATGGCGGCGCCGACGCAGCGGCGCCCTACCACGGCAGGTGCTGCGCGGGGCCAATGACCTGGCCGGCGGCTGGCACGCCGTCAAGACCATCGCCGACGCAGCGGCGCCCTACCACGGCAGGTGCTGCGCGGGGCCAATGACCTGGCCGGCGGCTGGCACGCCGTCAAGACCATCGCCGACGCAGCGGCGCCCTACCACGGCAGGTGCTGCGCGGCCGCAGCGGCGTCCGACCAGGGGAGGTGATCTGGCGGGCGAGCGGCCGGCCGCCGCGGGGAGTCGGGCTTGCGTTCGCTGGCGGGGTGCCCTTTGCTTCGGGCGGGCATCAAGCCCATGGCCATGCCCGAGTCGTCCCCTGTGCCTGTGTCGAATGCCGCCGTCCTGCCTGCCTGGGCACGACAAATTGTGGACGGCTTTAACAGCCACGCCCATTCGCAGTTCCTGCTGACGGGAAATTGTGGCGACCTGTTTCCCGTGCCGGCGGGCGACGCGACCGGGTTGGGCAGCCTGGCGGAGTTCATCGATCAAGCCCTCGTGCCCCGCTACAACGTCGTGCTGACGTACGACATCGGCAACGGCTTGCGGGTGGCGCGGGGCGGGGAGGTGTTCGGTCGTTGGAGCGAAAAGCCGGAGGCGCTGAGCAAGTCCCCGCGCCAGGCGATCGAGCTCATCACGCTCTACCTGCGCTTTTGCGCCAATCTGGCCCGGCTCGGCCAAACCCGGGTCAAGGTCGCGGTCATCCTTCGGGATGCCCAGTGGATCGCCCCGGACGCGAGTCGGCACCCGGATGTGGACGCCACCGCGTTTCTGATCCGGGAATGGAGTCGTGAGCCGGCCCTCACCGGACATGACATCGCGACGTTCGTGATCGCCGAAAATCTGAGCGACCTCCATTCGCTCGTGCGTCTGAACCCGCACGCAGCACGCGTCACCGTGCCGCTGCCAGCCGAATCGGAAATCCGCTCCGTCCTGGAGCGCGCCGCGCAGACCTGGCCGACCGCCCTGGCGGCGCTGCAGGCCGACCTCGCCGACGCCGCGCGGCAATTGACCGGCACCACGCTCTTCAATCTGCTGGGTTTGTTGCGCCTCCGGCAGCACCAACAACAGGCCATTCAGCCGGGCGACATCCGTGGGTTGAAGGCGCGCCTGGTCGAGCAGAGCTGCCCGGACCTGATCGAGTTCATCCCGCCGAAGCTGACGCTCGACGCCTTGCACGGCCAGGAGGCGTTGAAACGGCATTTGCGCCAGAATGTGGCGTTGTGGCGCGACGGCCGATTGGACCTGATCCCGATGGGCTACCTGATCTGCGGTCCGGTGGGCACCGGGAAGACCTTTCTGGTGAAGTGCCTCGCCGGTGAGTCGGGAGTGCCGGTGGTCGTGTTGAAGAACTTTCGCGACAAGTGGTACGGCAGCACCGAGGGCAACCTGGAGAAAATCTTCCGCACGCTTCAGGCGCTCGGCCGCTGTTACGTGTTTGTGGACGAAGCCGACCAGACCGTCGGCCGGCGCGACACCGGCGGCAGCGAGCCGGCCGTGTCCGGCCGGATTTATTCCTTGCTCGCGCAGGAGATGAGCAACAAGGACAACCGGGGCCGCATCGTGTGGATCTTCGCCACCAGCCGGCCCGACCTGCTCGAGGTGGACCTCAAGCGGCCCGGCCGCCTCGACCTGAAGGTGCCGCTGTTCCCCACGGCCACGCCGGACGAGGGCTTCGCCCTGTTGCGCGCCGTGGCGAAGGCGCACGAGATCGAACTGCCCGAAACGCCGCCGCCCGATTTGCGTGAACTCATTCCGGACCTCATGACACCGGGGGAAGTGGACGCCCTGCTGGCCGATCTCCGCCGCGAGGTGTTGACGGAGAAGACGCCGGTCCTCGAGGCGTTGCGCCGGCGGTTCGAGGACTATCTCAAGCCGGTGCCGCTCGAGGTCATCGAGCGGCAAATCGAACTGGCCGTTCAGGAGTGCTCGAAGGCGGAGTTCATCCCGGAACGGTTCCGACCGCGGCCGGCGGTGACGGCGGACCGGAGCGCCAGCGGACAGGGGAGGGGAGGAGCCGGCCCAAGCGGGCCGTGAAGGAGTCGTGGCCTTGATCGGCACGCTGGTCAACGCGGTCGGCATCGTGGTCGGCGGGATGATCGGTTGGCGCTGGCCGCGTCCCCCGAGTTCGTACGCCCAGCAGCGACTCCGGGTGTTGCTGGGAGGAGCGACGCTGCTCGTTGGTTTTCACATCGTCTGGAAGTCCCTTGATGGCTCGTTGGCGCGGATGGCCGGCCGGCTTGTGCTCGCGCTGGTGGCGCTGGTGGCGGGCCGGTTGATCGGGCGCGCGCTGCAGTTGCAGCGGCGGCTCAACCGCGTGGGCCGGTTTGCGCGCGAGCATCTGCAGGCGGCCGCGGCGGGGCCGGTATCCGCCGGCGACTCGTTCAACGCCAGCGTGGGGGTTTTTTGCCTGACCCCGCTGGCCCTGCTGGGGCCGTTGCAGGAGGGGTTGACCGGGGATTTTCGGCTGCTGCTGGTCAAGGCGGCGATGGAGGGCCTGGCCATGCAAGCGATGTCGCGCTCGCTGGGCGTCGGCGCGTTGCTGGCCGCGCTGCCGGTGTTCGTGTTTCAAGGCACGCTCACCCTGGGCACCCGCGCTTGTCAGCCGTGGCTGGACGCGCACGTCATGGCCGGCGCGCTGAGCGCCACGATTGGTTTGCTGGCGACGCTGGTGGCACTGATGATCCTCGAAATCCACAAGGTGCTCCAACGGCGTCCCATCGAGATGGCCGATTACCTGCCGAGTCTGTTCGTGGCGCCGCTGCTCGCGTGGTGGTGGTATTGAGCCCGTGAAGGCACGCGGCCAACTCATGAGAGGGCCCCCGCCGGGGCATCATCGCGGGCCGCGGTGACACGCCTCCGCCCGGAGCCCGGCCCCTGAAAGGAGCCGCTTACGCCCTGCGGGCGCTCGCACCCGATCGGACTCAAGCTCGTTCGCGCCCAGTTTTGCCTTGCGGTGGCCGATTGGCACCGGCTCACACTGGCTCATGCCGTTGCCCGCCGATTACCACATGCACACGCCGCTCTGCCGCCACGCCAGCGGCGAGCCCACCGACTACGCCGCGCACGCAGTGGCGCTCGGCCTGACCGAAATCGGTTTCTCGGACCACAGTCCCATGGCCCGCGACGATTTCGACGAATGGCGAATGCGACTGGACCAGTTGGATGCCTACGTCGAGCAGGTGAACCGCGCCCGGCAGGACCATCCGCAACTCGCGATCAAACTGGCGCTCGAGGTGGATTTCCTGCCGGGCCACGAGGACTGGATTCGCGACCTCGCGGCGCGCCATCCCTGGGACTACTTCATTGGGTCGGTCCACTACCTTTCCGACGGCTGGGACATTGACAATCCCCAGAAACTCTCGCGTTGGCGCGAGCGGGATCCCTGGGAGGTCTGGAGCGCCTATGTGGAACGCCTCACCGCCGCCGCGGCCTCGGGGTTGTTCGATATCATCGGCCACGCCGATCTGGCAAAAAAGTTCGCGATCTATCCCGACCGCGACCCGCTGCCGCTCTTCCGGCGGTTTCTCGAAGTGGCGGCGCGCTCCGGGGTGGCCATCGAGCTGAACACGGCCGGCCTGCGGAAGGATTGCCGGGAAATCTATCCGAGTCGGGCCATCCTCGCGCTGGCCCGCGAGCTCGGGGTGCCCATCACCTTCGGGTCCGACGCGCACGCGCCCGGCGAGGTGGGCGCGGATTTCCCCGCGGCGGTGGCGCTGGCGCGCGTGGTGGGGTACACGAGTTGCCTGCGGTTCACGCGGCGGGAGCGGACGGTGGTTGCCCTCTGAGGCCATGGCGCGGGCGGAGCAGCCATGGGTTGGCCGACACTACTTGAGCGGCGATCCGGTTCGCCTGCGGTGCGCCAAGGGGCAGATCGCGGCGGTCGAACCGGTCGCGCGGCCGACGGCTGACGCATGGTGGCTGGCGCCAGCGCTGTTCGACGTGCAGGTCAATGGTTTCGGGGGTGTGGACTTCCAGACCGATACCCTCACCGAGACCGATCTGCTGCGGGCGGTTGGAGCGGTGCGCCAGGCCGGTTGCGCGCGTTTCATGTTGACCCTCATCACGGATGAGTGGCGGGCGCTGATCGCGCGGCTGGAGCGGTTGCGGCGGTTGCGTGAAGGGGTGTTGGAGCTTCAACGAGCGATCGCCGGCTGGCATCTCGAGGGGCCGTTTCTATCCACCGAGCCGGACTATCACGGGGCGCACGACCCGGCGCTGATGCGGGATCCCTCGCCCGCCTTGCTGGCCGAATTGCGGCGGGCGGCCGGGGACCTGCCGTTGCTGGTCACGTTGGCGCCCGAGCGGGCCGGCGCCCTCGAGAGCATCGCGGCCGCGCGCACCCTCGGCATCACGATCAGCCTGGGCCACACGAACGCGAGCGCGGAGACGCTGGCGGCCGCCGTGCGCGCGGGAGCGACGGGCTTTACTCATCTCGGCAACGCCTGTCCGCAGTCGTTGGACCGGCATGACAACATTCTGTGGCGCGCACTCGACACGCCGGGGTTGCAGTTCAGCCTCATTCCCGACGGCCGGCACGTGGCGCCCGCTCTGTTCCGCCTCCTCCACCGGGCGGTCCCGAATGGCCGCCTTCTTTACACCACCGACGCGATGGCGGCCGCCGGCGCGCCGCCGGGACGTTACTCGCTGGGGCGGCTTCAACTCGAGGTCGGCGCTGACCGCGTGGTCCGCCGGCCGGGGCGGACCAACTTCGCCGGCTCCGCGTTGACACCGGCGGAAGGTGTGTGGCGCGCGGCGGAAATGTTGGGCGCCCCGTGGTCGCGGGTCTGGCAGCGCTGGTCCGAGGCGCCGGCCGCGTGGCTGGGGCTGCCTGGCGGCCTGGCCAGCGGCGCGCCAGCGGACTTCTGCCTCGTTCGCCCGCGGGAAGACCGGGCGGGGTTTGATTTACGGGTTTTCGTGGCCGGGGAGGAGGTCGCGCAAAGCCGCGTGGACCTCCCCGGGGGCGAGGGCGGCCAAACCGTCCGGGGCAAGCAACAGGCGCAGCCGCTCCGAGCGGGGACGCCAGACGGCGGCGCTGGTTCCGCCCCAGAGGACCAGACCGCGCAAACCGAGCGCCGCCGCGAGGTGGGTGATCCCTGAATCGTGGCCGATGAATGCGTCGGCCCGGGCGAGGCGCACGGCGAGGTCGGGCAGCGGCAGACAGCAGGCAAGCTCCAGGCGATCCGCAGGCCAGAGCGGAGCCAGGCGTTCCAGCCTTTGCGTTTCGGCCTCGCCGCCGATGAGCAGGAGGTCGAGGTCGGGGCGCGTTTTCGCACGCGTGAGCAGCTCGTGCCAGTGGGCCTCGGGCCAGTTCTTGCGTTCGCTGCCGCTGCCGGGGTGGACTGCCAGCCGGCGTCGCGCAGGGACGGGAGGAGTTGGGTTGCCCCCCGGTTGCCCCGCGGGAGGCAAGGTCAGGCGCGGCGTGGGGTCGGCGTCGAAGATCGCCAGCTTTTCCAAGGGGCGCAGCAGTACCTCGGTGGCATGAAGGCCGTCGGCCTCGGCCGGCCGGTGCGGACCTTGAACGAAGGTCGCTCGGGAGCAACGGGCGACGTTCCTTTGGAAGATCGCGTCGGGATCAAACAGGTACGAAATGATGACGTTGAAGTCGGCGAAGAAATCCGCGAAATCGCCGGCGAGGGCCCCCTGGTCGCAGAAGAAGGAGGACAGACCACGGGCCTCGATGGGGCGAAGCTCGTCCACCAAACCGCCGGCCAGGGCCAGGCTGGCGATGTGCGGGTAACCCAGCAGCGCCAGATGGGTTTCGGGGAAGGCGCGGCGCAACGCGGCCAGCACGGGCAGCGTCAGCACGAAATCGCCAATCGCGCCGCCGCGAATGACCAGGATGCTGCCGCGTGATCGGGACATGGGCGAGGGAGGCAGGGAGCGTGAGTGGGGAAGCGCAGACCCGGGCCGGTGCCGCTGAGCCGGGCCCGTCAGCGCGCCAGGGCAGCAGCCTCCGCGGCGCGATAAGCGGTGAGCGCCACTACGACCAGGCCGAGGCCGAAGGCCAGCCGCAGGGCGCAGGTGAGCCGCACGCGCCCCTCATGGGCGGTGAGCCAGGTGAGGTAGTCGCGCAGACGCCACGGTGAAATCGTGAACCAGATGGCCAGAATGATCCACGCGTAGCTCCAGAAGCTCAGGATCAACCGCCAGGGCGTGTCCACCCAGCAGGCGGTATCGAGCACCAGGTTGGCGAGCAGCAACACCACCACCGCCAGTCCGCGCACGGCGAGGAAGTCCCGGACGAACGCGCACGCGCCGAAGCCGATCACCGCGAAGCCCACAAACATGAGCGGTTTGAACGCGGCGAAATCCGCGATGTCGTCCGTCTTCAGGTTGTAGAGAAACCAGAGCGTGCCCAGCGGCATCAGGATGAAACCCCACTTTTCGGAGCGGGGGAATTTCCGCAGCGCCTCCCCGAACTTCGCCGGGTGCAGCAACCCGTAGATCTGCGGCAACCCGTAGGCGAGGCCCAGCAGTGTGGCGAGGATGGTCAATTTCATGCGGTCAATCGAGATTCACGATGGCCGGATCGCCGTAGAGCGTCACCGCGCTGGCGCGGACGATCCGCATCGGCAGCACCTGGCCGATGTGGCGCGGCGCGCCCTCAAAGACGACGATCTTGTGGCAGCCGGTCCGGCCCTCGAGGCGCGCGGCGTTCTTGCGGCTGGGCCCTTCCACCAACACCTCGACGCGGCGGCCGACCAGCCGCTGCAACTTCGCGGCGCTGATTTCGTTCACGAGCGCCAGCAGGCGCGCGTGGCGCTCTTCAATCACGGGCAACGGCACGGGATCCGCCATCGCCGCGGCGGGCGTGTTGCGCCGGGGCGAATACTTGAACACGAACGCGTGGTCGAAATCCGCCGCGCGGACGAGGTCCAGGGTTTGTTGAAAGTCATCCTCCGTCTCGCCCGGAAAGCCGGCGATGATGTCCGTGCCCAGGCCGATTTCGGGCCGGGCGGCGCGCAGCTTGGCGACCAGCGCCAGGAAGCGGTCGCGGGTGTAGCCGCGGTGCATCCGCCGGAGCACGCGGTCACTGCCGCTCTGGACCGGCAGGTGCGCGTGCGGGCAGAGCTTCTCGAGGCGTGCGTAGGCGTCCACCAGGTCGTCGCCGTAGCCTTTGGGATGCGGCGAGGTGAACCGGATGCGCCGCAGGCCCTCGACCTCATGCACCGCCTCCAGCAATTGCACGAACGGCGATTTTCCCTCGCGCACGGGAATCAACCGCCGACCGTAGCTGGTGACGATCTGGCCAAGCAGCGTGACCTCGCGGACCCCCTTGGCCACCAGTTCCCGCACCTCGGCGAGAATATCTTCGATGGTCCGGCTGCGCTCCTCGCCCCGGGTTTGGGGAACGATGCAAAACGTGCAGTGCTGATTACAGCCCTGCATGATGCTGACGTAGGCCGTCACGGGCCCCGTCGCGCCGCCCTGTCCCAGGACGTGCTCGCGAATCTGCGCCTCGCTGCCCGCTTCGGCGCCGGTGTCGCAGATCGCCCTCTCCCGGCCGCGCAACAGCGCGTCGGCGTACTCGGCGGCGCGATGGAACTTCTGCGTGCCGAGGACCAGGCGGACGCCGCCGCGCAGCAATTCCTCGCCCCGGCTTTGCGCCATGCAACCCAGGAAACCCAGCACCGCGCCCGGGCGGTCGCGTCGGACGGCCGCCGCCACGTTGGTCATTTTGGTCAGGGCCTTCTGCTCGGCGAAGTCGCGCACCGAGCAGGTGTTGAAGAGGATGACATCCGCGGTCGCCTCCGAGCCGGCCAGGGTGTAGCCGCGCGCGACGAACTGAGCGGCGACCGCTTCTGAGTCGCGCTCATTCATCTGGCATCCGTAGGTCTTGATAAACACCGAGGGCATCGCCGCCGAAAGTCGTAACGCTACGGCACACCCCGCCGGATGGAAAGGGCAAGAATGGTTTCTCCAGCGGCGCGCGGCGGTCAGGGGCAACTTTGAGGTTTTGCGCCGTCCCGCGGCAGCGTACACTGTTCGGCGTTTATGAAACGAATCGCGTTCCTGGCGGTGCTCCTGAGTGGTGGCTTTCCGATCCTGGCCGGTCAACCGACGCCCCTGGCGCCCGCCGTTGTCAAGGCTCCCGCACGCACCGTCGCGCCGGTGGCGCCGGGGCCGGTCCCGAACCCGAATGCCCGGATCCAGTTTGCCGAACTGACCAAAGACTTCGGTCGCGTCGAGCACGGCACCGTGGTGAAGCACGACTTCGTGTTCACCAACACCGGGACCGCCACCCTCGAAATCAGCGACGTGCGTCCGGGCTGCGGATGCACCACCGCCGGCGCGTGGGATCGGCGGGTCGAGCCCGGTCAGACCGGCCGTATCCCGCTTCAGCTCAACACCACCGGGTTTTCCGGTTCGGTCACCAAGACGGCCACCGTCACCTGCAACGCCGCCGACCAGACCTATCTCTACTTGCAGCTCAAGGCCGACATTTGGAAGCCGGTGGACATCAATCCGACCTCCGCGTACTTCAACCTCACCGCCGACACCACCACCAACGAGACCCGCACCATCCGGATCGTCAACCACCTGGAGACACCGCTGGTCCTGTCCGCGCCGGAATGCACCAATGGAACCTTCCGCACCACGCTCAAAACCCTCCAGCCCGGCAAGGAATACGAGCTCGAGGTGGGCGTCGAACCGCCGTTCAACTGGGCCTATGCCAACGGCACGGTCTTGATCAAGACGTCTTCGACCAACCTGCCGTCCATTTCGGTTCCCGTGTACGCCCGACTCCAGCCGCTCGTCACCACCGTTCCGTCGCAAATCAGTCTCCCCGCCGGGCCGCTGCGTACGGCGGCGCGGCCTTCGGTGACGATCCGTAACACCGGGACCAGTTCGCTGGTGTTGACCGAACCCACGATCAACCTCGAAGGGGCGAAGGTGACCTTGAATGAGGTCCAGCCGGGCAAGGTCTTCACGCTCGCCCTCGAATTTCCGGCCGGTCTGCAGGTCCCGCCGAACCAGCGGGTCGAAGTGAAGGTCAAATCCAACCTGCCGCAGTACCCGACGGTCATCATCCCGGTCATCCAGACTGCCGCCAGCGTGCTCCCGACGCCGCCGGCGCCCACCGTGCGCTCGGCGCCGGAACCGCCGCCTTACCTGGCCCGCCCGCGAGAAACGCCGCCAGTGCCATGAAGGGTTCGGCGGACGCTCTGACCGCCCACCCCGCTGGCGCTTCGACCCCGCTCCGGCGGTGGGGGGGCGTCCTGCTGGAAGCGGTCGCCGTGACGTTGGTGGGGCTGCTGCTGGCCCTCGCCGCCAATCGCGTGTCCCCGCGGGGACTGGTACTAAGCCGCGACTATTTTCCGCCCGCTGTTGCCCATCGCTTGCCGCAGGCGACCGACACCGCCGCCGCCAACCTCATCGCGCCCGTCGCCGCGGCGGATCCGGTCTTCGCCCGGCTCGCGGCGCGGGGACTTCAGCCCGTGGATTTCGTCGGCACCAGGGAGCTGTTCGAGGATCCGCGGCATGCGCAGGAGCTGGTCGTGTTTGTGGACGCGCGGAACGACGCTGCGTTCGCGGCCGGCCACATCCCGGGCGCCTATCCCTTCGATCGGTATTATCCGGAACGCTATTTCCCGACCGTGCTGCCGGTGTGCGACACGGCCGAGGTGGTGGTCGTGTATTGCACGGGCGGCGATTGCGAAGACAGCGAGTTTGCCGCGCGCGCATTGATCGAGGCCGGCGTGGCCGCGGAGCGCTTGCGGGTATTCGTGGCCGGCATCGAGGAATGGCGTCGCCGCGGGATGCCGATCGAATTGGGGCCGCGCGGCAGCGGCGAGCTCCGCCACGCGACGCCATGACGACTGCAACGCCATGGTCCTGGCGGGACGGCGGACAGGACGTCGCCACCTGGTTGGCGCGGGCCGTGGTGGGCGGCTTGTACGTGTACATGGGGCTGAACAAGGCACTGGCGCCGGTCGAATTCCTCAAGCTGCTGCGGCAGTATGATCTGGTGTCGGCGCCGTGGGCGCTGAATCTCGTTGCGGCCACCCTGCCGTGGTTCGAGATCTTCTGCGGGCTGCTCCTGCTGTCCGGCGTGGCCGTCCGCGGGGCCGCTATGATGTCCGTGGCCATGCTCGCGCCTTTTACGGTTCTGGTCTGGCGGCGGGCGCTGCAGCTTCAGGCCGCCGGGCAACTACCGTTTTGCGCCGTGCGGTTCGATTGCGGGTGCGGCGCCGGGGAGGTGTACATTTGCGCCAAGCTGCTCGAGAACGGCCTGCTGCTGGGGCTCTCGCTCTGGCTCGTGCTCGCGCCGCGGCTGCGTGCCGCTCTGTGGCCCGAGCCGTTCCGCCGTTGATTGCGCTGTCCGATCGCCCCATGACTCCGTCAGACCCATCCCAGAAAGATTGGCAGCCGGCGTGCCGTCTCGCCAACGCGGCTCGGGTGTTGCCATGAACCCGCCCCGGCTCGCTCTCATCATCCACACGGCTGCCCAGCCGGAGTACCTCGCCCGTGTGCTCTCGGCTGTCGCCGGGCAAAGCCGACATCCGGACGAAGTGTTGATCGCGGACGACGGCTCGGGCCAACAAGCGGGTCAGATTTTTGAGCGGTGGCAGGCCGCGCAACCGTATCGCTGCGAGCATCTGTGGCAGGAGGCGGCCGGTGCGCGCCGGGCACGCATCCTGAACGCCGCGATCGCACGGGCTTCCGCCGACTATTGCGTTTTTCTGGAGGGCGACACGGTGCCGCATCCGCGCTACATCGAGGATCACGTGGCGCTGGCGAGCGCGGGCCATTTCGTCGAAGCGCCCCGGCCGGCCATTGGCAAAATCGCGACCCGTTTCTTCGGTCGCGAGGTGTTCGGCCGGGACCGCTCGCGCGCTTTGCTGGCCCTGCAGGTGCGCGGGGTGACGCAGGCCTTCCGATGGCCATCGGCCCGGCGTCGCGTGCGCGGCGACTGCGCGGATCTGCGAGGCGGCAATCTGGCGGTCTGGCGCGCCGACCTGGAACGCGCGAATGGGTTTGACGAATCGCTGCCCCAGGTGGGGGCGCTGGACGCTGAGCTTGCCTGGCGACTGCTCAACCTCGGGGTCAAACGGCTCGCGGTGGCCGGGCGCGCCATCGGTTATCAACTGTGGCAATCACCGGTTGTCGCGGGCGGTCTCGCCGCGGGTAGCGTTCCGATTTCGCAACGCTTGCGGGCCAACGCAACGCGCTGCAGCGACGGGCTCAACCGGCATCGCTAACCGGCTCTGGCGCGCCAAACTCGTTCCGCCCCGGCGGTTAGCCCGGGCCAGTGCGGGCTGAAGTGCGCCCGATTTGACTCAAAAAAGAGGTTCGGCGAGTTCGCGCGTTTGCCGTGAGTTCCGCTCGGAAGCTCGCAGTCGCGACGGCACGGGTGGGGAGTGCTTCATTGGCCTCATTGCCTTCTGTTCACGCCAAGGCAACAAAGGACGGGAAGAGGTTTTTGGTCCGGTTGTGCCGTTCACGCTTACTCTTGGGAGCGTTGCCGCCAGTCCCGCTGCCCCAGCGTTCCCGTCCCTTCGTAAGTTGCCCTGGGCCGCCCGCAGTTGCGCAGAAATCCCGTTGCCCGGGCGCACCCGGCCTCTCTAAGTTCCGGCCCCGATGAAGGGCAAACCGAAGAGCCGGGTTGGCCGGCCAACCCGCCATGCGCCGGCAGCCTCGTGGCGGGAACGACTCCCGGCCGCGTTGCTGTTCGCGGCCGTCGTGCTGGCGGTGGTGGCGACCGTCAAACTGGGGGACCGCTCCGGCACGCCTCCTGCGCTCCCCCCCGCCACGAACGCCCCAGCGCCGCCGAGTGAACAGACCTCAAAGGCACCGCCGCCGACACTCAACCCGGACGAAAAGAGTTCGCAGCTCGCCAACGAAGGCAACCGGCGCTTGGAGGCGGGGGATGCCAAAGGTGCCGAAGCGGCGTATCGCCAGGCGCTGGAACTCAACCCGGAGGACGAGGATCTCTACTACAACCTCGGGATTGCCCTGGCGCGCCAGAATCGCCTGAGCGAGGCCGAGGCAGCCTACCGCGAAGCCCTGCGGCTGTTCCCGGAATACCCCGAGGTTCACAACAACCTGGGCAACGTGCTGACCCGCCAAAAGCGCCTCGACGAAGCGGTCACCCATTTTCTCGCGGCCCTGGAGCACTTGCCGGGCTATGCGTCGGCGCACAACAACTACGGTATCGCCCTTCAGCAACTGGGCCGCTTCCCGGAGGCGCTCGAGCAGTTTGAGAAGGCCGTGCAAGCCGACACCAACTATTGGGAGGCGCGCCTGAACCTGGGCAACTCCGCCGCCGCCCAGGGACTGGATGACCGGGCCATCGCGGCCTTCCGTGACGTGCTGCGCCAACGCCCGGATTTCGAGCCCGCCCGGCGCGCGCTTGAGGCGGTCCTGGCGCGTCAGCAGGAGAAGGGGCGGTCTGCCAATCCATGAAGCTCGCCGGGGGAGCCGCGCACCAGATTCAGCCGTAACAATTCGTACCAACCGCGAACAGACGCGAATCAACGCGAATCAAGACAGGCGGTTCGCAACGCTTTGGCCACACGGATGGACCCTCACTGACCAGTAGCTGCGGTACCGCTCTCCGGACCCGGCGGAAAGCCCAGTTTCATTGGCGTCCCTTGGCGGTATCAACTGAAACGTTCCGGCTTCGGTCGGCGCTCAAGTGACAGTCCGATTGGGTGACCCGCGCCGGGGCGGATTTCACCTTGGCTGACTCCGCACGCCGGTCGTAACCTCGAATCCAACCACATGACCACGAGCCCCTCCATTCAGAGTTCGGACCGTCCACTCCGGAGCCGACGCACCTTTCTCGCCACAGGATTGAAAGTCGCAGCGCTGGGCCTGGGCGGGCCACAAGTGCTCCGCAGCGGCATATTGGCGGCCAAAGGCCAGCCCGGCGCGAACGACCGCATCGGCATCGGCTTCATCGGGATTGGTCGGCAGGCCAGCGGTCTGCTGGCGATGCTGCCGGCCATCAAGGAGGCGCGGGTGGCCGGTTTTGCCGACGTGAACCTCAAACGTGCGGAGGCCGCTGCGGCGCGGCATGAGACGATGGCGGTCCAGGATTACCGGCGCCTGCTCGAGCGGCGCGAGGTGGACGCGGTGATCATCGCGACTCCGGAGCAATGGCGGGGCCTGATGTGCATCCATGCCTGTCAGGCCGGCAAGGATCTGTACGTCGAAAAGCCCATGAGTTTCACGATTCGCGAGGGGCGGTTAATCGTCGAGGCCGTGCGGAAGTATCGGCGGGTCTTTCAAACCGGCAGCCAGCAGCGCTCCCAATGGCCGAACCACTGCGGCTGCCAGCTCGTTCGCTCCGGCGCGATTGGCCGGATTCGCCGGGTCATTGCGCACAACTATCCCTCACCGTGGCACGGCGCGTTGCCGGGAGAGCCGGTGCCCGAGGGCCTGGACTGGAATTTGTGGCTGGGGCCGGCCGAGCCGGTGCCCTATTGCGAGAACCTGTACCTGCCGCGCGCCAAGCCGGGCTGGCTTTCCTTCCGCGCTTTTTCGGGCGGCGAGATGACCGGCTGGGGAGCCCACGGTTTCGATCAGGTCCAGTGCGCCCTGGGCATGGACAACGCCGGTCCCATCGAAGTGTGGACGGAGGGGCCGAAGTTTGACCCGCCCACCTATCGCGAGGCGGAAAGCAAGGAGCGGGGCGATCGGATCTGCAGCCAGCCCAAGGTGTTCATGCGCTACCCGGGTGAGATCGTGATGGAACTGGGCGACGCCCCGACCGGCGGCGCGATCTTCATCGGGGAGAAAGGCCGCATCACCATTGACCGCGGCGTGGTGAAGTCCGATCCGCACGAATTGGCCGAAGAGGCGCTCGAACAGCGGCCGGCGGGCTTCGTGGAAAACCACCAGCGCAACTGGATCAACTGCATCAAGTCCCGTCAGGCGCCGATCGCCGACGTCGAGATCGGCCACCGCTCGACCACGGTTTGCCATCTGGGAAACATCGTCCGCGAAACCGGTCGCCGGCTGAGGTGGGATCCCCAACGCGAACAATTCGTGGGCGACGCGGCCGCCAACGAACTGCTCGACCGTCCGCGCCGGAAGGGCTTTGAGCTGCCCGAGCGGATCTGACGGCCGCTTCGCGCACACGGTCGCCCCGTGGCGTTCGCCCGAGCGGGCCGCAAGGGCGAGGCCCGCTGTGCTCGGGGTGGGTGCGCTCCCCATGCCAACCGGCCGGGTCCGGTGGAGCGTCCGCCGGTCGGCGCGGGGGGCACGACCGGGAATTCGACTCGCGTCGCCACGGTGCCCCAGCACAGAATGATGGCACGGATTGTTCTGATGAGCGCCGCCCCGACCAACCAACCCTCCGGCCCGTCCCCGACGCATCCGGCCGAGACCTTCCAACCGTACATCCCGGCCGAGGCCCGTTTGCCGGAATTCACCGCGGCCCCGCTGATCGTGGGCACGCTGCTGGGGATGATCTTTGGAGCCTCGTCGTTGTACCTGGTTCTGAAGGTGGGGCTGACGGTGAGCGCCTCGATTCCGGTGGCGGTGATTGCGATCACGCTGTTCAAGCTGGCGGCGAAACTCGGCTTCCGCGAGGCGACGATCCTCGAGAACAACCTGGTCCAGAGCGCGGGCTCCGCCGGCGAGTCCATCGCGTTCGGCGTGGGCGTGACCATGCCTTCGATCCTGATTTTGGGGTTCGACCTCGAACTGTCGCGCGTGTTGCTGGTGTCGATCCTGGGCGGTTTGCTGGGCGTGCTCATGATGATCCCGTTGCGTCGGGCACTGATCGTGGCGCAGCACGGCGTGTTGAAGTTTCCGGAGGGAACCGCGTGCGCTGAGGTCCTCAAGGCGGGCGCGTCTGCCGCGTCCCGAGCGGCGGCAGCGGGCGGCGGTGGCGCGCAGTCGCGCGTGGCGGGCCTCGCGGCCAACCCGGCGATCATCTTCATCGGGTTTGGAATCGGGCTCGTTTACAAAACGCTGATGGCGCTTTTCCGGCTGTGGAAAGACATCCCGGAAAAGGTGTTTGGCGCGCCGTTCAAGGGCGGATCGGTGTCGGCCGAGATTTCGCCCGAATTGCTCGGGGTGGGCTACATCATCGGTCCGCGCATCGCCTCCATCATGTGCGCGGGCGGAGTGCTCAGTTACCTGGTGCTGATTCCGGCCATCATCTTTTTCGGCGACCACGCGCCGGGCGTGGTTCCGCCGGGCAGCCAGCCGATCAGCCAGATGGGCCCCCACGATGTGCGGGGCGCGTACATCCTCTACATCGGGGCCGGCGCGGTGGCGGCGGGCGGCATCATCAGCGTGTTGCGTTCGCTGCCCACCATCCTCCATGCGCTGCGCGGCGGCGTGCGGGATTTCCGCAGCGCCCGGGGCGGAGCTCCGGCCGCGCGGAGAACGGATGAAGATCTGCCGCTGAAGTTGGTGGTGATGGGCATTCTCGGCCTGGTGGCCGCGATCACGCTCGCCACCCCGTTGCACATGAACGTTGTGGGGGCGCTCATGATCGTCGTTTTCGGCTTCATCTTCGTGACCGTCTCCTCCCGGTTGACGGGCGAGATTGGCTCTTCGTCCAACCCCATTTCAGGCATGACGGTGGCCACGTTGCTGCTGACGTGTCTGATCTTTCTGGTTCTGGATTGGACCGAGTCCCGTTACTACGTCACCGCCTTGTCGGTGGGCGGCATCGTGTGCATCGCGTCCTCCAACGGCGGCACCACGGCGCAGAGCATCAAGACGGGTTTCCTGGTGGGGGCGACGCCGCGCCACCCGCAGGTCGCGTTGCTGGTGGGGGCCCTGGCCTCCGCGCTGATTCTGGGCCCGGTGCTGACCCTGCTCAACGACAGCAAAACGGTGTACGTGCCGGTGGCGCAGCTCCAGAACCTGCCGGCAACGATGCGGGCGGACGTGGCGAGCCTGACCCAGCGGGAAGGGTTGTTGGGCCCGCAACGCAGTACCGATACCAACACCTACTGGGTCTGGCACAACACGGACCCGAAGCTGGGTCCCGAGGGACGCTACCTGGTGGACGCTGCCGGCGCGCCCGTGTACCTGGTGGACCCGGGGATCAATGGCGCCCATCGCACCCGGCCGGACGGCACGACGGTGGAGAAGTTCGACGCCCCGAAGGCGACCCTGATGTCGTACATCATCAAGGGCATTCTCAGCCGGGAATTGCCGTGGGGCTTGGTGCTCATCGGGGCGATGATTGCCCTGGTGCTGGAGATGTCCTTCCTGCCTTCGCTGGCGTTTGCCACGGGCGTCTATCTGCCCTTGTCCTCTTCGACGCCGATCTTTCTGGGCGGCGCTGTGCGGTGGTGGGTGGACCGCTATCTGCGGCGCAAACACCACGGCCAGCAACTTACCGAGGACGAGTTAACCGCGGAGGGAGACAAGAGCGCCGGCGTGTTGCTGGCCTCGGGCTACATCGCGGGCGGGGCGATCGCGGGAATTCTCATCGCGTTCATCGCGGGGCTGGCCAATCCCGAGGGCCACGGCCTGGCGCAGGGGTTGGCGCGATTCAACGCCGCCATCGCCGCGCTGGCAGACCGAAACCCGTTCGTCGCTGGCGCGTGGTCGGATGTTTTATCCCTGCTGCCGTTCGCCGGGCTCATCGCGCTGCTGTATCTGTCGGGTCGCGACGCGATCTTCGGGCGGCGCCCGGGGGCCCGGTAAGGACCGGGACAAAATCCGGCAAATGCCCGCCAAATATTGGTTGGCAGTTTGGGGTGGGAAGCGTAGAGAGAAGGTCATGAAACAGCTTCGCACCTGTCCCGTGCCTCTGAGGGAGCATGTCTCCCGTCGTAACTTCTTCGGCGCGATGGCCGCTGGCGCGGCGGCGCTGGCCCTGGAAGAGCAAACCTTGCTGGCGGCTGGGGCGCCGGCGCCGCGGCTGGGGGCCAGGGCCAAGATCGAGACCGGGCGGATCGGCAACGTGCAGATCAGCCGGCTCATCTGCGGCGGCAACCTGATCGGGGGCTACGCGCACTCGCGCGACCTCATCTACGTGTCCTCGCTGCTCAGCCACTATTTCACCGACGAGAAGGTGATGGACACCTGGCAAATCTGTGAGGAACACGGCATCAATACCATGATCGTGAACCCGGACAACACCCGGGCGGTGGCGCTCTTCCGGCGTTATCGCAAGGAGCGCGGGGGCAAAATGCAGTGGCTGGCCCAGGCCGCTCCCGACCCGGAGAAAATGGGCGACATGATCAAGTTCTCGATTGATGCGGAGGCCGTCGGCGTCTTCCTCGTCGGCAACCTCGGCGACAAATGGACTTTCGAGGGCCACCTGGACCGGATTGCCCGGTTTCTGGAACTCGTTCGTCGCGAGGGCGTAATCACCGGCGTGGCGGGCCATTCGTTGGAGATGGTGGAAGCGGTCGAGGCGGCGAAGCTGCCCCTGGACTTCTACATGAAGACGCTCCACCACAACAAGTACTGGTCCGCCCGGCGCCCGGATCAGACCAAGCCGGTCATCGAAAACTACGCGGTGGACAACTACTACGACCTGGATCCGGATCGCACCATCGAAGTGATGAGCCGGATCGAAAAGCCGTGGATCGCGTACAAAGTGCTGGCCGCCGGGGCCATTCGGCCGGCCATCGGCTTCGACTACGCCTTCCGGAACGGGGCTGACTTCGCCTGCGTGGGCATGTTCGATTTCCAGGTGGCGGAGGACGTCAAGATCGCGAACGACGTCATTGCTCAGCTTCCCGACCGCCGCCGCGGCTGGTGCGCCTGACCGGCGGGAATCGCTGAGCCTCTGAACCGCCGGGCCGGTTGATCGCTTACCGCTCGGCGGGCGGCCGGGCACCTGTTGCGGGAATCACTTGGAGTCGCCGCCGGGCCCGGCGGAACGAGAGTCATCATCTTCGCCGCCGTCCCCGCCATCCCAGGGCTGGTACAACTCCGCCGGCAGTTCGCCGCGCCGGATGAGTTCGTGCAAATCGCGGATAATCGTGCGTCGGGCGACCCGGAACTGACGGGCGAGCGCGGAGATGTTCGGTCGTTCGGTAGTCCCCTGAAGTTGCCGGCGGATTTCCGTCTGGCGCGCGAGGCGGTCGGTGGAGCGGCTTAACAGCTCCTCGACATCCACGCGCCGGGACCGTTCCAGCGCCTCGAACTGGCGGATGATTTCCGCTTCACCGCACTCGCGCAGGGCGGTCGCGATGGTGCGCCGGAGTTCCTCGAGATCCACCGGCTTGGTCAGGCAGTAATGCGCCCGTCGCGGCCCTTGGAGCGCCTCCATCTGTTGCGCCACCTCCAACGCACCCGACACCACAATGATCGGCACGTAGGGCAGCAGATCTTTCATCTCCGGCAGGTACTCGAGCCCCAGTTCACCGCGGGCCAGCACGTGGTCGAGGAGGATGAGGTGCGGCCGGTCCTTGGGCAGGGATAGCAGGGCACGCGACGCGGTCTTCGCCCGAATCAGTTCGTAGTCCTTCAGCGCCTCCTCGTACAGCTCGTACTGAAGGTCATCGTCCTCAATCACCAGGATGCGGCGCGGGCTCATGCTGCGGTGAAAAATGGTCCGCTGGCGCATGCAGATCAAGATGTGCCGCGGGAGGCACGGCGCGGTGAGGGTAACGCCTTTCGACGCCGCCCCGCTTCGACGCCGCGGTTTTCCAAAGCAGCAAGACCTTCCCTGCTGGCCCGCGCGCTTGCACGGCGGGCTTGCCGCGAATCTCGACCGCCGCATACTCCGCCTGCAGCGAGGCCGGGCCGCGGCGCCAG
>CAYNCT010000034.1:0-8709 GCA_964396005.1 uncultured Verrucomicrobiota bacterium | reverse complement strand
AATTCGCAGCCAGGACCGGCGCGAAGAGCAAAAAGTCCCGTCGCAAACCGGCGGTTGCGGTCTTAACTTCGCTCGTTTTGGGCGGGTTCCGGTGCGCCCGTAGCTCAGATGGATAGAGCATCTGCCTTCTAAGCAGGTGGTCCCGCGTTCGAGTCGCGGCGGGCGCGCCACCGCTTCCTCCTTGCGGCATTTGGCATTTCACCCCCGTCGGCTATGCTGGCCGCCATGCTGAACTTGGAGGCGCTGGCGGAACTTCTGGCGGCCGAGCGCGAAGCCGCGGCGGCGCGGGTGGCGGAATTTGCGGTCGGCGGCCGGCACCTCGCGTTTAACTCGGAGCCGGCGATCATGGGCGTGGTCAACCTCTCGGCCGACTCCTGGTATCGCGAAAGCGTGTGCCTGACGACCGAGATGGCCATTCGTCGGGGCCGGGTACTGGCCGCCCAGGGCGCGGCGATCGTGGACGTGGGGGCCGAGTCTTCCCTTGCCCATGCCAGTCGCGTGGACGATGCGGGCCAAAACAGCCGGTTGCTGCCGGTGGTAAAGGCCCTGGCGGGGGAGGGCATCGCTGTGTCCGTCGAGACCTATCAGCCGGCGGTCACGCGGGCCTGTCTGGAGGCGGGCGCCGCAGTGCTGAACCTCACCGGCACCGATCGCAGTGACGAGATGTTCCGGATGGTCGCCGCGCACGACGCTGCGGTGATCATCTGCCATGTCCAGGGGGCCAACGTGCGCGAGGTCGGCGATTTCGACTTCGGCGTGGATCCGACTGCCATGCTGCGCGACTACTTTGCCCGGCAGATCGAGACCGCAACGCGGTGCGGGGTGCGGAAGATCCTCGTGGATCCGGGACTGGGCTTCTACTACCGCAACCTGCAAGACAGCGCGGTGCGGGTGCGCCACCAGATGCGGGTCTTCCTCAACTCCTTTCGGTTGCGAACCCTGGGCTTTCCGGTGTGTCACGCGTTGCCCCACGCCTTCGAGTACTTTGGCGAGGAGGTCCGGTGCGCGGAGCCGTTCTTTGCGGTGCTGGCGGCGTTGGGGAAGACCGACCTGTTCCGCACCCATGAGGTTGCGCGCACCAGAGCCGTGCTGGACACGCTGCGGATCTACTGAATGGCTGTGGCCTCCGGTCGCGCGCCCGGCGCGCTCAAGAGTGCGGTCCCTGCGGCATGGCCCGCCGCGCGCCGCCCCCCGGCGTCGCGGTGGCAAGGTGGGAGCGCCCCTCGCGGCCGCGCGTCCTGACTGGCGTCCCGCGCGGCGGCCGGTACACTCGCGCGCGTGAGTAACGCATTGGAAACCGTCAACGCGGAGGTCATGGCCACCGGCGCCTTCGTGGCGCCGCTGATGACCGAGATGGGCAAGGTCATCGTGGGGCAGAAATACCTGGTCGAGCGGTTGATCATCTCGCTGCTGGCCAACGGCCACGTCCTCCTGGAAGGCGTTCCCGGGCTGGCGAAGACCCTTTCGGTCAAGGTGCTGGCCAGCACGCTCAACGTGTCCTTCTCGCGCATTCAGTTCACCCCGGACATGCTGCCCGCCGACATCATCGGGACCCAGATCTACACCCCCAGCACCCGCAAGTTCACCGTGCGCAAGGGGCCCATCTTCGCCAACCTGATTCTGGCCGACGAGATCAACCGCGCGCCGGCCAAGGTGCAGAGCGCGCTGCTTGAGGCCATGCAGGAGAAGCAGGTCACCATCGGCGATCAGAGCTTCAAGCTTGCGGAGCCGTTCCTTGTCCTCGCCACCCAGAACCCCATCGAGCAGGAGGGCACCTATCCGCTTCCCGAAGCCCAGGTGGACCGGTTCATGATGAAACTCAAGATCGGTTACCCGACGCGGGACGAGGAGCGGCAAATCCTCGACCTGATGGCCATGACCAGCGGCCAGCCCTCTGCGGCGCAGGTGGTGGATGCGGTTCACGTGCTGGCGGCCCGCGAGACGATCAACCACATCTACATGGACGACAAAGTGAAGAACTACGTCGTTGATCTGGTCTGCTGCACTCGCGAGCCGGACAAGTACAAGATTCCCGTCAAGGAGTTCATTCAGCTCGGAGCGTCGCCGCGGGCGACCATCGCGTTAACGCTCTGCGCCAAGGCCCACGCCTTCCTGCGAGGCCGGGGCTATGTCACGCCCCAGGACGTGAAGAGCGTCGGCATGGACGTGCTTCGCCACCGGGTCGCCATCACCTACGAGGCGGAGGCCGAGGACAAGACCCCGGAAAGCATCATCCAGCGGATCTTTGACGAGATGCCCGTGCCTTGACCGTCGAGGCGGCATCCCGCGATGGGGCCGCAAGCGCCCCGGGCGGAATCACAGCCCGAAGGCACGCTGCATTTGCTCGCGGACCGTGCGGAGGCGGTCAACGTCGCCACCGCCCACCTCGGCCGTCGCCCAGCCCGCAAAACCAATTTCCTCCAGGGCACGGCGCACATCGGCCCAGGGCAGGTCGTCGTCTTCGCTGGTAATGTCCACGAACTTGTCGCGGGCGCGGCTGAAGCCTTTGACATCCAGTTTCACGCAACGGTGGCCGAACGCGCGGATCCAGTCGCCCGGCCGGCCGTATTTCCAGTGATTGCCGATGTCGTAATACATGCCCACCCAAGGGCTGCGAAAGCTGTCCACGAAACGGATGAATTGCTCCGGTCCCTGCTCCGGTTTGCCGTCATGGGCGTAAAACATCTGGTTCCAAACGTTCTCGATCAGAATCGGCTGGCCGTAAGCGGCTGCGAGGGGCAGCAGTTTGCGGATTTCAACCCGCGCGCGCTCCTCGATCTCCGCGGGCGAACCATCCCCGCCCCGGCCAATGACGATCAACACGCCGCAGCCGCCGGCGGCGTGGGAGAGGCGGATGCAGTGCTCGATGTTCTTCCGGCCGACCTCCCGTTCTTCCGGATTCGCGCTGGTCAGGCGCTTTTCCCAATGGGCGTGGTTGATCGCATTGTGGACGAAGACGCCGGATTGCTGCACCGCTTCGCGCGCCTGCTCCAGCGTGTAATCGCCCGCCTGGTCGAGATCCACGCCATCGAAACCGGCTTCGGCCGCCATCCGCAGCCGCTCGGCGAGGGTCAGCTTTCGGTTACCGGCCTTGTCGGTGATCATGCCGAGCTTGCAGGACAGGAGCAGGCGCTTGCCCTCCGGGGGCGCGACGACGCGGTTGCCCGAGCCGGAAGCGGACGCGCTTTGGGCCCCGACCGACAAGCCGGTGAGGGCTGGCGCAAGCGCGGCGGTGGCCGTGGCGTTGAAGAAACTCCGACGGGAAAAGGTGGAAGAGGTGCTTTTCATGATGGCGCAGGCAGATAAACGGCGGGGGCAATGTTGTCTGCCCGTCAGTGCGTGGCAATGGGGATTCGCAGGCGCCAGATCCTGCGTCGCGGCCAGGAAAGGCGACGGGGAGCAGCGACAGCCGCAGGCAATAAGGGGGCGCAGCCACGTCCCGGACGCGGTTCCCGGCCGGCACACTTTGGCGCGACGCGAGTGGGGGCACCCCAACTTCCGGCGTTGTCATCCGGGGAGACGTTCGGTGTAATCCGCGCGTCATGGCCACCGTCGCCGAATCACTCCGCAACGCCCGCGAGGCCGCCAAGCTGTCGGTCAAGCAGGTGGCGGATGCGACGAAGATTCGCACCGATCACGTCCGGGCGCTGGAGGCGGGGACCTACGACGCCTTTGTGGCGCCGGTGTACATTCGCGGGTTTGTGCGGACGCTGTGCCGGCTGTATCGGCTGCCCGAAGCGGAAGTGCTGGCGACGCTGGAGTCGGAGTTGCGCCAGACCGAAAAGTTCGCCGAGCACCCGAGCCTGACGCGGCAACCCAAGGGCTTTCTGGACGGCCTGACGCTGCTGCTTTCCCGTGTTAACTGGAAGATTGTCCTTCCCGCGCTGGGCGTGGTGATCGTGTTGCTCGGGGCGATCGGCGTGGAGCGCTTCCTCCGGGAGCGCCAGGCGAGGGACCCGCTGGCGGGGATCGGGCCGGGCTTGTATTCCGCTGGCGAGCGGCCGGCCGGAGAGACGCTGCCCCTGCCGTCGGCGACGTCCGCGACCAATTCGCCGCGGTCCGGCCCGCGTTAGAGCGCCCCCCGCTGCCTGCGATCTGCCGCTGCCATGACCGAGAACAGAATTCCTTTGCCGCGAGCCCTCCGGGTAGCGGCGGACGCCGCCCGGGACGCGGGAGCCGTGATGCGCCGCAACTGGCGCGCGCCCAAGGCCATTCAGTCAGCCACCCAGCATGACATCAAACTGGAACTGGATGTTCGCTGCCAGCGCCTGATCGAAAAGCGGCTGCGGTCAGCTTTTCCCGGCACTCCCATCCTGGGGGAGGAGGGCGCGACGGGCGGCGACGGCGGACGGTGGCGTTGGGTGGTGGACCCGATTGACGGCACGGTGAATTTCGCCTACGGCATCCCGCACGCGTGCGTCAGCATCGCCCTGCAGCGGGCGCACGAGGTGGTCGGGGTGTTTGGGACCGCGCCAGAGGCCGCTTGGGAAACGTTGGTGGGCGTGGTTTTCGACCCGTTTTTTGGGGAGCTCTGGACGGCGGTGCGTGGGCAACCGGTGCGCCTCAACGGGCGGACCGTTCACGTCAGCGCTCGCCGCAAGCTGGCGGAGGCGGTGGTGTCCCTCGGCTTCGGAAAAAAAGAGCGCGTGTTGAATCACCTGCTGCCCGCGTTTGAAACCTTGACCCATCGGGTCCGCAAGATCCGGATCATGGGCTCGGCCGCGCTGGCGTTGACCTACGTGGCGAGCGGCCGGTTTGATGCCTTCCTCGAGGCCGGGGTCCGCCTCTGGGACATCGCGGCCGGCGGGTTGATTGTGGAATGCGCCGGAGGAAAGTTTTGGTCGGAACCGACCGGGCCGGATCGGAGTTACGCGATCTGCGCGACGAACGGCCGGTTGCATCGAGCCCTGATTTCCGTCGCGCGCGAAGTCCGGGTGAACCCGGCCCCGTAACCGTTTTGCATATTGCTATGTTCCTGTTTCGTTTGATTGCCGTGCTCGCACTGGCCGGGCCGGCGTGGGCCGGCAGTCTGGCCCAGTTTCACACGCCGCTGGGCGACTGGGTGCTCGAGCTCTATGACGAGGACAAGCCGGTCACGGTCGAGAACTTCAAGCGGTATATCCGGGAGGGGCGCTTTCTCGGCAGCTTCGTCCAGCGGCACGAACCCGGGTTTGTCATTCAAGGGGGCGGGTTTGCCGTGACCGGCCGGGGAACGCCCACCGCCCAGCTCGTGGCGATCCCCACCTACGGACCGATCACCAACGAGTATCAGGCAGGGCGAATCTACAGCAACCAGTACGGCACCATCGCGATGGCCCGCGTGGGCGGCCAGACCAACTCCGCGACCTCGCAGTGGTTCATCAGCCTGACCAACAACGCATTTCTCGACGGTGTGGACGGAGGTTTCACGGTCTTTGGGCGCAGGCTGCTCGGCACCAACGTTCTCAACCGTTTTCATCCGCCGGTGCCCGCCGGGGGCCTGTTCCGGGCGCAGGTGCCGGGGAACCCCTCCCTTGCCACGATACCCGTGTTGAAAACCCCGCCCACGCTGGACGATCTGGTGTTCACGGACATCAGCCTCCCGGCGTGGCCCAATCTGCGCATCGAGCTCTTGCCGGGCGGAGCGCGGCGCTTGTCGTGGACCAGCCTCAGCAACTTCGTGAACCATGTTGAGTTTGCCGAGTCCGCCCGCGGCCCGCACCAAATCCTCATCAGCACCACGGGCACCGGCCAGCTCATGCAGGTGGAGGATGCCGCCCCGGCGCCCCTTCGGTTCTACCGGGTCCGGGTCGAGTAGCGCCGCCGCGCGGCTGTCGGGACGGCGGTGGAGTTCAGCGCGCAAACAGGCGCCGGATGATGTCTTCGATCGGCACTTCCTGGATGTCAATGTCCGCCACCGGCAGTTGATCGAGGAGGGTTTTGCAGACCGCGGTGACCCGGTCGCGTTTGACCTTGAATCGCAGGCAGCCGGGCTCGGATTCGACGGGTTCGCCGAAGGCCGCCAAGTCGAGCCGGGGCGGCGGTTGGGACAGGTCGAGCCGGATCGTGACCAGCTTGAAGTCGGCGAAACGGTCCACGACCTCGGTGAGGCGCCCGTCGAAAAAGATCGCGCCGTGGTCAATGATGATCACCCGCTCGCAAAGTTCGCGAATGTCCGCCATGTAATGGCTGGTGAGCACAATCGTGGTGCGCCGGGTGGCGTTGTGGTGACGGAGGAAATCGCGGACGGTTTTTTGCGAAACGACGTCGAGGCCGATGGTCGGCTCATCGAGAAACAGGACGCGGGGCTGGTGCAGGAGCGCCGCGATCAATTCCAGCTTCATGCGCTCGCCCAGCGACAATTCGCGGACCATGACCGCGAGTTTGTCCCGGACGCCCAGCAGGTCGGTAAGTTCCGCCACGGTGCGCTCGAAAACGGGGGCGGCGAGGCCGTAAATCTTGGCGTTTAACTCGAGCGACTCGCGGGCAGGCAGGTCCCACCACAACTGGTTTTTCTGCCCCAGCAGGAGGGCGAACTGGCGGCGATATTCATTGTGCCGCTCCCACGGCACAAAGCCCAGCACCCGGGCGGTTCCGCTCGTCGGGTAGAGCAAGCCGGCCAGCATCTTCAAGGTCGTGGTTTTGCCGGCGCCGTTGGGCCCGAGAAAACCGACCAGCTCGCCCTCGGCGATTTGAAAGCTCACGCCTTTGACGGCGGTCACCGTCTCCCGCTCGCGATGGACCAGCCCGCACACGGCTCCCCACAGTCCGGGCTTCTTTTTGTAGGTATGGAATTCCTTGGCGAGTCCCCGCACGTCAATCATCGGGGCCGGGAGGCTCATGAAAGGGGCGGCGCCGGGGCGACTGGGGAGCGCGCCCTAGCGGCGCAACTGCTTCTCGAGGTAGGTGACCACCTGCCGCACGTTGGCATCCACTTCCATCCGATCCTTCACCAGCCGGCAGGCGTGAAGCACGGTGCCGTGATCGCGGCCGCCAAACGCCTCGCCGATGGTATTGAGCGAACTCTCCGTCAGCGTGCGCGCCAGATACATGGCGATCTGGCGGGGGAAGGCAATGTTCTCCGGGCGCCGTTTGCTGGTCATATCGGCGAGCCGGAGGTCAAAGTGCTCGGCCACTCGCTTCTGGATCGCGTCAATCGAAAGCGCGTGGCGTCCCTCCTCATGCAACACCTCGTGCAGCACGGATTCCACCACTTCGACCGTGACCGGCTTACCCGTGAGCGAGCCGTAGGTGGCCACGCGAATAAGCGCACCCTCCAAACGCCGGATGTTGGACCGGATCCGGTTGGCGAGGAACTCGATCACCGCGTCGGGCAGTTTGACGCCGAGAGCCTTTTCTTTCTGCCGCAGGATGGCCATCCGGGTCTCGGCATCCGGGGGCTGCAGGTCGGTGGTCATGCCCCACTCGAAGCGGGAGACCAGCCGCTGCTCGAGACCGTGAATCTCCCCGGCGGGCCGGTCGCAGGTGAGGACGATCTGCCGATGCGACTCGTGCAGCGCGTTGAAGGTGTGAAAGAACTCCTCCTGAATCCGCTCCTTCCCCGCCAGAAACTGGATGTCGTCAATCAACAACACGTCTGATTGCCGGTACTTGCGCCGGAACCGGGCCACCGTGTTCGACTGGATCGCGTCGATGTACTCGTTCGTGAACTTTTCGGACGACAGGTAGGCCACCCGGGCCGCCTTCCGCGTGCGCACCACGTGCTGGCCGATGGCGTGCAAGAGATGGGTCTTGCCCAGGCCCACGCCGCCATAGACGAAGAGCGGGTTGTACGCCCGGCCGGGGGCTTGCGCCACCGCGAGGGCAGCGGCGTGCGAGAAGCTGTTGTTGCTGCCCACCACGAAGGTCTCAAAGGTGTTCCGAGGATTGAAAGCGAGGTCGGCCTGACCCCCGGAATACGCGGGCTCAGCCTCGACCTTTGCCACGGGGGCGGGGGCGGTCTCGAGGCCACCCGCCGGAGCGGTCGCTGGAGAGGCGATCACGAATCGGATGTCGAGCGGCCGTTGGCACGCCTTGGCGACGGTTTCCTTGAGCAGGCCCAGGTAGTTGTCCGTGAGCCAGACCTCGCAGAAATCATCTGGCACCACCAGCGAGATCGCTTCCGGGGTAAGATCCACCGCACGGACGTTGGCGAACCAGAGCTCGTAGATTTGGCCGCTCAGCAGCTCGCGCAGCGCGCTTTGGGCTTTGGCCCAGACCTTTTCGGCGGTGAGTTGCATGCGGGGATCCGGACTTGATTTGAGAGTGCGACGCCGACTTTATTCACCGTCCCCTGTCACGCGAGTGTAACGCTCGCCCGCACAGCCCTTTAGAGGGCGGCGGGGTCCCCCCACCGCCGTTCCCGCGAAACCGACGTCAATCATCCTGCCCGACGAAAGCGCCTGAAGTCGTTCAAGCATCTGGAAATCAGGAATTTGCATTTGGATCCGTCACCCCGGTTGACCTCATCTCCGTGACGCTGGCTCGTTGACCTCCAGCGGTTCTCGAGACGCCGAGGTTTCTACGACCGACCAGCCGTTCTGACCAGCACAACCTGTTGGCATTTGTTGGCACGTTATCCACAGGTGGATCCCGCCAATAAATTCGGGCGGATGCGAAGGGAGGCAGGCGAAAAAGGGCACCCCGCTGCCGGGGTGCCCTGTGAACAACTGGCCCGCTCTACACATCGTAGTAGAGGAAGAACTCGTAGGGGTGGGGGCGCAGGCGCAG
>CAYNCT010000033.1:9044-29049 GCA_964396005.1 uncultured Verrucomicrobiota bacterium | reverse complement strand
CGCTGCGGGACAACCGGGCAGTTAGATAAGTGCCGTTGGTGCTGGGCAGGTACCAGTAACTGAGCGTGTAGGTCTGTCCCACCTTCAGGGCCGGAGAAATCTCCTGCCACAACGCCGACGTGCGCGTGGTGCCGCCCGTGCTCGCCACCAGGTGCAGGCTGCTCTGCCCGCCGCGCTTGTACTCGGTGCTCAGGTGCGAGTCGGACAGGTTGGTCGAGACGTTCCACGTGCCGGCCAGGGGCGCTTCAAAGTCACCGTTGCGCACCAGGTTGGGCGCCTGCCCCGGCACGCTCCCGGCCACGAGCGTCAGGTCGTCCAGGTACACGTCCCCAGGGTCGGAGGGGTAAAGGTAAAGGGTTGAACTCGAGGCCACGCCGGTCACGCTCACGAACTGCCAGTCCAGCGTCGGCAGCGGCGCGTCCAGCGTGTCGGGAATGCTCTCGGGCGCCAGTTGCTCGGCGATGTAGGCCGCCGCGCCGATGGCTCCGGGGCCGGTCAGCACCCGCTCCAAGAGGTCCGGCGTCAGCCCGTAGGCCAGGCGGTTCAAGGTCACGATGGCCCAGAGCGCCTCCGGGCTGAGGGATTCACCGCGCACCCGGTAAAACCCGGCCGGTGCCCCAGCCGGTCCGGTCCACTCGAATCCGGCCGGCGGGTTGTCCGAAATTGGGGCGAAGCTCTGGCCCAAGGCCGGTGTCGCTTCCACCTGCCAGGCCTCGATGCCCACGACCTTGGGCAGACTCAGGTTGAGGTGGCCGTTCGTCAGGGTTGGCCCTCCGATTCGCGCGGGCAGTTCTTCGGCCAAGCCGGGCCAGCCAAGGAGGCCCAGGGCCAACAGGTGGCCGCCCAGGTGTCGGAGCCAGTGATGCGTTTTCATGGTGATCGCGCTTCCGGGGCTGGACGAGCCCCGATCGTGCCCCCTTGAACTTAGCAAATTTCAGGCCGGCAATAAACGCGGCGGATACTCGGCCCGTCAAGCGCGCGTCCGGCTGCCGGCTCGCCGCCGGGATTGGCAAGCGCGGCGGCTGCGGCAATGCTCGGGGCGCATGAGCGCCGATTCCACCAACGCCCTCCCGACCCTCGAGAGCCTCCGTCGCGAGATTGATGACCTGGACCAGCAGGTCGTTGAACTCCTCGCCCGCCGGGCGGCGAAGGTCCAGGAGGTGGTGGCCCTCAAGCGGGCCGCGCACCTGCCGGTGTATCACCCGGCGCGGGAGGAGAATCTGATCTCGCAGCGGCGTGAGCAGGCCGTGCGAGCCGGGCTGGACCCGGATTTCATCGAAGAACTCTACCGCTGCATCATGCGGCAGTCGCGGGTGCGCCAGACGGCCCACGTGGCCAAGACCGGCGTGCGGCCGGGCGCGGCCGTGGTGATCGTCGGCGGCCGCGGCCGCATGGGCGCCTACTTTGCCCGCTGGTTCACGGAGTCGGGTTACGAGGTTCGCGTGCTGGAGACGGGCGACTGGGGCGAGGTACACCGCTTGTGCGCCGGGGCGGCGCTGGCGCTGGTGACGGTGCCAATCGAACGCACGGTGGAAGTCATCCACCGGCTGGCCCCCGCGCTGCCGCGCGCGTGCGTGCTCGCCGATCTGACCAGCCTGAAGGTCGCGCCGGTGAAGGCGATGCTCGAAGCCCACCCGGGGCCGGTGGTGGGGCTGCATCCGCTCTTTGGACCGTCGAGCACTTCCATGGATCAGCAGGTGGTGGTGGCCACGCCCGGGCGGGACCCCGACGCGTGCGAGTGGGTGCTGGACCAACTCGCGGACTGGGGCAACATCGTCCTGCCGATCACCCCGGAGGAGCACGACGAGTTGATGGACCTGGTCCAGGGGGTGCGGCACTTCGCAACCTTCGCCTTCGGAAAGTTCCTTGCGGACCGGAACGTGAACTTGACCCGCACGCTTGAGTTCTCGAGCCCGATTTACCGGCTGGAACTGGGCATGATCGGCCGCTTGTTTGCGCAGGACGGCGCCATGTACGGCAGCATCATTTGCGCGTCGCCGGAGCGCCGGGCGCTGCTCCGCGAGTACGTGGACTTCCTGCGACGCAGTGCGGAACTGCTCGAGCGCGAAGGCCCCGCCGGCTTCGAGCGGGAATTCCGGCGCGTGGCCGAGTGGTTCGGCCCGTTCTGTGGGCAGGCGTTGCGGGAAAGCAGCTTCCTGATCGAGAAGCTGGTGGAGCGGTTCTGAACCGCGGCGCGGCCGGGAGTCCGCGCTCGCGCCCCGGCCCGGCGGCAGGCTAACCTCCGCCGGTGGTCCGGCTGGTCCTCTTCGACATTGATGGCACGCTCATCCGCACCGGCGGCGCGGGGGTGAGCGCCTTTGCCCGCACGGCGGAGCACGATTTCGGTCTTCGCGACGGGACGAGCCGCATGTCATTCGCAGGGCGGACCGACACCTCGCTCGTGCGGGAGTTGCTTGCCACGCACGGCCGGCCGGCTGATGCCGCGAGCATTGCCCGGTTCCTCGACGCCTACGTCTTCCGCCTCGACGAATGTTTGCGGACGCACTCAGGACGGATCTGTCCGGGCGTAAGCGAGTTTATCGCCGCCCTGCGCGGAGTGGCTTGCCCGCCCTTGCTGGGGTTGCAAACCGGGAACATCCGGCTCGGCGCCGAGATCAAGCTGCGCCACTATGGGCTGTGGGAGCACTTCGTGACCGGCGGCTTCGGCGACGACGACGAGGACCGCGACCGGCTGGTGGCGATCGGACGGGACCGGGGCGATCGACTGCTGGGTCGCCCGCTCACCGGGCCCGAAGTGCTGGTGATCGGCGACACGCCGGCAGATGTGCGGTGCGGGCGGGCCATTGGCGCCCGGGTCTTGGCGGTCGGAACCGGTGGGGCCACCCTCGAGGCGCTCCGCGCCGCCCAACCGGACTGGTTGGTTCCCGATTTGACCCGCGTCGCGGCCAGCCACGTCTGCGCCTGACCGCCGCGGCCGCCTCAGTGCCGGTGGGGGCGGCCGGTGCCGCACATCCCGCAGGACGACGGTTGGCCCGTGCAAACGGGCGCCGCCTCGCCCGCGGGGGAGTTCGCGGCGAAGACAGACAGGTTCTTTTGCAAGTGGGTCTGGCCGCAGTGCGGGCAGGCGGTGCCTTTCCAATCGCTGGAGCGGACCAGGACCTCGCTGTCTCGCTGGCAATCCGGGCAATGAAACTCGTAGATCGGCATGGGCTGAGTCTAGCGGGCGGCGGGGCCGGTCTCAACCGGGGAAGTTCCCGGCTGCCGCATGAGGGCGAGGTAGAAGTCTTCGAGTGTCTCTTCGGCGGCGGCGAACTCGTACACGCGAACTCCGGCGCTTACGAGGCGGGCGATCACCCGGTCGGGGGACGTTTCGCCGGCCAGTTGCAACCGGCCGTCCGCGCCCGTGGCGTGAATCAACCCCTCCGCACGCAGGAGCGCCGCGGCGGCCGGGAAGTCGTCGGTGCGCAGCCGGAACCAGTTATGCCCCCGGATGACCTCTGTCAGCGGGCCATCGAAGACTTTTTGGCCCTGTCGCAACACCGCGATGCGCGTGCAGAGTTGCTCGACCTCGTTGAGCAGATGCGACGAGAGCAGGATGGTGAGGCCCAGTTCGCGACGCAGGCGGAGAATCGTTTGCCGCATTTCATGGATGCCTTCTGGGTCGAGGCCGTCGCTCGGTTCGTCGAGGATCAGGAGTTCGGGCGCGGGGAGGAGCGCCTGCGCGAGGGCCAGCCGCGCGCGCATCCCGTGCGAGTAGGTGCGGACCCTGGACTGTTCGCGCCCGGTGAGACCCACCCAGTCCAATACCTCGCGGAGTCGCTGGTCCGGAGTCGGCGCGGTGTAACTGGCGAGGATTTGCAGGTTTCGCCAGCCGCTCAGGTAATCGTAAAAGACCGGCGACTCGAAGATGGCGCCCACTTTGGCGAGAGCGCGCTGCCGATGGCTGGTGACGTCGGCTCCGAAAATTTGCGCCTCGCCGCTGGTGGGCCAGACCTGGCCGAGCATCATGCCGATGGCGGTGCTCTTGCCGGCGCCGTTGTGGCCGAGCAGACCGAACACCTCGCCGGGGTGGACATCGAGATCAAGCCGGTCGAGGGCCAGCCGCGGTCCGAACCGCTTGGTCAGGGCGCGCAATCGGATCAACGGCGGGGTGGAGGTGGTCATGAGGTGGGGGAGGCGGGGCGTGGCCTCACGGTTTCACCGTGCCCTCGATCGCCAGCAGGTTCTTGATATGGCCGTCGGCGTACAGGTAGTTCACGCCCCGCTTCGGTCCGCGAGCCTTGTGAAAGGCTTCCTTGTCGAAGGCGACGGGAATTTGGTGGGGATCAAACTGCAGGCCGAAGACGCTGAGATCGTTGGCGGGCTGACCGTTGAGCAGGTTGTTCCAGGAGTAACTGGAGCCGGTGGTTTCGAAGAGCCGCGAGTGGTCGGAGGGGCAGCGCAGCACCCGGACGTTGCCGAGGTAGTTCGAGAGCACGACCTCCATCGCTTCCGGTGCGGGCACGTCGGGTGCGCCGTTGGTGGCGGGCAGGCGATCCCGGATGATCGGCAGCCGATTGCCGTGGTCATCCACGTAGAGTTGCACCGCGACGCCGATTTGTCGGAGGTTGCTCAGGCAGGCGGTCGAGCGCCCGGCTTCCCGGGCGCGCCCGAGGGTCGGCAGCAGCAGCCCGGCGAGGATGCCGATGATGGCGATCACCACCAGCAACTCGACCAGGGTAAAGCCAACGACCGGCCGGCCGCGCCCGGAACTACTCGCGCTGCCCATAGCGTCCGCGAAACGCCGCGCCGCTTTCCATCAGCCGCTGCAGTTCCTCAAGCAACGGCGCCAGCTCGGCCTTGGTCTGCGCGGAGCTCTCACTGTAATAGGTCTTGAGTCCGGCGGTGGTGACCTTTTGCCGCAGCTCGTCGCTGAGCACGAACTGGTTGGTCCCCTCGCCGGGCGGCGGCTCGAACTCGCCGGCGGCAAGCTGGTCGCGCGCTTCCTTGAGCCGCTTGAGAGCCTCGTCCACGGTCCGCCGCCGCCGTTCGGGGGGCAGTTCCTCGAAGGCGCCCAGCGCCTGTTTGATGCCGGTGGGCATGGTTGCCTCCACAAAGGCCGCCTTTTCCTCGTCGGTCATCTGCGGGAACCAGCGATTCCATTCCCGGTCAAGCCGGGCCGCGCGCCGCTCCTCGTACGGCAGGCCGTTGATCAGGGTCGCCAGCCGTGCCAGCGCGCGGGCGCGTTCCTCGCCGGACAGCTTGCTCAAATCCACGCTGCGCAGATAGGTGCGGACCTTCTCGACGGTGATCTTCGTCGCCTGGGCGTAGTAATAGACGCCGCCGGCGAGCAGCCACACGAGCAGCAAGCCACTGAGGCCGCCCCACAATGCTTTCCGTCGCTGAACCAACATACGGTTGGAACATAGCGGCAACGGCGCTCCGCCGCGACCCGTTTTCTGCCGCGGCCGTCGGTTCCGCCGGCGCCGGCGCACTTGACCTTTCGAGTGTGGCCGGCAGAGTGCCGACTTCGCTTTGGGAGCGAGCCTATGCAGCACATTCGGAATATCGCCATCATTGCCCACGTGGATCACGGGAAGACCACGCTCGTGGACTGCCTGTTGAAGCAGTCCGGGACCTTCCGCGCCAACGAGGCCAAGGCCAGCGAGGAGCGGATCATGGATTCGATGGACCTCGAGCGCGAGAAGGGCATCACCATCCGCGCCAAGAACGCCGCGTTCAAGTACAAGAATTTCCACGTGAACATCGTGGACACGCCCGGACACGCGGATTTCGGCGGCGAGGTCGAGCGCATCATGAACATGATTGACGGCGTGTTGCTGGTGGTGGATGCCGCCGAAGGTCCCCAGGCGCAGACGCGTTTCGTGCTCCGCAAGGCGCTGGAGGCCGGCGCCAAGCCCATCGTCGTCATCAACAAAATTGACCGCGAGAACGCCCATCCCAAAAAGGTCCTGGATCAGGTGTTCGAGCTGTTCCTGTCGCTCAAGGCCACCGACGAGCAGCTCGACTTCCCGTTTGTGTATTGCTCGGCGAAAGCGGGCTTCGCCAAGCTCGAACTGGAGCACGTCAGCGGCACGATGGAGCCGCTCTTCGAGGCCATCGTGAAACACATCCCGCCGCCGCGGGCCCGGGCGGGCGATGGCTTTCAAATCCTCGTGGCCAACCTCGATTACTCGGACTACCTCGGTCGCATCGCGTTCGGCAAGATTGTCGAAGGGCGGGTCCGGGTCGGCGACGCCGCCGTCTGCCTCCACGGCCACGGGCAGGTGACGCCGGGCAAGATCACCATGATCTACCACTTCGAGGGCTTGAAGCGCATCGAGATCCAGGAGGCGCACGCGGGCGACATCGTGGGGGTGACCGGATTCGAGGATGTGTTCATTGGCGAAACCATCGCCGACAAGCCCGAGCGCGGCGCGCTGCCGTACATCCCGATTGACCCGCCCACCATTCAGATGGAGTTCGCCGTCAACGACGGCCCGCTCGCCGGTCAGGACGGCAAGCTGGTCACCGCCCGCCACATCTGGGAACGACTGCAGAAAGAAACCCGCACCAACGTGGCCCTGCGGATCGCCCAGACCGCCGACCCCAAGGTCTTTGAAGTCTCCGGCCGCGGCGAAATGCAGATCGCCATCCTCGTCGAGCAGATGCGGCGCGAAGGCTATGAGGTGCTGGTCAGCCGGCCGGAAGTTCTTTACCGCCGGGCGCCGGACGGCAGCTTGCTTGAGCCGTTCGAGAAGCTCTTCCTTGAGATTCCCCAGGAATTCATGGGAGCCATTCTCGAGAACCTGGCCACCCGCAAGGCCGACATCGTCAACCTCAGCCACCACGGCGACCAGGTCACCATCGAGGCCATCATCCCGATGCGTGGCCTGATCGGGTTCGAGACGGACCTGGTCAACCAGACCCGCGGGCTCGGCGTGATGAGCCATCTGTTCCACGAGTACGGACCGGATCGGGGCGAAATCCCCGCCCGCAAGAACGGCTCGCTCGTTTGCATGGAGTCCGGCGTGGCCACGGCGTACGCGCTCAACATGAACCAGGAGCGCGGCCGCCTTTTCATCGAACCGGGCGAGAAGGTCTATGCGGGCATGATTGTGGGGGAAAACGCCCGCGAGGAAGACATCCCGGTCAATCCGTGCAAGACGAAGAAGTTGACCAACATGCGCTCGCAGGGCGAGGGCAAGGGCATCCAATTGGCGCCTCCGGTCCGAATGAGCCTGGAGCGGGCCATCGAGTACATCGGTCCGGACGAGTACGTCGAAGCCACCCCGCGGAACCTTCGCCTGCGCAAAAAGATTCTCGATGAGAACCAGCGCAAACGGGCCGAGCGCACCCGGGTGATGAAGATCCTGGCCGAGTAAGCGGTCGGGCATCCCGCGCTCGCCATCCGTGCCCTGGCGCGCCATGTTGCCGCTCGTGCAGGCGCTGGAACGCGACATCCAGGTGGTCTTCCGCCATCGCGTCTTTTTCGCGGAAGACGTTTTCCACCCCGACCATCCGCTGCTCACGGAACTCCTGACGGGCCCCCACGGTCCGGCCCGGTTGCTGGTCACCCTGGATGCCGGGCTCGCGGCAGCGGCGCCGGACCTGGCGGCGCGGGTGGTGGAGTATTTCAACCAGCGGCCTGACGCGGCGCGGCTGGTGACCGCCCCGCTGGTGTTGCCGGGTGGCGAAGTCGCCAAGAGCGACCCGGGGTTCGTGGCGCGCGTGCAGGCGGCCATCGAACAGCACGGCCTCTGTCGCCACTCGTACGTGCTCGCCATTGGCGGCGGGGCGCATCTGGACGCGGTCGGTTTCGCGGCGGCCACGGCGCATCGCGGCGTGCGACACGTCCGCCTGCCTTCGACGACCCTGGCCCAGGCGGATTCCGGCGTCGGGGTGAAAAACGGGATCAACGCGTTTGGCAAAAAGAACTTCCTCGGCGCGTTCGCACCGCCCTGGGCGGTCGTCAACGACTGGGCGCTGCTGGCCACGCTGCCCGCGCGCGACCGGCGCGGGGGCTTGGCGGAGGCCGTCAAGGTCGCCCTCATCCGCGACCGCGCGTTTTTCGACACCCTCGAGCGCGAGGCCGGCCGGCTCGCGGCCTTTGCGCCGGACGCGGTGCGGGCCGTGATCCGCCGCAGCGCGGAACTCCACGTGAACCACATTGCCGACGGCGGCGACCCCTTCGAGTTCGGCTCGGCGCGGCCGCTGGATTTCGGGCATTGGTCCGCCCATAAACTGGAACCGCTCAGCGGCTACCGGTTGCGCCACGGCGAGGCGGTGGCCATCGGCCTCGCGCTGGACACGATCTATTCCCGCCGCATGGGCTGGCTCGACGCCGGCAGTTGCGACCGGGTGCTCGCGGTGCTGGGCCGGCTGGGCTTCGACCTGTTTGCCGATGAGCTCCGGCAGCGGGGACCGGCCGGACGCCCGACCATTCTCGAGGGCGTGGAGGAGTTTCGCGAGCACCTGGGCGGCGCGTTGACCCTGACCATGCTCGCCGGCCTGGGCCGCAGCATGGAGGTTCACGCGCTCGACGAGGGCTGCATGGCAGACGCCATCGAAGAGCTGGCGTGGCGCACCCGTCCGCGCTGCGGCGACGCCGACCCAACGCCATGCGACGCACGGTGATCCTCAACGTCGTGGGTTTGACCCCGACGCTGCTCGGCGAGCACACCCCGTGTCTCGAGCGGTTGCGGGCGGCGGGCTCGTTCGCGTCCATCGTCCCGGCGTTCCCGGCAGTGACCTGCACGGCGCAGGCGAATTATCTGACCGGACAACCGCCCCGGCGCCACGGGATCGTCGGCAACGGGTGGTATCACCGCGAGCTGGCGGAGGTGCATTTCTGGAAGCAGTCCAACCACCTCGTCGCCGCGCCCAAGCTCTGGGACGAGCTCCGCGCGCAGGATTCGGAGTTCACCTGCGCGCAGTTGTTTTGGTGGTTCAACATGTACTCGACGGCGGATTACTCGATCACCCCGCGGCCGATGTACCCCGCCGACGGACGCAAGGTGTTCGACATCTACACCCGCCCGGCCGGCGTCCGACAGGAGATTCAGCGGGACCTCGGCCCGTTTCCGTTCGCGACGTTCTGGGGGCCGGCGGCGGGCGTGACGTCACCCCAAGGGACCACGGAAGCGGCGAGCTGCTGGATCGCCGCGGCCGCCCGGTGGATCGAGGAACGGTTTCACCCGACGCTCAACCTGGTCTATCTACCCCACCTCGACTACAACCTGCAGCGGTACGGCGTGATCGCCGGGGCTCCCGACGGGCGAACGCCGAAGCCGGAGATCGTTCCGGACCTGCGGGCGGCGGACCGCCTGGTCGGCGAGCTCATCACGTGCTTCGAGCAGCGGGGCGTGCAGGTGATTGTTCTGTCCGAGTACGGGCTGGTGGATGTGGATCGGCCAATTCACCTGAACCGGGAGTTTCGCCGGCGCGGTTGGATTGCCATCCGCGAGGAGCTGGGGCGCGAGATGCTCGACCCCGGCTCCAGTCAGGTCTTCGCGGTGGCGGATCACCAGATCGCGCACGTGTACCTGAACCGGCGCGAGCTGGCGGCTGAAGCGCGGTCGGTCATCGAGCAGACCGGCGCAACGGTGCTCGGCCCGCGGGAACTGGCGGCGGCGGGACTGGATCACCCGCGGGCCGGCGACCTCCTGGCCGTGGCGCCCCCACGCGCCTGGTTCACCTACTACTACTGGCTCGACGACGCCGTGGCGCCGGATTTCGCCCGGACCGTCGATATCCATCGCAAGCCCGGCTACGACCCGGTGGAGTTGTTAACCGACCCGCGGCTCTCGCCGTTGGCGCTGCGGGCGAAGATCGCCTGGCGGCTGCTGCAAAAGCGCCTCGGCTTCCGGATGTTGATGGATCTGATTCCCCTCGACGCCACCCTGGTCCGGGGCTCCCACGGCGCGCGGCCGGCACGCGTGGAGGACTGGCCGGTATTCATGACGGGGAAGCCGGGGCAACTGCCCGCCGGCCCGGTCGAGTCCACCGCCGTGTACGGGGTGTTGCGGGGCCTGATCACGGGCGAAGGCTGAGCCGCCGTCGCCGGTCACCACACGCGCAAGTTGGTTGGACCGAGGGGCGGTTTTTCAAACGGGCCCGGCGTGGGCTTCACCGCGCTGCGCCGGCGACCCCGATAATCGCGGTCCACGACCAGCGGCGAACCATCCGCGTTCACATAGGGCAGGCCGGCAACCCGGGTTTCACCCAGGAGCCTGGTGTCCACGCGAACGGCGCGGGCGTGATGAACCGCGTCATCCAAGGTCAGCCGCAGCCGCCCGCGGCCGCGCTCCTCGAAAAGCCGCGGCGCCGTATCGTGGTCCGGGCGGAGCACCGGGTCGGCCTCCTGAGCTGAAGGTTCCGCGCCGTGGTAATAAACGTTGCCAGCCGCCCGGAGCGGGAACTTGCGGCCATCATAGCCCCACAGACCGTGGCTGCTGATCCAGCGCAGTTCCTTGAGATTGCCGCGCTGCGCGGCCGGGGTGAGTGCTCCGGTGCCGATGAAGAGGTTGTTGAGGAAACGGTTGTCGCCGCCCGTGGTTTTCGCCAGTCCGGCCACCGTGGTGCGGTGGGCGGGGTGATACGGCGTGTCGCGGGAGGGTTCCGGGCGGTTGGTGATCTTCCCGGTGAAGAGGTTGTGGACGTACGCGCCGCCTTCCGACATGTCGAGAAGGCTGGTCGGTGACAGGAAGAGGTTGTCGTCCACCACGAACGGGCCGTGGTTGACCTCGACAAACAGGTCCTGACCGGCGTTCTCGTAAAACAGGTTGCGGGAGACGCGGGTCCCCTGAGCCATCCAGTCCAACCACAATCCCATGTTCGTCCGGAAGATGCGGTTCTGGCGGATCACGGTGTCAATGGCGGCGTGGAACTTGATGCCGGCCATTTCGGCGCCGGTGAACAGGCGGCGCACGTGAATGTCATGGATGACGTTGCCCTCGATCAGGCTGAACGCGGGGCCGAGGCTGCCGACGATGCCCGCCTGCTCGCAGTGCGCGATGTTGTTGCCGCGCACGACATGGTGACCGATCTGATCCGGCGTCCACGGGATGCGGAACGCGTGCGCCCGCTCGATGGTTTTCACGTAGCCCTCGGCCGTGTCGGCGGAGGTGTTGTCAAAGGCGTCGCCGTGTTTCCCCAGGGTGATGCCCGTGCAGATCGAGTGGCTGACCTCGTTGCTCTCGATGATCCAGCCCTTGCTCCAATGCGTGCCGAGCAACCCGATCTGCTCGGCCGTCGGCGGCGCCCAGGGGGTTGCCGCATGGCGCAGGATGAAGCCACGGACGGTGAGGTAGTTGCGGCCCGGCTGGTCGGGGTAGAACACGGTTTGACGCACGTTGATCTCGACGAGCCGTTCGTTGGGATTCACGCCCGGGAATTGGGCCCAAAGGGTCGTCTGGCCGCCGTCGACCCGGGCGAACCAGAGGTGGGGATTGACCGCCGGGTTGGCGCGCGTGCCGGCGGCGCTCGTGAACACCAAACACACGGTCTTCAGGCCGCGGACCGGATCGAGGGGCGCCGGCACCGAGGTCCACGTCTGCCAATCACCGGTGGACCGCACGGTCGCGACGCCCAGCACGGGCCCCGTCGGCGAATCCAGCCGCACTTCGATGACGCCGCCGGCGGTGGCGGAAGCCACGCGCAATTCCAGTTCGCTCGCGCCCGCTCCGAAGTCCACCTGGTCGTAGCGGACCCAGTCGCCCGCGTTGATCCAGCCGAGGCATTCGCCGCCCTCCGAGCAGGGGGCGGACTCGACCCCGCGCTGGTGCGCGAAGCGGGCGGCCGGGATCGGTGGCCGGTTGGCAGAGGGCGGGCCGGGGCGGAACCACGCGAGGTTGAGCAGATAGTCCGGATCGCCGCCGGTGGCCCGGGCGGGTTTCTGTCCGGCGGGGAGCAGAACCTCGTCGAGGCTCGCGGCCTCCGTGAGCCACTCGCCGTCGAGATAGACGGCGCCGGTGTGATGCACCCGGCCCAGCGGGTTGAACCAGTCGCCGCGGATGACGTTGGTGTAGGGGTTGAAGTCGCCGAAAAAGGAGTTGGGCAGGGTGACCTGCCACACATCGTCGCGCACGCGATTCCAGCCGGTCACGACCTCCGAGCCTTTGATTTCGACCCGCTCGCCCCGGGCTGCCTGATAAACGATGCGCCGCCGGTCCGAATCGCCGCCGCGCGGCGGGTTAACCCGCTCGCGATAGGTGCCGGCGTGGACGGTGATCGTGTCGCCCGGCTGCGCGACCGCGGCCGCCCGCTGAATCGTGCGGAACGGCGCCCGGCGGGTGCCGGGGTGAAGATCGTTACCGGTGGTGGCAACGTGGAGTTCGGCGGCGCAGGCCGCCGCCAGGCCGAGGAGGAATAAACCGCTGGCAGCGAGGTGGGGTTGCATGGGGGGAACCCAACACGAAGCCCCGCCCGCGGGCAAGTCCGCCGTGACCTGCCGCCACGGTTGCGGGCACGCGGGGTCTCGGTACCTTCCGCCCATGCCGCGACCCACGGGCCGGACCTCCGGCTGCCGCTCCGATCTCGACCAACAAATCGAAGCCCTGATTGCCGCTGCCGGCAGCGGCCACCATCCCGATCTGGTGGCGGACCTGGTTCGCACCGCGCTGAAACTGCTGCGGGACGTCAAGCATCGCGGGGACCTGAAAATCGCGCAGACGGCCCTGCGCGAGCTGCGTTACGCGTTCAAGGTTTTCGAGCCCTACGCGGGCCGGCGCAAGGTGACCATCTTCGGCTCGGCGCGGTTGCAGGCGGACCGGCCCGAATACCGGCAGGCGGTCGAGTTTGGGCGGCTGATGGCGGAGGCGGGGTTCATGATCATCACCGGGGCGGGACCGGGAATCATGCAGGCCGGGCACGAAGGCGCGGGACCGGAGTTGAGTTTCGGCGCGAACATCCGGCTGCCGTGGGAGCAGGCCGCCAATCCGGTGATCGAGCGCGACCGGAAGTTGATCACGTTTAAGTATTTCTTCACCCGCAAGTTGACGTTCATCCGGCACTCGGACGCGCTGGCGCTGTTTCCCGGCGGGTTCGGCACGCTGGATGAAGGCTACGAGGCGTTGACCCTCATGCAGACGGGCAAGAGCCAGCTCATGCCGTTGGTGCTGGTTGACAAGCCGGGCGGCACGTTCTGGAAGACGTGGCATCAACACGTCCGCGACCATCTGCTCCGGAACGAGTTGATCTCGCCCGAGGACTTGAACCTCTACCAGATCACCGACCGGCCGGAACAGGCGGTGAAGTGGATTACCCGCTTCTATCGCAACTACCATTCGAGCCGGTTCGTGAAACAGCAACTCGTCATCCGCCTGCACCATGCGCCCTCGCCCACCGCGCTGGCGGCGTTGAACGAGGATTTCGCCGACATCATGCCCGAGGGGCCGGCGCGGGTGATCGCGGCGAGGCCGGAGGAGCGCAAGGAGAAGGAGGTGCCCGAGTTGCCGCGGCTGGCGCTCGGGTTCGACCGCAAGTCGTACGGCCGCTTGCGGGAGTTCATTGACCGCCTGAACGCCCTGTAGCGCGGCCGGGCGGGCGGCGCGCGGTCGGCCCGGGGCGCGGCAATTGGAATTACTCCAAATCTTGACAGCCGGGACTTCGCGCCTAGGTTCCGCGCGCCAATGAAGAAGGACAGTGTCACCCAACTCGCCGACGAGCGGCTGAATGAGCGGCTGGCCCGCACCGGGCAGCGCTTCACGGAGCAGCGCCGGCGCGTCTATGGCGTGCTGCTGCAGCATCGGGATCATCCGAGCGCCGAAGAGGTCTTTCTGCGGGCGAAGCAGGTCATGCCGGAAATCTCGATGGCGACCGTGTACAACACGCTCGACACCCTGGTGCAGTGCGGCTTGGTGAGGCAGGTCAAGCAGGATCGCGGCGCCACGCGCTACTGCTCGAACATGAAGCAGCACCATCACTTTTACTGCGAGGAGTGCGGCGGCACGTTTGACGTGGACGCGGATGGCTACGGTCCTGACCGGGAGCCCCGCCTGCCGGCCGGTTTCAAGCTGCACAGCCTCGACCTCTCTCTCCGTGGGCTCTGTCCGGAGTGCAACGCCCGGCGGCGCCGCAACCATCGCCCTGCCCTGTCATGAGCAACGCCCTTTCGACCATCGAGGAATTCGTCAAGTCCGACTACAAGTACGGCTTCGTCAGCGACATTGAAACCGAGACGCTGCCGCCGGGACTCAGCGAGGAGGTGATCCGCACCATCTCGGCCAAAAAGCGCGAGCCCGAATTCATGCTGCAGTGGCGGCTGCGCGCCTATCGCCACTGGCTGACCATGACCGAGCCGCGCTGGCAGAAGGCCACCTACCCGCCGGTGGACTACCAGAGCATCATTTACTACGCCGCGCCGAAAAAGAAGCCGCAGGTGGGCGGTCTCGACGAGGTGGACCCCGAGCTGCGCCGGACCTTCGAGAAGCTCGGCATTTCGCTCGACGAACAAAAACGGCTGGCCGGCGTGGCCGTGGACGCCGTGGTGGACAGCGTTTCGGTGGCCACCACCTTCCAGAAGGACCTCGAGAAGCACGGCATCATCTTTTGCTCCTTTTCCGAGGCGGTGCAGAAGCACCCGGAGCTGGTTGAGAAGTACCTGGGCTCGGTCGTGCCCCACACGGACAATTTTTTCGCCGCGCTCAACTCGGCAGTCTTCAGCGACGGCTCGTTCTGCTACATCCCCAAGGGAGTGCGGTGCCCGATGGAGCTTTCCACCTACTTCCGGATCAACACCGCCAACACCGGACAGTTCGAGCGCACGTTGATTATCGCCGACGAGGGCAGCTACGTGAGCTACCTCGAAGGTTGCACGGCGCCGATGCGGGACGAAAACCAGTTGCACGCCGCCGTGGTCGAACTCGTCGCGCTGGACCACGCGGAGATCAAGTACTCGACGGTTCAGAACTGGTATCCGGGTGACAAGGAGGGGCGCGGGGGCATCTACAACTTCGTCACCAAGCGCGGCATCGCGAAGGGCCGGCGCTCGAAGATTTCGTGGACCCAGGTGGAAACGGGCTCGGCGATTACCTGGAAGTACCCCAGTTGCGTCCTGGTGGGTGACGAGTCCGTGGGCGAGTTCTACTCGGTGGCGCTCACCAACCACTATCAGCAGGCCGACACGGGCACCAAGATGATCCACATCGGTCGCAACACCCGCAGCACCATTGTGTCGAAGGGCATTTCCGCGGGCCACGGCCAGAACAGCTATCGGGGACTGGTGCAAATCCGTCCCGGCGCCGCCGGCGCGCGGAATTTCTCCCAGTGCGACTCGCTGCTGATCGGCGACCAATGCGGTGCCCACACCTTCCCCTACATCGAGGTGAAGAACGACACCGCCCAGCTCGAACACGAGGCGACGACTTCCAAGATCGGCGAAGACCAGATCTTTTACTGCAATCAGCGCGGCATCTCGAAGCAGGACGCGGTCAACATGATCGTCAACGGGTTCTGCAAGGAGGTCTTCCGCGAGCTGCCCATGGAGTTCGCCGTCGAAGCGCAGAAGCTGCTCGGGGTCAGTCTCGAGGGCAGCGTTGGTTGAGGCGGTCGTCCGCGCCGTCGCGATTCACTTTTTCCGAACATGCAACCCATCCTCGAAATCAAGAACCTGCAGGCCGGCGTCGAAGGCCGCCACATCCTCAAAGGCATCAGCCTCACCATTCAGCCGGGCGAGATTCACGCCGTGATGGGCCCCAACGGCAGCGGCAAGAGCACGTTGGCCGCCGTGCTGGCCGGCCGCGAGGGCTACGACATCGTCAGTGGCGAAGTGCGTTACCTCGGCCAGGACCTGCTCGCGCTGGATCCAGAAGAGCGCGCCAAGGCCGGGCTCTTCCTCGCGTTCCAGTACCCCGTCGAGATCCCGGGCGTGAACAGCACCTATTTTCTCAAGGCGGCCCTCAACGAGGTCCGCAAGCATCGGGGGCTTCCGGAAATGGATGCCATCGAGTTCCTCGCGTTCGTGAAGGACAAGATCAAGCTGCTCGAACTGAATGAGGAACTGCTCAAACGGCCGGTCAACGTCGGCTTCTCCGGCGGCGAGAAAAAGCGCAACGAGATCTTTCAAATGGCCGTGCTCGAGCCGCGGCTGGCGGTCCTCGACGAGACCGATTCCGGGTTGGACATTGACGCCCTGCGCGTGGTGTCCAACGGGGTGAACAAACTCCGCAGCCCGCAGAATGCCGCGCTGGTCATCACCCATTACCAGCGCCTGCTCAACTACATCGTGCCCGATTTCGTGCATGTGTTGATGGACGGACGGATCGTGCGATCCGGGGGCAAGGACCTCGCCCTCGAACTGGAGGAACGCGGCTACGACTGGGTTCTCCGCGAGTCGAAGCTCGCTGCTTGAAGACTGCCATGAGCGCCTCCACTCAAATCCCGCCCTCCCTTCCAGCTGCGCCGGGAGGCCGGGCCACCCCGGAGTCCTGCTTCAACGGCTGGGAGCACCGCCTGCGGGAACGAGGGGAACCGAAGTGGGTTTTCCCGATTCGCAAAGCCGGCCTCGCCCGCTTCGCCGAGCTGGGTTACCCGACCCTCAAGCACGAGGATTGGCGGTTCACCAACCTCGCGAGTCTGGCGAACCAGGAGTTCCGGCCCGCGCTCCGGCCCGGCGCGCACCCGGCAGGCCCTGAAACCCTGGCCGGCCTGGTTTTCTCGCAGCTCCCGGGAGACCGGCTGGTTTTCGTGGACGGCCACTTCTCCCCGGCGTTGTCCCGCCGCGGATCGGCGCCGGCCGGCGTGATCGTGACCAACCTCGCCGCCGCCCTGGCGAACGACGGCGCGGCCCTGCAAGCATCGCTGGCGCGCCAGAGCCGAACCTCGTTGAACGCCCCGACGGCGCTCAACGACGCCTATTTCACCGATGGCGCCTGCGTGCTGGTGCCGCCGGACGCGGTGGTGCGGGAGCCGGTGCATCTGCTGTTTCTCACCTCGGCGGGCGGGACGGCCGGCCGTTCCGCGCACGTGCGCAACGTCATACGCGTCGGCGCGCGGGCGGAGGTGACCGTGCTGGAGACCTATGTGAGCCTGGGGTCCGATGCCACCGTGACCAATACCGTGACCGAGCTGGAGGTGGGCGAAGGAGCGAAGCTCGAGCACCTGCGCTTCCAGGATGAAGCCGACAGCGCGTTTCACCTGGGCGCGCTGCACGCCGTCATCGGCCGGGCGGCGAACGTGGTGGTCCATTCCTTCGCGCTGGGCGCACAGCTTTCGCGACAGAGCCTCCACACGGTGCTGGACGGCGAGGGGTTGGAGGCCGTCCTCAACGGGTTGTACCTCACCCACGGCAACCGGCTGGCGGATCACCACATGGTCGTCGAGCACGCCCGGCCGCGCTGTGCCAGCCACGAGTACTTCAACGGCATCCTCGCGGGCAAATCGCGCGGGGTGTTTCACGGCCGTATCCTGGTGCGGCCCGACGCGCAGCAGACCGACGCCAAACAGACCAACAAGAACATCCTCCTCTCGCCCGAGGCGACGGTGAACACCAAGCCGCAGTTGGAGATCTACGCGGACGACGTGAAATGCACGCACGGGGCCACCATCGGGCAGTTGAATCCGGAGTCGGTTTTTTACCTGCGCGCCCGGGGCATCCCGCGCGAGACGGCGCGCCGCATGTTGATTCACGCGTTCGCCGGTGAGATCATTGACCGCGTGCGCTGCACTCCGATCCGCCAGGAGCTGGACCAACTCGTCTGGGAGCGGCTGGAAGCCGACGAGCAGGTGCATGTCGGGGCGCGCGAGTGACCCATGTTCGACGAACTCAGCGACCTGTATCAGCAGGTCATCCTCGATCACAGCAAGAGCCCGCGGAATTTTCGCGCGCTGCCCAACCCTTCCCGCACGGCGCAGGGGCACAACCCGCTGTGCGGCGATAACATCACGCTGTTTGTCCGGCTGGAGGGCGACGTCATTGCTGACATCAGCTTTCAAGGCTCGGGCTGCGCGATTTCGAAGGCTTCGGCCTCGCTCCTGACCGAAAGCTTGAAAGGCCGGCGACTCGCCGAGGTGAAGCCGCTGTTCGACCGCATTCATCAGTTGGTGACCAGCGGCCACTGCGAAGCGACCGACCTCGGCAAGCTGGCGGTCTTCGCGGGCGTTCACAAGTTTCCGGCGCGGGTCAAATGCGCCATTTTGCCGTGGCATGCCGCCCTCGCCGCCTCCGAGGGCAGGGACGCGCCCGTGACCACCGAGAATCAGCCGCAACCCTGAACCGGTCGGCCGCTTTCGCCCATGGAATCCCCCAGTTCGGTCCAACTGAAACGCGATGTCGAAGCGGCGGTGGTGCCGGTGGGTACCCGCGTGACGTTGCTTGCCGGCGAGACCGCGCACATCACGCAATCGCTCGGTGGCAGCTACACCGTGGTCGTCAACGGCAACATGTTCCGCATCGAGGGCAAGGACGCGGACGCTCTGGGCCTCGAGCCGCCGGCCACACCCGCGACGGCCGCCGGGTCGCCCAAGACCCGCGAGGACGTGGAAAAGCTTGCCTGGGACACCATGAAGACCTGCTACGATCCCGAGATCCCGGTGAACATCGTGGATCTGGGGCTGGTGTACTCGTGCGTGGTCGAACCCATCGCCGGGGCGGGCACGTTCAAGATTGACGTCAAGATGACGCTTACGGCGCCCGGGTGTGGCATGGGGCCTGTCATCCAACAAGAAGTGCAGAACAAACTCCTTTCCATCGAGGAGGTGGACGAGGTGAACGTCGAGCTGGTCTGGGATCCGCCCTGGAACCAGGGGATGCTCACCGAGGCGGCCAAGCTGCAGCTCGGGCTGCTTTGATCCGGCGCGCTGCATGGCCTCCTTTGACCAACTCCGCGCCGACTTCCCGATCCTCGACCAGGAGGTCAACGGGCGCCCGCTCATCTACTTCGACAACGCAGCGACGAGCCAGAAGCCGCTGGCGGTGATCGAAGCCCTGGAGGCCTATTACCGGCGCGACAACGCCAACGTCCACCGCGGCATCCACGAACTGAGCAATCGGGCGACCCTCGCCTACGAGGCCGCCCGGGCGCGAGCCGCCCGCTTCCTCAATGCCCGCAGCCCGGAGGAGATCGTCTGGACCCGCGGCACGACGGAGGCGATCAACCTGGTCGCGAACACCTGGGGCGCGGCCCAACTCAAACCCGGCGACCGCATCCTGCTGACCGAGATGGAGCACCACAGCAATCTGGTGCCCTGGCAACTGCTGGCGCAGCACACCGGCGCGAAGCTGTCGTTCCTGCCGGTGACCGGCGATGACGGCTTGCTCGACCTCAGCCTTCTGGACGAGTTGCTGACCCCGGCCGTCAAGCTCTTCGCCTTCACGCACATCTCGAACACCCTCGGCACCGTCAACCCGGTGGCGGATCTGTGCGCACGCGCGCGGCGGGTGGGAGCCGTTACCCTGGTGGACGCGGCACAAAGCGCCGGCCACCTGACCGCGGATGTGCAGGCCCTGGGCTGCGACTTTCTCGTCTTCTCCGGCCATAAAATTTGCGGCCCCACAGGTATCGGCGCGCTCTACGGTCGGCGGGAACTACTGGAGGCCATGCCGCCGTGGCAGGGCGGCGGCGACATGATCTCGAGCGTGGATTTTTTCGAGAGCCAGTGGAACGTGGTGCCGCACAAGTTCGAAGCGGGCACGCCGGACATCGCCGGCGCCATCGGCCTCCATGCCGCGATGGATTACCTCGATCGCGTGGGGCGCGAACGGATCTTCGCCCATGATCAGCAACTCGCCCAATTCGCCTACGAGGAGCTCTCCCAGCTCAAGGGCATCCGCCTGTTTGGACCGAAAACCGGGCGCGCGGGAGTCGTGAGCTTCCTGTTCGACGACATCCATGCCCACGACATCGTGACCGTGGCGGACCAGTTCGGGGTCGCCTTGCGGGGCGGCCACCACTGCAATCAACCGCTCATGAAGAAGCTCGGCGTGGCTTCCACGGCCCGCGCCAGTTTCTACTTCTACAACACCGCTGCCGAGGTGACCCGCTTCATCGAAGTGATGCGGGAGATCCCGAAATTCTTCGGGGTGTGAGCGGCCGCCGCTTGCCGCCCGCGGTTCTTGGGAAGGGCG
>CAYNCT010000033.1:3708-9034 GCA_964396005.1 uncultured Verrucomicrobiota bacterium | reverse complement strand
GAAGGGCGGCTGGCTTGGCTGCGCCGTGCGCTGAAGACGCGTCGCCGCAGCGAATCATCGGGCCGCGTTGACGAGTTTAACCGCGCCGACGCCCCCGGGATTCCAGGTCGTGAAGAGCACGTACAGCTCGCGCCGGCTTCCCTTGCCGGCGATGTACCAACAGGCGTCATGGATGTGCTGGGCCTCGGTGAAGCCGAGTTCCTCCTTGGGCTTGATCGTGCTGACGATGGCCCGCTTCTTCAGGTTGATGACGTAGATCGGCCCCGGGGTGTTGTTCGGTCCGTTGAGACAGGGGGCCAGCGCATAGTCACCCCACAGGTCCACATCGCACACGGTGCTGCCCGGCGGCAGGCCGAACACGGCGAGCCATTCTTCGTTCGCCCGCGACCAGCGACGGATCTGCGCCTCAGGGCGCGCGGAGACCAGCAGCGACTTGTCGCGGCGGTCGTAGGTGATGCCGTGGGGCGTCTGCGAGATGGCCTTTCCGCCGTAATAGGCGCCGGTGTAGGCGAGCGGATCCGTCGTGGCCGGCATGAAGTACGCCTTGCCGTAACCGTCCGTGGCGTAGATCTCGCCCGCGTGGGTGAAGGCGGCGTCGGTCGGGGCGAAGCCCTTGCCGTCCGCGTAGGGCCCGCCGGTCGGAATTCCGAGCCGGGCCACCGAGGTGAACCGGGTGTCGGAGAGGTACACGTGGCCTTCGACGTTGTCGGCCGCCACGACCAGGGGCAACTGGCCTTTGCGCGGCAGCAGGTCGGCGCCGTGCAGGTTGCCCTTGGACAGCACCGGATCGCCGGTGATCACTTCCGAGCGGCTCAAGCGGTCGCGAAAGGCGATCCACCCCACGTTCTCCAGGCCCCAGTACACCACGTCACGTTCGGCATCCACCACCAGTGTCCCGTGAGCGCCCTTCACAGCCGGTCGCGCTGCATCCGGGACCGGCATCAGGTCGGGCGCGGCGGCGAACGTCCAAGCCCCCTGGCCACTTATGGCCACGCTCCCGGCGGCCAGTTTGGCCCCTTTGACCGGAGTTTTGGCTTCGACCCGGAAGGGCAGGGCCTCAACCAGCGGCGCGGCGTCGTGCGCGTGGGGATGGCCCACGTCGTGGGCCAGGGGAGCGGGCATCAGAGCGAAGCCGGCGGCCAGGAGAAGGGCACGGCCGGCGACCGGGGAAGCGAGCAACGAGTTGTTCATGCGTAATGGTTGGTGGTTCGGCGGTTTCCTGTCCGGCCGCGCCGCCACCGCGCCGAGGGTCGAGCGCGGTGAGCCGGTTGCCTTTCGGACAGGTACATGGGCGGGAAGAATGTCCTGCCTTGGGCCGGATGCAAATCGCCGCCGGCCCGCGCCCCCGGGCGGGCGGGCCTGACGGCGGTCATCGGGATCAACCGCGTGCCGGGGCGGCGGCTCACCGGGGCCGGCGAAACACCCAGAGAAACCGGCCGATCAGGAAGGCGATGACCGTCAGCAACGCCCCCGTCAACCAGAACGGTTCCGACCCCAGGGATGGCGCGGGCTGAAGGTTGGCCCGCATCGTCAGGTGGGTGAGCGCGATGAGAAACGCCAGTTGGGCGACACAAAGGGCAAGGATCAATTCGCCGATGCGCCGCCGCGTGAATGCCTCGCGCTCGGGCGCCAGCCAGTAGGCACGATGCGGCATGTTAATGAGCCCCGCCGGCAGCCGCGGCAGCAGGAAGCGTCCGGCCAGCGCCACTCCCACCAGCACCACCATCGCGATGATCTGGGTGGCGAGGAGTCCGCTCCGGTCGCCCCACGCGGTGGCCGTGCCGTGGGCGTTGAACTTCATGGCCACCCGCGCCGGCAATCCCGGATAGAGCCAGAGCAGGTCGCCGGCTCCCGCCAGAACCAGCGCGCCCAGCAGTATCAGCAGGGCGATCGTTCGGTTCATGAAGATGGCGGCGAAGGGTTGTCGCCCGGCGCGCCGGAAGCGGGCGGCGCGGCGGTTCGTCGCCGCCGCACCGCCTCGCGCAGGAGATACTCGATCTGCCCGTTGACGCTGCGCAACTCCGCCTGCGCCCAGGCTTCAAGCTCGGACCATAGGGCCGGGTCCATGCGCAGCAGAAATGACTTTCGCTCGGCCATCGCCGGTCACCAATGAGCGGATGGTTCAGGCATACAACGTGCCGGTGTTGATCACCGGGGTGGCCTCGCTCTCGCCGCAGAGGACCACCAACAGGTTGCTGACCATCGCGGCCTTGCGCTCGTCGTCGAGGGCGATGACGTGCTTCTCCTGGAGGTCGCGCAGTGCCATTTCGACCATGCTGACCGCGCCGTGAACGATCTTCTGCCGGGCGGCGATGACGGCTTCGGCCTGCTGGCGCCGCAGCATGGCCTGGGCAATTTCAGGGGCGTAGGCCAGGTGGTTGAGCCGGGCTTCCTCGACGACCACGCCGGACTTGGCCAGCCGCTCCTGGAGTTCGACCCGCAGCGAGCGCGACACATCCTCCACGTTGCTGCGCAGCGTCACTTCATCCTCCTCGCCCTGATCGTAGGCGTACTGGCTCGCCAGGTGGCGCAACGCGGATTCGCTCTGCATCTCGACGTAACTCTCGAAGTCGTCCACGTCGAACATGGCCTGCGCGGTGTCGTTCACCCGCCAGACCACGATGGCGCTGATCTCAATGGGGTTGCCGCGCTTGTCGTTCACCTTGAGCTTCTCGCCGTTGAGCGTCCGCACCCGCAGCGAGATCTTGTTCCGACCCAGCCGCCGCTTGCTTGGAGCGTGGCCGGCCGTGTGCGCGGAGCCGGCTTTGGCGCCGCTCTCGGCAGCGGGAGCCACCTGGTGCGGCCCGTTCGAGTAGAACGGATTTCCCCAGTGGAACCCGCTCTTCCGCACGGTGCCCCGGTATTCGCCAAAGAGGACCAGCACGCGCGCTTCGTTGGGCTGCAGCGCGAAGAATCCGAACAAGCCAATTACCCAGGCCACCAGCAGCAGCAGCGACAAGATGAACCACCCCCAGGCCGGATGGCCGAGGCGGCCCGCTTGCAGCAACGAATAGACAAACATCGCCACGGCGGCCACCAGCCAGACGAGGGCCACCGCCAACATGAGCCAGCCGTTCTTCACGGCGACCTCGCGTTCCCGATTCGCAGTTAGCACGGAGTTTGTGTTCATAGCGTTCTTTCGTTCGAGATTACGTCCAACATCAAGGTGATATCATAATGATTTTTCAAAGATGTCAAGCGGCTTTTTTTCGTTCTCCAGATTCCCTGCTCCTCCCGGACCAACCCCCAACCTCCCCTCACCTGCTCGGCCCCAGGCTATCCCCGCTGCATTTGCAGGTTGCTTCGCCCGAAGAGGGCGGCAGTCTGCTCCCGAAACCGTTCACTCCCCTCACTCGATGCCGACCAAGACTCAGCCCCACCGCAGACCGCAAACCCTCGCCCCCGCGCTCAATCGGCGCGAGTTCTTGGGAACCACCGCTGCCATCGCCGCCGGGACGGTGGCCGCGCCGTGGGTTGCCAGCCGGAACGTCCTTGGCGCCAACGAGCGGTTGAATGTGGGTTTCATCGGCGTCGGCGGCCGGGGCCGTACCCACCTCGACACCGTGATGGGCATGATCAACCAGGGTGCGCCGCTGCAGGTCGGCGGGATCAGCGATACCTACGGCGCACGCCTGAAAGCGGCGGCCGAGCACGCCCGCGCGAAGGCCTATCGCACTTACCAGGAACTGCTGGCCGACCCGGCCATTGACGTCGTCTGCATCGCGTCGCCCGACCGTCTGCACGTGCCGCAGGCGCTGGCCGCAATTCGCGCCGGGAAGGACGTTTATTGCGAGAAGCCGATGGGCCACTGGAGCCAGTTCGCGCTGAGCCGTGAGTTCTACCAGGAGACCGTGCGGCTCAAGCGCGTGGTGCAGATCGGCAATCAGGGCAACTCGAACCCGGCGTGGAAGAAGGTCGCCGAGTTGATTCAGAAAGGCGCCATCGGCCGGCCCCAGCATGTCCAGGCCGGTTATTACCGCTACGGGGACTGGGGCGAGCGGATGCCGATCGCCGACCCCAATGCTCGCCCGGGGGCCCACCTCGACTGGGAGGGTTTTCTGGGCGACGCACCGAAAGTGCCGTTTACCGTGGATCGGTTTTTCAGTTGGCGAAAATATCTCGACTATGCCGGCGGCCCTTGTACCGACCTGTTCCCGCATGTGCTGACGCCGTTCATCAGCTTGCTGGGGCTGAAGTTCCCGTCCCTCGCGGTGGGCACGGGCGGCATCTTCAAATACGACAGCTACGACCGGGAAGTCCCTGACACCTTCAACATGGTGGTCGAGTATCCGACGCGCCTTTCGATCGTGCTGGTCTGCACCCTGGCCAACGAATTCCCCACCGATCCGGCCATCCGTGGCGACGAAGGGACCATCACCATGCAGGGGCCGGCGTTCGAGGGTGGCTTCGACAGCGTCACCCTCATTCCGCGCCAGGGCGAGCGCGTCGTCATTCCTGGCAGCAAACCGAACACCACGTTGCTCCACTGGCAGAACTTCCTCGAGTGCGTGCGCACGCGGGCCCGGCCCGTCAGCGACGTCGAATTCGGTCTCTACGTGCAGGCTGCCCTGAACATGGCGATGCTCTCGTTCCTGGAGAAGAAGGTCGCGCGTTTCGACGAACCACGCCAGGACATCGTCCTCGGCTGAACGGCCGGGTGTGATTTCACCCGTGATTCAACCGACCCGCGGTCCGGCCGCGAGGCGGCTGACGACCCAGGCCGCCGCAGCGAACCCGAACGCGCCGGTCACAAACGCGGCGGTGCCGAGGCCCGCGTCGCAGTCCAGGCGCAGTTCGGCGCCGGTCAGGTCGGGTGGGCGCGTGGTGCAGACGGCTCCGTCCGGTCGGGGAAACACCGGAGCTTCGGTCGAGAACACGCACGCCACGTTGAACGGCTGACCTTCCGGAGGGAAGCCATGTTCCTTGCGCAGGCGCCGCCGCACTTCGCCGAGCAGGCGGTCGTGGGTGGCGTGGGCGAGGTCGGCCGTGCGCACTCGGGTGGGATCCCGCCGCCCGCCCGCGCCCCCACAGCAGACCACCGGCAGACCGCGCTCGCGGCAGCCGGCAAGCAAGCGACATTTGTTCGGTACGTCATCAATCGCATCCACCACCGCGTCGTAGCGCGGCGCCAGCAGCTCCGGCGCGGTGGCAGCGGTGAAGAACTGCGCGAGCGGCGTGACGATTACCGCCGGGTTGATGGCGCTCGCTCGCTCGGCCAGTACCTCGACCTTGAGCCGGCCAATCGCGCCATCGAGCGCGGGCAACTGACGATTCACATTGCTGACGCACACATCGTCCAGGTCCACCAGCGTGAGGCGGCCGACGC
>CAYNCT010000033.1:0-3698 GCA_964396005.1 uncultured Verrucomicrobiota bacterium | reverse complement strand
CGCTTCCACGGCCCAGGAACCGACTCCTCCCACGCCCACGACGCACACGTGGGCGGCGTGCAGACGCTCGAGGCCGGCGACGCCGAACAAGCGCGCCACGCCTCCGAATCGAGCGGCGAAGTCACCGCCCGAATCCAAGCCCGTCCCCGTCCTCCCTCCGCCTTCCGGTTTCAGCGCTTCCACTTTGGCCTCTTCCCGTCAAAACAGCGCGGATGTCGCCGGGCGCTCGACCAGATGCAGCAGGTTGCCCTCGGCATCGCGGAAGAACAGCACCCGCCCGCCCCCGCCGGCCGGCTTGATCGCTGCGTCGAACCGCACCCCGCGCGGCTCGAGCACGGCCCGGGCGGCCTCGATCGAGTCCACCCGCAGCGCCAGGTGACGCCAGCCGGCCACGCCGTTGTCAGCGGTCCCGGCGACTTCGCCCGTCGCCGCGTAGATCTCGAGCAGCAGCCCGCCGGGCAGGCGGATTAAAAAGGCCGGCGGTTCCGCAAAGACGATCTCGGCCCCGAGCACCGCGACGTACCAGTCCGCCAGGATGGCGGGCTGGCGGGCGGGCAATCCGAAGTGTTCAGCGCGGCAAATCGGCGTTTCCATGCCAAGCTGTTAGCCGCCGGCCGCGCGGGCTGGCAACCACAAACCAACTGCATTGACCCGCTCCGGGGTCCTTGCTTGGCTTCCGTCCGACGAACCGCCGCATGAAGACTGCCCGTATTCTCCTCCGTCCGCCGGCCCTCCTGGCCGGATTCGCCCTCGCGTGGAGCGCCCTCGCTGCCGAGACCCGCTATGAGCCCAGGTGGGATTCGCTCGATAAACGCCCCACGCCGACCTGGTTTCTCGATGCCAAGTTCGGCATCTTCATCCACTGGGGCGTCTATTCCGTGCCGGGGTGGGGGGCGCCCAAGCAATACGCCGAGTGGTACTGGCACAACATGGCCGACAAGAAGGCGGACAACGTCTGGTGGCAGCATCACCGGCGCGTGTGGGGCGAACAGTTCGAATACCGGGACTTCGCCCCGCTCTTCAAATGCGAGTACTACAACCCGGACGAGTGGGCCGACCTCTTCGCCCGATCCGGCGCGAAATACATCGTCCCCACCTCGAAACATCATGACGGTTTCGCCCTTTGGCCCAGTGCCGAGGCGGACAAGACCTGGGGCCGCCCGTGGAACGCCAGTTCCACCGGCCCTCGCCGCGACTTGCTCGGCGACCTCGCCGCTGCCTGCCGCCGCCGCGACCTGAAATTCGGCTTCTACTACTCGCTCTACGAGTGGTTCAACCCACTCTGGCTCAGCGATCGTCCGCGGTACGTCGCCGAGCACATGATCCCGCAGTTCAAGGACGTCGTCACCCGCTACCAGCCCGCCATCATTTTTGCCGACGGCGAATGGGATCTCCCCTCGGCGGACTGGCGGAGCGAGGAACTGCTCGCCTGGCTCTTCAATGAATCACCGGCCCGCGCCGACGTGGTCATCAACGACCGCTGGGGCAAAGAGTGCCGTCACAAACACGGCGGCTATTTCACCACCGAGTATGGCGCCGGTCTGGCCGATGATTCGCATCCATGGGAGGAAAGCCGCGGCATGGGCCACTCCTATGGCTGGAGCCGCGTCGAGAACATTGACGACTACCGGTCCGCGCGCGAACTACTGCTGGTGCTGATTGACCTCGTCAGCCGTGGCGGCAACCTGCTGCTCGACATCGGGCCGACCGGCGACGGCCGCATTCCGGTCATCATGCAGGACCGGCTCCTTCAGGTCGGCAACTGGCTCAAGGTGAACGGCGAGGCCATTTACGGCACGCGCTTTGCCGGGCGCGACTGCCAGTGGAGCGAGGGTAAGCGTCCCGGCCAGGAGTACGGCCAATTCATGATCCAGTACGACCTCATGAGTCAGGTCGGCTTTGCGCCGCGCGACGGCAAGGCCGTCAAACAGGCCTTTTACACCAAGAAGCCGGGCGCGCTTTATGCCATCACGCCGGGCTGGCCGGGACCGAAGCTGGTGCTGCATGGCATTCAGGCCCCCGCCTCGCCTGCGGTCACCCTGCTCGGCTACACGGGCGCGCTGGCCGCGCGTCTCGACAGCCAGACGCTGACGATCGAACTGCCGCATCTGGACAGCGAGCAACTGCCGCCGCAACCGGCCTACACCTTCAAGATCGCAGGCGCGGAAGTGCTGCCGGAAAAGCGCAAGTAACCGGCACCGCCGGGCGGGCAGTCCCGGGCTGCGGACGTCGCCCCGCGAAGCTTGCGCTGCCCCGCTGCAACGAATCCCGGCGGTTGAACCCGAACTCCGACGTTCGGTTTACAGCAGCCCACGAAGGAAACGAAGCCGCGACGGAAACGGGATTCTCCTCCGGGCAATTTTCCTGACCGGCCTATCGCGGCGGAAGCCTCCTCCCTTGGTTAGCTTCGTTGCCTTCTGTGAGTCCGACTTCGGTTTCGGGTTGAACGAGATCGGAGTCGGGACGGCGGCGGGGAGCCGGGCCTTGCCTCGATCAGGCGCGCGCGACCCGTTGTGATCGCCCGGCTGGACCCCGGGGTGACCGTCAGTTCCGCACCCAGCGGCGGGCCTTGAGTTCGAAGCGAGGCAGTCCGCCGGGCGGCGCCGCGGAGACCGGAATGCGCAAGGCGAACGCCGATTGGAAGGCGTTGGCGATGCGCCGCAACAGCCCCGCCAGGTCCGCGCACTCCGCGGACGGTTCGACCTTCACGGCCATTTCCGTCAGGCCTTCGGGCTGGGTAATCGTGACCTGATACTCCGCCACCTCCGGGAAGCCGCGCAGCAGGGCCTCGACGGCCCCGGGGTGCACGTTCACTCCGCGCACGATGATCATGTCGTCCACCCGGCCGAGGATGCCGCCTTCCAGGGCGAGGTTCGCTCGGCCGCACGCGCACGAGGGCGCGGCAGGATCGTCCGGAGCATGGTGGGGCTGGACGAGGTCGCCGGTGCGGTAGCGCAGCAGCGGCGAGCCGGTGCGGTGGAGGGTGGTGAGAACCAGTTCGCCGCGCGCGCCGCCGCAGACGGGAGCGCCCGTGGCGGGATCAAGGATTTCGGCCAGAAAGTAATCCTCGAGCACGTGCAACACCCCGGGCCGGGCCGGGCATTCGAAGGTGACCGGCCCCACCTCGGTCATGCCGTGATGATCGAACACTCGCGCCCCCGGCCAGAGGGCCTCGAGCCGCGCGCGGGTGGCCGGGATGCTCCCGCCGGGTTCGCCGGCCACGATCAGCAGCCGCACGCGCGAGCCGGTCAAGGCGACGCCTTCGGCGCGCGCCGTTTCCGCCAGGTGAAGGGCGTAGGTGGGGGTGCAGCACAAAACGGTCGCCCCGAGATCCAGCAGGAGGCGCAACCGGGCCGCGCTGGTCAGACCGCCACCGGGCAGACACAGCGCGCCCAGACGTTCGGCCGCCTCGAAGGCCAGCCAGAACCCGATAAACGGGCCGAAAGAAAACGCGAACATTACCCGGTCGCCGGCGCCGACGCCGGCCGCCCGCAGCACTTCGGCCCAGGCGGCGACGAGCTGGTCCCAGCTTTCGGGTGTATCCAACCACCGCAACGGCGCGCCCGTGGTGCCGCTGGTCTGATGGCAGCGGGTGTAGCGCGGAAGTGGAAAGGTGAGGTTGGTCCCGAACGGCGGGTGACGCTGCTGGTCTTCCACCAGCTCGACCTTGGTGGTCAACGGTACCAGGCTTGAAAACT
>CAYNCT010000032.1:1700-29372 GCA_964396005.1 uncultured Verrucomicrobiota bacterium | reverse complement strand
CGCCCGCCTCCAACTGGAGCCCAGCCGGGCCATACGCCGCCACCGCCACCCCGTTGGTCAGGGTCAACACCGCCCCGCGCAGCGGCGCGGCGCCCACCGCGTAATCCAGCGCCTCGTAGTGGTAGCCGAGATCGGGCGCACCCCGACTGCGGGGCACCACCGGCGCCCAAACGCGTTCGTCCTCGAGGGCTTCGGTCCAAACCACCGGCGGCTGCGTGGCACCCCAGGACCGAAGATCCGCCAGCAGCGCCGGATCCGTTGCCGTCGAGCCCACCCCGCGCAAGGAGGAGTCCGCTTTGAGATACCGGCTGCCGCCGCCCACCGTCTGGAAGGGATTGCCCGGCGCCAGGTACTGGGGCGCGCTGCCAAAGGCCTCGCAGTTCCAGAAACCGTTGTGGCTGCCCGAGAAGCTTACCCGACCACGACCCAGGCGATTTACCTGCACCAGCACGCAATTGGTGGCCGTCACCCAATTGCCGCCAAAGGCCGCTCCCCCGCCGACCAACACTTCCACGCGGTCGGCGGTCAGGTGGGCCCACGAAGCGCGCAGCGAGCCAGCCTCGAGGAGCGTTCCCACGTCTGCCGCCAGGACATTGCCCAGCTCGACCGCCGGGGGCGGGTTTCCTGCCTCGCCGGCCACGACCACGCCGGTCGCGCAGCGCACCAGTTGCGCGTGGCGCAATCGCGGCACGCCGTTCGTCTCCACCGCACTGAACTTCAAGGCCGTTTTCGCGTGCCGAAACCGCAGATGCTCCAACGTCACGTTCCCGCTCACGATTTCCAGCATCGGCTCTCCTGCCGGCGCGGCCGCCGGATCGCCCGTGCCAATCGGCTCGCCGACCGTCGCGTCGTGCTGATGCGTGAAGATGGCCGGACGATACGGGCCCGTGCGGCAGGTCACCGCGCCGACCACCGTCAGGCGCGCCGGGCTGTTGGGGACGTACTTCACCACCGCGCCGCCTTCGATCGTGAGATTGCGGATGTTCAAAGCGTCCGACACCAGGAATGTGGTGCCGCCCGACAAGGTGATGTCGGGCGTGGCGAGCAGCATGTAATCCACCACCACACCCGGCCTTTGCGCCGGCGCGCCGGCCAACCAGGCCGCGCTCTCTGCGGCCGCGGCCTGAATCGCGCCGGCCGGGCGTTGCCCCTCACCGCTGGCTACCCGGTATTCCCGGCGCGGCGCGGGCAAACCCCATCCTTCGCCCGGCGCTCGCGGTTCTCGCACGCGTTGCGCTTCCGCCAGCGGACTCCCGGGCAGCCTCCCCAGCGCGGCGGCGACGGCCGCGTATTCCACCGACTCCACCAGAAACGTTCGTCCTTGGATGAACCGCCACGCCTTCGCCACCGGCACCCCTTCCGCCGAGGGGCGCGCCCGGGACAGGAGCGAATCCCCTGAGATCGTCGCCGCCGGGCCAGGTGCAGTGCCGGTCTCAAACGCCCTTCCCGGCCCCAGCGCCATCGCGCCGAGCGGCAGCCAGCCCGTTGTCTCACGGTCCAGGGCGAGCGGCGCCGGGACCTCGCTGAACTCTGTCAAGACCACCAGCCGCGTGCGCGCGGGATCTAGCCCATAAAGCTCCGGCGGTGGCGGCGCCGCCCGGAAGATCACGTCCTGTTCGAAACGGTCCCGCGTCACGGAAAACCGCACGTCCGCCGCCACCCCGCTGAAGGCGTCGAGGTAGAGCACTTCGGTGGCTGACGCCTGCAGCGGACGACAATCCTGCGTTTCGGCCAGCAGCACGGTCCGTCCACCGTCAGTCTCCTGGTAGCCGATCCCGACCGGCGCCGATCGCAGCGGCCGGCCGTCGGGCAAGACGACTTGCACGGCACCGCGGGTGTTGAGGTTGGGAGCCAGCGCCACCCGGTGAGCGGTGCGCCGGGCCACGTACCCGCCCTGCCCGTCGGCGTCGAACGCGGCCTCTGCCGGCACCCAAACGCCGCGGTCCGGGTCCCGGCGGTTCAGCCCCGCACCCAGAACCTTCACGCCGCTTTCCGGGCGGCCTGACGATGCTCCCGCCGTGGGTGCCTGCCAGACCTCCTCCTCGGAGGCGTGTTCGACCAGCCGCCACCCGGCTTCGCGCCATCCGTGGACCACGGATGACTCCCCCATGGCGCCGGGTGCGAAGCCGCCCGCCAAAAGAATCGCCGGCAACCCGGCCTGGCGAAACGATCGTGGTGTCTTCACACCGCTCCCGTTCGCCTTCCCGGCACCTAAAGTCAAGCCATGCTTCTGGTTTCCGCCGACGCCACTCCCGCGGGCCCCGGTCCGCCCGGGCGGCGCGGGCGCGCACTGCGGGCTGGACGTCGGGTGGTCGCCATCTCTCGGCCGCGAGCCAGCCACCCGGCCCCGCGCGTTCAGCGCGTCTTCACCTGGGTCCACACCTCGTCGTAAAGCCGGGCGTTGGTTCCGAGGTGCTCCAACACTTCAAGCCGCTCCCGCAACTCGGGCGGGGGGTAGATGGCCGGATTCTTGAGGTCGTCGGGTTTGAGAAAGGGGCGCGCGGCGAGGTTGGGCGAGGCGAACTGGGTGAAGTTCGAGATGCGGGCACCAATCTCGGGCTCGAGGCAGAAATTGACGAACTGCTCGGCGAGATCGCGGTGGGGTGCCTTCGCCAGCACCGCGAGGCGGTCCACCCAGATGACCGACCCTTCCTTGGGCAGCACGTACGCGGTGTCCGGATCCTCGGCCATGCCCCGGGCGCCCTCGCCGCTGTACACGATGGCGGCCGCGGCCGACCGGGCCAGAACCTTGTTCTTCCCGCCGACCGAGCCATCGAAACCGACCGACCGCCGCTTGGCCGCCACCAACAGGTCGCGCGCCTCGCGCAGTTGGGCCGGGTCGGTGGCATTGACGCTGCGCTGGTGATACTTCAAGGCCACGCCGATCAGGTCGCGCTGGGCGTCCATCAACACAAACGGCCCCCACGCCTGAGCCGGATCAAAAACCACCGCCCACGAATCCGGCAGCGGCCGACCTGCCTGACGGCGCACGAACAAACCCACCGTTCCCCACTGATACGGCACCGTAAAGCGGTCCTCCGGGTCATAGGCGGGCCCAAGAAACCGGGGGTCCAGATGCTTCAGATTCGGGAGGTTTTCCTTTCGCAGCGGCGCCAGGAGGTTGAGCTTGATCAGGGCCGGGACGCGGAAATCCGGCGGCACCACCACGTCGTACAAGGCGGCCCCGCCGGCCTGGAGCTTGGCCATCATCGCCCCGTCCTCCTCGTAAAGATCCAGCACCACCTTGCACGCGAAGCGGCGCTCGAACTCGGCCACCACCGCCGGGTCAATGTACTCGCTCCAGATGAACACATTCAGCCGGTTGGCGGCGGCCGGCCGCGGAACCGCGCCGAGCAGGGCGGCCCCGATCACCAACCGGACCACCACCCGCGAGATCAGCGTGCGCATCGCCCTCTCTTAACCCCGTCGCCGCCGCTGAAGCAAGACCACGCTCAGCGTGGCCACCAGTGAAGCCACAACGATCAGGGTCGCCAGCGCGTTGATCTCCGGCGTCACCCCGCGCTTCACGGACGAGTAAATGAGGATGGGCAGCGTGGTGCTCCCCGGGCCGCTGGTGAAGAAACTCACCACGAAATCATCCAGACTCAGCGTGAAGGCCAGCATGGCCGCGGCCAGCACCCCGGGCAGGATCAACGGCAGCGTGACACCAAGGAACGCCTGCCACGCATTGGCCCCCAGGTCGCGCGCCGCCTCCTCGAGCGACGGATCCAGCCCCGCCAGGCGCGCGCGCACGACAATCGCCACAAACGGCACCTGAAACGTCACATGCGCGATCACCATCGTGCCCATTCCCAGCTCGAAGAGCCCCAGCCACTGCCGGGCCAGCGAGTAAAACAGCAGCAGGCCGGCCGCCAGCACGATGTCCGGAACAAAGACCGGCATTTGCAAAAGGCGCTGAATCGAGCGCCGGCCCGGCAAAGTCCATCGGGTCAGACCAAACGCCAGCAGCGTCCCCAGCACCGTGGCGATGACCGTGCTGACGACCCCGAGCACCAGGGTGTTCCTCGCCGCCGACAGCGCGAGTTCATCGCTGACCAGCCGGCGATACCAGTCCGTGGTGAACCCTCGCCAGGCCACGCCGTGACGAGCGGTGTTGAACGAAAAGACCACCACTACCGCCAGCGGCGCGTACAGAAACCCGTAGAGCGCGACCGCGCCCAGCCCCAGGATCGCGCGGCCCCGCTTCATGGCAAACTCACCTCCTCGTCCCCGCCGGTGGCTCGACCATACAACCAGAGGCCGACCAGCACGGTCGCCAGGCCCAGCGCCGCGATGGCCGCGCCGAACGGCCAGTCCAACCCCGGACCGAACTGCTGCTGCACGGCGTTGCCCAGCAGCACGGTCTTGGCGCCGCCCAGCAGATCGGGAATCACGAACTGACCGGTGGCCGGCAGCGCGACGAGAATCGCCCCGGCTGCGATTCCCGGGCGAATCTGGGGCAGCACCGCGTGCCGGAAGACCTGCCCGCCCCGCGCCCCCAAATCGGCAGCCGCCTCCGCGAGGCTCCAATCCAGCTTCTCCACCGAGGCGTAGAGGGGCAGCACCATGAAGGGCAGGTAATCGCAAACCATCGCCACCAGCACCGCGCCGGCGCCGGGGTAAAGCGCCGCCCCCGCTTCGACCCAACCCAACCCCACCGCGATGCGGGTCACCCAGCCCTCCGGCGCCAACAGGATTTGCCACGCGTAGGTGCGGATCAGCAGATTCGTCCAGAACGGAATCACGACCAAGGTGAGCGCCGCGGCTTTCCAGCGAGCCGGCAGGCCGGCCATGAAGAACGCCAGCGGCAAACCGGCCAGCAAACACAGGCCTGCTGTCAGCGCCCCCAGCCCCAGGCTCCGCAGGATGATCAGTGGATAGAGCGATTCGAACCCGAGCGCGCCGAACCCCATCAGGCGCCGGTAGTTTTCCAGCGTGAACGGGCGGGACAACTCACCCATTTCGCCGCGTGACAGAAAACTCGTGCCGAGGATCAGCAGCATCGGCACGACGAAGAACAGCGCCAGCCACCACAGCGCCGGGCCGCTCGCTAGCACCCCGCCCGCGATGCGCTGGCGTTCACTCCGGCTCTTGTCTGGTGGAGTCCGGATCACAAACCGCCCCCCTCCTTCCTCCGCCCGGCCGCCCCGTGGCCACAACTGTTAGCAACCCGAGCCAGGCCTACCGCCTGCCCCGTGCGCTCTTTGACGCCTGCCGCCCGGGCCGCCGCGGACGACCCGGCTTCGGCGGCCGCTGCTGGGCCAGCAGCCACTCGTAGAACTTCGGGTTGTCGTAGGTCTCGGTCCACGAGTCGTGTTGCGCCTCGGGATAGACGGTGAGCTGCACGTTCGTGGCGCCCGCCCGGCGTAGGGCGTTCACCATCCGTTCGGATTCGCTGAGCGGGACCACCGGGTCTTTCGCGCCATGGAAGGCCCAAACCGGCAAACTCTTGAGCGCGGCCGCCCGGGCCGGGTCCGGCAGCAAGACCTTGAGGATATCACCGCCGCCGCAAATCGGGGCGATGGCGGCGAATTGTTCCGGATGCGACAGCCCGAGGCTCCAGGTGCCGTAGCCGCCCATGCTCAGGCCGGTGAGATACACCCGCGACGGGTCCACGCGGTGCGTCGCGATGACCTCCGTGAGCAGCGCCAGCAGCTCGTCGTTGTCCCACGTTTGCCCGGCGGAACACTGCGGCGAGACGACAATGAACGGGAAATCCGAACGGTTTTTGACCAGCTTCGGCGGGCCGTGTGTGGCCACCAGCGCCAGGTTGGTGCCGCGTTCGCCCGCCCCGTGCAGGAAGAGCAGCAGCGGCCACAGCCGCTCGCCCGTGGGCGTGTAATCCCGGGGCAGGTGGAGGAGATAGTCGAGGGTCACGGTCCGCGTGACCGTCCGGGAAAACTGCTGCGCGGTTTGCACGCCGGGGGCCGGGTTGGATTGAGTCAGGGCTGCGGCCGTGAGGCCCGCGGCAGCCAGGAGGGCAATGAGTCGGGAAACATGCATAACGGGGCGAACGGGGTAACGGTGGTCATGGCCGGCGAGGGCTCGTCGCAGGTGCGCGCGGCTGTCACGCACGGCACGCTATTACATCATCTTCAGGCGCGGCAAGTCCTGAGAGTCCACCAGCCCGACCGGTTCGCGGCGCGCATTGACCACGATGAGGTCGTCAATGTTGCGCTCGTTGAAGACCTTGAGCGCCTCGACCGCCAGCGCATCCGCGCGAATGCAAATGGGCCGGCGCGTCATGACCGCTTTCAGCGGCCGGGAGAGGACGCCGTCATCGGCCGCCATCCGCCGACGGAGGTCACCATCGGTGAACACGCCGACGAGTTTTCCGCGCCGGTCCACCACGCTCACGCTGCCGGCCTTGGCGCGGGTCATCACCAGCAGCGCCTCCTTAACGGTCAGGTCCGCCGGCGCGACCGCGTTCCGCTCCCCGGTGCGCATGATGTCCGCGACGCGGAGCAAGAGGGCGCGCCCGATCGCGCCGGACGGATGGCGGGCGGCGAAGTCCTGGCGCCGGAAACCCCGGGCGCGCAGCACGGCCATGGCGAGCGCGTCGCCCAGCACGAGCATCGCCGTCGTGCTGGCGGTCGGGGCCAGATTAAACGGGCAGGCTTCTTTCGGCACGCGCGTGTTGAGGACCACGTCGCTGTGGCGGGCGAGGGTGGATTTGGGCTGACCGGTCAGGGCAATGAGGCGCACCGAGAAGCGCTTCAACGCGGGGAGGAGGTTGAGCAGTTCCTCGGACTCGCCGGAGTAACTGAGCGCCAGCACCACGTCGCCATCACTCAGGACTCCGAGGTCGCCGTGCAGGGCGTCCAGCGGGTTGAGCACGACCGCCGGCGAGCCCGTGCTGCTGAGGGTGGCGGCGATCTTCTGGCCGATCAGCCCGGACTTGCCGATGCCGACCACCACGACCTTGCGCCGCTGCCGCACGGCCTCGACCGTCAGCTCGACCGCCCGCTCAAAGCTGGCGTTGAGTTGCGCCCGAACCGCCCGGATGCCGGCCAGCTCCAGATCGAACACCGTCCGGGCCTGGCTCAGGTGCGACCTGACCGGCCGCGGTCCGGCACCGGCCGGGTCACGACCGGCCTTCGCGCGTCGCGGTTGTCGCCAATTGCCGGTCACGCCTGGTCGGTGATCGGGTAGGACCCCAGGACCTTCACGAACACGCAGTGCTTGCTCAACTCCTCGAGCGCGCGCGCGACCTTCGGGTCCTGGGCGTGGCCGTCGCAGTCCACGAAGAAGTAGTACTGCCAGGCCTTCCGTTTGCTGGGCCGCGACTCGATCTTGGTCATGTTGATGCGATACCGGCGAAAGGGCGCGATGGCCCCGTGCAGGGCGCCGGGCTTGTCGGCGATGCAGAACATGAGGCTGGTGCGGTCGCGGCCGGTGCGCGGCGGCGACTGGCGTCCGAGCACCAGGAAGCGCGTGGCGTTTTCGGCATTATCCTGGACGTTGTGCTCGAGCACCGGCAGGCCGTACTTCTCGGCGGCGAGCAGGCCGGCGACGGCGGCCGCGCCCTTCTCCCGGGCAGCCAGTTCCGCCGACCGGGCGTTCGAGGAGGTCTCGATGATCTCGACGTCCGGGAAGTTGCGCTGCAACCACGCGCGGCTCTGGGCCAGGGACTGCGGGTGAATGTAGAGCCGCTTGATCTGGCCGCGCCGGGCCTTGCTCATCAGGCATTGCTGGATGGGCATCACGATCTGCGCGACGATCTTCAGCTCGCTGTCCATGAACATGTCCAGGGTGTGAGTGACCACGCCCTCGGTTGAATTCTCGACCGGCACCACGCCGAAATCGGCGCGCCGTTTGGCCACCTCGGTGAAGACCTCGGCGATGGTCTTGAGCGGCATGTAGCGGAGGCTGCTGCCGAAACGTTGCAGTGCCGCCTGGTGGGTGAAGGTGGCCTCCGGGCCCAGGTAGGCGATGGTCATCGGCTTCTCGACCGCCAGAGCGCTGGACATGATCTCGCGGTAGATCGCGCGCACCGCCTCGTCGGGCAAGGGGCCCCGGTTCATGCGCGATACCCGGTTGAGGACGGCTCGTTCCCGGTGCGGGGCATAGATCTCCTCGCCCTGCTTGAGCTTGATCGCGCCGATCTTCAGCGCCCGCTCGGTCCGTTCGTTGAGGAGCCGGATGATTTGGTGGTCTATCCGGTCAATCGCCTTCCGGTGTTCGAGGATGCTCATGGAAACTCTCACGCCGCGCCGTCGGTTCCGGCGCGTGGCGGGTCCGCGGGTTCGTTGGTCGGCGCCGGCGAGGTCGGTTCCGCGGGCTCCGTCGCCATCTCCGCGGGGCCGGTTGACTCCGGACCCGCGTTCTCGGGTGAGGCGTCACCAGCGGCCGACGACGTCGCCAATTGCTCCGGCGGCGCGGTCGCCAGGCCCGGGTCCACGGTCAGCAAACTGGCCGGGCGCTCGACCGGAATGCGGCGGAGTTCATCGGCGGCCGGCAGGTCCTCGAGCCGGCGCAGCCCGAAGTATTCAAGGAAAGTGCGGGTCGTACCGTACTGCAGCGGCCGGCCGACCACCTCCGCGCGGCCAACGGGCTCGACCAGGTTTCGCTCCAGCAGAGTTTGCATCACGCCGTCCACCGACACGCCGCGAATCTGCTCAACTTCCGCCCGCGTGACCGGCTGGCGATAGGCAATGATGGTCAGCGTCTCGAGGGCGGCGGCGGTCAGGCGCGCCGGGCGCGCGCGTTCTCCGGCCAGCACCCGCACCCACGGACTGAAATCCGGCTGGGTGACGAACTGCCACGCGCCGGCGACACAGGCCAACCGGTAGGTGCGACCAGCCGCCTCGTGCTCACCGGCCAGTTCGCCGAGCGCGGCCTCGATCGTCTCGACCCTGGTTTTGCGAAACGACTTCACCACCGGGTCGTCGTGTTGCTCAGCGGCGCCAACCAGGACCCCCTTCAACTCCGCCGGCGTCAGCGGCTTCTGCGAGGTGAAGAGCAGCGCTTCCAGGATGGATTTTAGCTCGATCATGCGGGCGACGGCGGCGCGGCCACCGCGCCAACCGGCTGGGCCGGGTTGCGATCGGTCGTGGCCGCGGGCACTTCGGCGGTGGCCTCCGGCGACGGCTCCGGCCCGCCGGCCGGGGCGAGACTCAGATCAATCTCCCCGAAGGCCTCCGACTGGGCGGCGACGAGGACCTTCAAGCGGACGAGCTCCAACAGGGCCAGAAAGGTGACCACGACCTCCGTGCGGCTGGTCGTGGCGGCGAACAACTCGGAAAACCGCACCCGGCCGCGGCGGAGCAGGGTCTCGCGGACAAACTCGATCTTGTCACTGACCGACCATTGGTCCTCGAGGATTTCTCGCGTGTCCTCGCGGGACTGGAATCGCTTGAGGATCGCGCTGACGGCGCCGACCAGATCGAACAGCGAGACTTCGGTCCGCGGCGGGGCTGTCTCAAACTCCGGCTTCCCCGGCTGGCGCGGGAAGACCTGCTCCTGCCGCAGCTCCAGGCGCTGCAACTCGGCGGCGGCGTCCTTGAATTTCTTGTACTCGACCAGCTTGCGGATCAGCTCCCACCGCGGGTCTTCGCCCTCGTCCTCCTCCGCGCCGGCGTTCTCGCGCTGCTCGACGGGCAACAACTCCCGGCTCTTGATGTACATGAGCGTCGAGGCCATCACCAGGAACTCGCCGGCGATGTCCAGGTCCAGTTCCCGCATCAACTCCACATACTCGATGAACTGCGTCGCGAGCCGGGTCAGGTTGATTTGGTAAATCTCCACCTCCTCCTTCTTCACGAGGTAAAGCAGGAGGTCGAGCGGACCTTCAAAGACTTCAAACTGGACCTTGTACTCGGCCATGCCGGCGCGGTGGCTTCCGGGTCAACGGAACGTTCAGCCTATCAGGCAGGCCGGCTTTGGCAATGCTCGCGCGCCCGCACGCCGGCCCCTTTTTTGCCGCGCGATACCGGGTTCTTTATCCGATCCCACCCGCCTCAGCCAGCGCGGCCGGTCGGTTCATGGTGGGCCACCGCCCGGGCCGGCCGCCACGACCGGCGTGGCCACGTTGGCCGGCGGCGGCGGCCGGGCGCCGGGCCTGGGGAACGTCGCCTCCACGACGTCACCCCGCCTCACCGGCACCATGAAGTTCTCGCGGACCTTGGTCGGCGTCGGGCCCTTCCAGTCCGGCGTTCGACCGTCGAAGTTGTCGCGGATGCGCAGAACACCATCGCTGCCGGCGACAATGCGGAACCAGGTGGTGGCGTTGTTTTCGCGACGGGCCGAGACCCGATGCCCGCCTTCGGCCCGAAGGTTGGTGAACGCGGCGTCATGCCAGCGCCACGGTGTCGCCGGGAAAATCCGAATCGGCCCCCCGGTCCACCGGAGGGGTTCGCCGCCGCTCGCTTGGGCGCCACCGCCGATTTCCGTCGCCCAGCTTTGCAGCAGCATTTCGTGAACAGCCTCCATGCCCAGGAAGTTGCCCTCCAGCGTGAAGGGGCGATAGGTGAAGCTGCTGAAGCCGGACCCGGTTTGATCTCCGTTGGCGTGGAAGCCGTTTCGGAGCAGAAAGGCGCGGGCGTAGATGTCGAGGTTGCGCAGCGCGCCCTCGGCATCGCCGACCCGGGCCCGGAGACAGGCCATCCACGAAAAGCTGTAGCCGCACCAGGCGCGGGTTCCCTTGGCGTCCCAGTCCTTGAGGCTGGCCGCGATCACGCGGCGGTCCGTTTCTCCGCCGTCCACGGTAATGAGGTTAAACGGGTGGATGGGCATCAGGTTCGATAGGTGCCGGTGGCTGTCCGGCAGCGGCGTCCGGGCATCGAGCAACAGCGTGCCGTCTTCGGCCAGATGCCAGCCGCCCAAGCGCCGGTCCAACGCCCGCCATTCGCGGGCTTCGTCCGGTTCACCTAGCGTTTCGGCCATTTCAGCCAGCGCCAGGAACAGCATTTTCAGGCTGGCGAGGTCGTAGTTGCTGTTGGGCTGGAGGAACGCCCGGCGGGTGTTGTCGAAGATCTCGGGCGAACTCGAGAGCGGCAACACCCACACTCCGTTGGTGTCCGGCTGAAGCAGCGCCCGCAGGCACTCGCCGATTTCGCGGCTGAAAGGGTAGGCGCGGTCCCGCAGGAAGGTCTGGTCCGCGGTGTGGCGCCAGTGGAGATAGAACAGGTGGGCGTTCCAAGCGCCCATCGTCGGCGACAGGCTGTACTGGCCCCAGCCTCCCAGCGGCTGGCCCGCCAGGCTCATCACCCCGGGCACCGCCGCACCGGGCGCCCGATAGAAATCCCGGGCAAACTGCCGGAAGGTCGGCAGCAGGTTCCACAGGTAATCCAGGAACGTGGCGCCCTCCTCGAAATCCCCGGACGCGCGGTAGGCAAGATACGTCATCTGGGTGTTCAGATCGTTGTGGTAATCCCCCTTCCAGGGCGGGAGCTCGCCGGCGTCCGCCGTCCACACCCCTTGCAACGGCATGGGGGGCGCGCGGCGCCGCGAGGCGGCGCCATAGATGTACCGCACCAGGTAATAATGTCGCAGTAAATGCGCCTCCGGCAGGCTGACGCTCGACCGCGACCAAATCCTCGCCCACCACTCGGCGTGGGGCTGGCGTCGCGCTGTGTAACCGGCCTTCAACGCTTCCTCCACCCGCCTGCGGGCCACCGCCGCCGGACTCTTTCCCTCGCGCCGCGTCGCGACGCTCACGGCCAGTTCATTGACTTCACCGTCGCGCCGCCAACCAACGCACACCGCGTAACCGAAACCGTCGGCCGCCTCCTGCTCGAACCATCGCAACCGTTCCGCCTCGCCCGTGGTCGGCGGGGGGTACCCGAGTTTCTTGACCGATTCCGGCGACTTCACCCGCACCTCGCGCAGCGAAGGGCCGCTGATGCGGACCAACGCCACCGGCTCGGTGACCCTGGCCGCGCTGACGAACGCCCGCAGCTCGTTCCCGCCCCCAAGCCGGGCGCTGCCCTCGGCGGTGCCCAGGTTCAACTCGAAGGTCTCCACCGCCTGGGTCGCGTCGAGCAGGATTTCGACCCGCCCGGCCGGTAATTTGGTCGGTGGACCATGGTAGTCGTAGTTCGAGTCGAACACGTCGTTGAACTCGCTCATCCGGTTCTCGGCAACCATCTGTTGCATGGAGCGCCAGTTGAAGCGGTCGCGCACCTCGGTGAAGCGTTTCGCTGGTCGCTCGTCCCAAAGATCGCCGCGATCCAGCGAGAGCCGGATCAAATTGGTCTCACCCCAGAGCAGCACGCCCATCGCGCCGTTGCCCAGCGGCACGGCTTCGTCCCAGGTCTTGATGGGCGCAGCCAAGTGAAGATCCAGCTCGCGGTTCGGCAAGCCGCCAGCGACATCACTGCCCAGGGCCGTGACAACGAGGAGACTCAGAGAGCGAGCGGTGGCGGCGATGGCGCGGGCTGTCATCGGCGCGGAGCCTAATCCCGGCCGTCTCTCGCCCACAAGCTTCCCCCGAACGCGAAAGTGGTAGCCGGCGGGGTCCCGGCTTCTTGCGACCCAGGGTCAGGCTCGGAGCAAGAGCTTCAATTCGCCGCCGTCCAGCCAAACGCCGCGACATTCCGGGCACGTCTCGAGGATGACTTCCCGCTTCTTCGCGCTCGCGACGCGGATCATCGGGCGACCGTCCCGCGGACACTTGCCGGCTCGCGAGCTGACCCCGGCATCCGGGCGGCCGCGGGCCACCTGTCCGGCCTCTGCGGAGCCCAGGGCGAGGAGTTTCGGCAATTCGGTGGGGTCACACCACACTCCGCCGCATTGCTCGCATTGGTCCACCTGAATTCCCCGCACGTCGCGGCTGACGAGGCTCTGCTGGTCGCATTTGGGACAGTTCATGCCTGATTGTTGGCGGCCGCCCGGCATCGCTGGTCAAGTCCCGATGTCGCCGGCCGGCTTGCCTTGCCCCGCCCGTTTGCTTCCATCGCCACGTGCCTGCTGCGACGTTGCAATCCCTGGTTTCTGCCTGCGACCGCGTGCTCCGACCCGCAGCCTTCAAGGACTGGGACGGCGCGGTCAATGGGTTGCAGGTGGAGAACCGTGGCCAGGTGAGCCGCTTGGCGGCGGCTGTGGACGCCAGTCTCGAGACGGTCGAACTCGCGATCCGGCAGCGCGCCGATTTCCTGCTGGTCCACCACGGTTTGTTCTGGACCCGCCGGGTGCCGTGGACCGGCGTCAATTACCAACTCCTGCGGCGGCTGCTGGATCACAACCTCGCGGTTTACAGCGCCCACCTGCCACTGGATGCCCATCCGCGCCTGGGGAACAACGTCCTGCTGGCCCGCGCGTTGGGTTTCGCGCGGACCTCTCCGTTTCTCGAAGTCCACGGAACCGCGATTGGTCGCCTGGCGGTCACGCGACTCGCGCGGCCGGCGCTGGCGGCGCGCTTGCGGGCGGCGGTCGGGGGCGGATCCGTGACAGTTCTGCCTTCGGGACCAGAAGTTTGTCGGCGGATCGGGATCTGTTGCGGCGGCGCTGGCGAGGATCTGGCGCGGGCCGCCCAAGCTGGCGTGGACACCTTCATCACCGGTGAAGGCCCGCACTGGACCTACGCGCTTTCGCAGGAGCTGCGGGTCAACGTCCTGTACGCCGGACACTACGCGACCGAGACGTTCGGGGTCCGTGCCCTGGCCGAATTGCTGGGCCGCCGGTTTTCGCTCCCCACCAGTTTTATCGAGGCTGCGAGTGGGCTTTAGCCCCGCGCGCACTCTCCTTCAGCGCTCCCGTCGCCATGACTTCCCGCGAACGCATCTTGGCTGCCATTAACCACGAGCCCGTTGATCGGCTGCCGGTGGACTTCGGGGGCACCCGCCAAAGCGGCATTGCTGCGCTGGCTTACCGGCGGCTGCGCGAGCATTTGGGAGCGGATACCGCGCGGCCGGTGCGCGTTTTCGATCTCTTTCAAATGCTGGCTGAAATCGAGCCGGCGGTGGCTGCACGCGTCGGTGCAGATTGCCTGCCGCTTTATCGCCCCGCGGTGGCGTTCGGAATTCGGAACGAGCGTTGGCAGCGCTTCCGATTCAGCCCCGAGCTCGAGGCGGAGGTTCCCGGAGATTTCCATCCTCGGCGCGCAGCCGATGGGTCCCTGATCATCGAACGGGACGGCGCTACCCTCGCCGTGATGCCGGAAGGCGGTTTCTACTTCGATCGCCTTGAAGCCTATCCCGGTGCCACTCACCCGGACCTCGATGGCTGGGAGCCGCCGCGGCTTTCGTCGGCGGACCTGGCTCACCTGGCGGCCGAAGCCGACCGGTTGTGCTCGAGCACCGACAAAGCGGTGATCGTCCCGCTGGGTCCGCCCTACGAGTTGTTCTACGGCCTTGGCCAGGGCGGCTTTGACTCGTGGATGGTTACCTTCGCCTCCGAGCCCGGCTACGTGCAGCACCTGTACCGCAAACTGACCGACGTGTGGCTGGAAAATCTCGAAGCCCTCCACGGGGCGGTCGGGGACCGCGTCCAGATCCTCCAAATCGCTGACGACTTCGGCACCCAGCGGGCGCCGTTTCTCTCGGTCCGCGCGTTTCGCGAGCTGGTGCTGCCGGCTTACCGGCGCGGTCTCGACTGGATCCATCAGCGGACCTCGTGGAAGGTCATGCTCCATTCAGACGGCGCCCTGTACCCGCTCCTGCCGTCCATCATCGAGATGGGTGTGGATATTCTGAACCCGGTTCAAACCACCGCCGCCGGCATGGACCCGCGACGACTCAAGGCGGAGTTCGGCCACCGGCTGGTTTTTTGGGGAGGCACCTGCGACTCGCAAGGCACTTTGGGCTCTGGCTCACCCGCCGATGTCGCCGCTGAGACAGCAGCCAACCTGGCCGCCCTGGCGCCCGGGTCGGGCTACGTCTGCGCCCCGGTCCACAACGTCCAGGCCAACGTCCCTCCGGCCAACGTGCTGGCACTTTTTGACACCGCCGTGAATTGGCGGGTCAATTCATCCGCATCGGCATGATCACGTAGAGGAAGGGGCCGTTGATCTTCAAAACTCCCGGGCTCAGCTCGTCGGTCAGTTCGAAGAACACCTCGTCGGCTTCCAGCGCCTTCAGCGCATCCAGCACATAGGTGGGATTGAAAGCCACCGCTATCTCGCGGCCCTTGTAGTTGATGGCCAGCGTCTCCCGCGCCTCGCCTACCTCGGGCGTGTTAGCGGTGACAGCGAGGGAATTTTTGCCGAAAGCCAGTTTGACCGAGTTGCTCTTATCGCTGGTCATGATCTCCGCCCGGCGCAAGGCCTGCAGGAACTCCTCCCGCACCAGGGTGATCCGCTCACGACTCTCGGCCGGAATGACCTGCCGGTAATTCGGGTAGGAGCCCTCGACCAGTTTGGTCACCAAGGAAACCGGAGCCGCGCCCTCGCCGCGCAGCCGGATGGCCGCTTGGTTATCGGAGAACCTGATCTCCGCCTCGCCCTTTTCCTGCAGCAAGCGCGTCAATTCGGTGATGGCCTTGCTGGGCATGATGAACTCGCCCTGGCACTCGCCGGCCACATCCACCTCCTCGTCGGTCAGAGCCAACCGGCGGCCATCGGTTGCCACCATGGTCGCCTTGTGGTCTTTGAAGCTCATGAAAATCCCGTTCAGCACATAGCGGGTTTCATCCGTGCTCACCGCGAAAGCCGTCCGCCGGAGCATCCCCCGCAGCTTATCCTGCGGCAACGTGACCTTTTTCCGATCCGCCAGATTGGGCATGGGCGGGAAATCCTCCGCCGGCAGGCCGTTGATCCGAAAGAACGAAGCGCCGGCTCGGAGGGCGCACGAGTTCTTGTCGTCAACCTCGAGGTCCGCCTCCGGGACGCCCAGTTCGCGCACAATGTTGAAGAGCTTCTTGACCGGCAGGGTCGTAGCGCCCGGCTTGCTGACCTGCGCCTCGACCACACACGAAATGGTCACATCCAAATCGGTCGCGGTCAGCTCAACGCGGTTTTCGGCCGCCCGCAACAGGACATTCGAGAGAATGGGCAGGGTCGTCCGGCTGCCGACGATGTTCTGCACGGACTGCAAACCGAGGCTCAGTTGATCCTTGGCGATGGTCAGCTTCATGGGCCGTTAGTAGTACCGAATGGTTGGGGAAGAAACAACCGTATTATGGGCGGTGGATAAGCGGGGGCATCGTTGCTGTCAAGGTTGGCTCAGGGACTTAGGCCGGTAGCGGCGTGTGAATAAAACCGGCGCGATCGGCTTCCGGGGATCGAGTTGTTAACTGGGGCCACTTGTTCGGAGGTTGTCCACAGGGGTCACTAGACTGTTCAGGCGTTGCTCACCGTGTTGATGACCGCGCCGAGGATGGAGGCGGCGCGCGAGGCATCGTCCCAAGTGGTGTCTCGCCCGAGGCTGAAGCGAACCAAAGAGCGGGCCTCGGCCGCCGTGGCTCCCATCGCGAGGAGGACATGGGAAGGCTCCAAGGAACCCACCGAACAAGCGGAGCCGCTCGAGGCGCAGACGCCGGCGAGGTCCAGCGCTGCCAGTAGAGTCAGCGAGTCGGCGGCGGCGACCGAAAGGGCCACGGTGTTGGGAAGGACCTCGCCTGGAGGTGACCAGAGTCGGACGCCCGGCATGTCAGCACAGGCTGCACGGAGGGTCTCAGCCGGCGGAGTCAGTGCCGGGCGGGCAGCCAACGGGTTAGGGATGAAGCCTTTGGCCGCAGCCGCCAGGCCGACAATCGCCGCGACGTTTTCGGTCCCGGCCCGACGCTCGCCTTCTTGGGAACCGCCGGTAATCAGCGGCTCCAAGCGGGTGCCGGAGCGGACCACCAGGGCGCCAGCACCCTTGGGCCCGCCGAACTTGTGGGCGCAGAGGGTGATCAAGCTGGCACCGAAAAGGGGCAGGCTGGGCAAGGGCAGTTTGCCGAACCATTGCGAGGCGTCGGAGTGGAAGGGGATACCAGCGTCGGCGCACAGCCGACTAATCTCGGCGAACGGCTGGATGGTCCCGACCTCGTTATTGGCGGCCATGATCGAGACCAACGCGGTTTGGGCGGACAGCGAGTCGGCCAGCCGGTCGAGCCGGACTCGCCCGGCAGAGTCCACGGGACACACCGTGACCGAGAAGCCCCACCGCCTGCTCAACCAGCGCGCGGGCCTCAGAACCGCCGGATGCTCGATCGCGGAAACAACCAGGTGGTTGCGTTGCGGCCAGCCGGCCAGGGCAGCGCCCAGAACCGCGAGGTTGCAACTCTCCGTTCCGCCGGAGGTGAAGATGATTTCCGCCGGCCGGCAACCCAGCACCGAGGCCAGATCCGCTCGGGCGTGGTCCACGGCGACGCGGGCGGCCCGGCCACGAAAGTGGATGCTGGACGGATTGCCAAACTCGGGGCCGAGATACGGCAACATCGCGGCGTGGACCTCCGGTGCCAGCGGGGTCGTTGCATTGTGATCGAGATAGATCGCAGCCACCGGGAGCAGCGTAGCCGCCGGCGCGGATTTGACAAACGACCTAATGAGGCTTCCTTGGCGGCGAAAAGGATGGAAGATGTCCAAAAGGTAGAAATTAAAGCTCTCGGCGCCAGCGGCGTGGGTGCGGTCCAGAGACGGGACACAAGCGGCTAGTCCCGGGGGGCCATAAAGGACGGCTAAACAGCCGGCCATCGGAAAGAGCACCCACGGTCGCCAGAGCGGCGTGGGTTTTTTGCTGGGCGAACCCGGCAGCCAACCAACTGAAAGGACGCAACATGAGAACGATGATTTCCGGACAAGGAAGACTGACCACAGGAAGCAGCAAGCAGCGCGACGCGGTCCGAACCCGGGCCAGGGCCGCGCAAGCGGCGGCGCTGGAGCGGTTGAAGCAAAAGCTGCTGCGGGACCAGTTGGCCCGGATGATGGACTCCACCGGCGGCGAACTCTTGAGTCGCGCGGCGACGGAAGCGGCCGCGGTGGCTTCGCTGACCAAGTATCCGCTCCTCGTGCTGCCCGAGTTGCTCAACGAAAAGACCGAGGCGGCCCGGCGCTACCTCGCGAGGCAAGCGGCGGTGCGCGAAAAGAGCCGCGCCTGGATGGCCCTGGCGGCGTGAGCGGGCCGGAGGGGATGGCAAGCGCTGCGGTTGCAGGCCAAGACTTGCGCCGCAAGCGGGAGAGCCTGCAGCATCTCAACCGATGACGCCATCAAACTCCGGCCTGCGCGAAGGCCCCACCAGCGCAACGCACGGCGCGCCGACACGGCCAGAAACGACGCAGCCGGGACGGTTGGCGGCCCTCCTTGTCGGATGGCTGGCGCTGACACTCCTGTGGGCAACCGGCTGCGCCTCCAGAAGCCCTGGGGCCGGGGACCAGCCCTTGGTAACCATGAGCTTCCCCGACAGGCAGGCGGCAGACGTGGGGGCGGCGGTTCTCAAGGTGTTTGAGCAGGCCGGCTTCGAGTTGAAGCGGGCCGATAAACAAGACCTGGAGTTTCTACGCCGGAGTGGACAGATGGATCAGGCCATCTACGGCGGGCTGGTCTCCGGGGGCGTGTGGGAGCGGGTCCGCATTCGAATCATGCCGGTCTCAGAAACCGAACAGCGGGTCGAATTACGGGCGGAGAAGGTGCGCTCGCCAGGCGATCAGGTGTTTGAGGAAGCCCATCGGATCAGTAACCCCAAGCACTATGCGGAACAGGTGGCCGCCATCCGGGCGCGCCTCGAGTAACGGCGCGAAACCGCCAAGTGCCGCCGGGGTGACTCAAAACGCCGGCGGCGACCCGGATCGCGGGTAAATCAGACGACTACTCGGACGGCGGCGGTAGGATGACGGCGGGAGCGTCCCGACGCACCTCGACGTTCAGGTCCGGGTTGTTGGTGTACACCACGGTCGGCACCGCGAAGCCACGTTGAAGAATTTCGCCGCCTTTGCGCTGGTTGAGGTCGGCGAGGCCTCGCCGTGACCACTCGAGACGCTTGGTGACCGCGTATTGCTCCTTCAGTTTGCGCATTTGCTCCTTGAGGCTGGCGAGGTCGTTGAACTGGCGTTCGAGCTCGCCGCGCTCACTCTGGAGGCGGCGGAGTTCCTTGAGCAGGAACTCGCGATCACTGCCGGCGGCGGCCAACTGGCGGCGGGTCTCGGCAATCTGGGCGTCGCGCTCGGCGATGGCGGCCTTGAGGTCGGCGGCGTCTTGCTCGAGTTCATCGCGGGAAGCGGTCAGGTCCTTGATGCGGGCGTCGCGTTCGGCGACCGCGGCCTGGCTGGCGGTGAGCTGATCCTGGAGGTTTTTCAATTCGGTTTGGGCCTGGGCGAGGGCCGTTTTGGCTTCGCCGAGCTGGCTGGTGGCCGCCCGGAGGGCGTCGGTCTTCGCTGCAAGATCGGTTTTGAGAGACTCGGCGGCCGCGGTGGAGTCCGCCAGCAAGGCCTGGATGGCGTTCTTTTCCTCGGTCAGCATCTTGGTGATGCGCTCACGTTCGGCGGCGGCGGCGGTTTTATCGGCGTTGGCTTGCCGGTGCTGCAGCAAGAGCGCGGCGCCCAAGGCCACGGCCAGCACTAGGAGAATGACAACAGGTAACTTGGAGTTCATAAGGCTTCCAATCGGCAATGGTGTGTTCCGGTAACGCCCGTCATCTTGCAACCAACCGGACGAAGCCTACAATCTTTTCATGCAGTTACCAATCGAGGTGCCGGTGATGACCCTCTCCAACGTGATCCTGTTTCCGCAGGCCATGTTGCCGCTCTACATCTTCGAACCCCGGTACCGGCGGATGCTGCGGGACGCCCTGGCGGGCGAGCGCATGTTCGCAGTCGCAATGCGGCGGACCGACCGGGTCAGCGAAGTCCCCGCCCGCGTCGCCGGCGTCGGCCTGATTCGGGCCTGTGTGACCCACGATGACGGCACCTCCCACCTCGTGCTTCAGGGCCTGGCCCGGGCCGAACTGGGCAAGGCGGTGCAGACCCGACCCTACCGGCGCCACGTGATCGAGCCGTTGTCCGCGACCCGTGAACCCAGCGTCGAAGCCGACGCGCTGGCGGGCAAGGTGCTCGAGTTGGTGGGCGAACGCCTGGCGCTCGGCTTTCAAGGGCACGCCGCGCCGCCGATTCCCGGCCTGGCCGAAGACCCGGGAGACGGCAAGGATGCACCGGCGGTGGAGGCGTTCCGCCACGTCTTGAAACAACTCGCCCGCCAGGACAGCCCCGAACAACTCGTGGATTTGGTCTCCGCGACGCTGGTCCCGGGCGTGCGAGAGCGGCAGCTCATTCTCGAGACCCGGAGCCTGGAGGAACGCCTGCGCCACCTCATCCGGTTCCTCCGCGAAGAAATCAGCCGCCAACGCCAGAAACAGTCATGACACCGATGCCGCCTACCGAAGCCGATTTGACCGACCCGGCCCGCCGCCAGTCCGCCCTTTTCGCCGGCCTGGTGCTGCAGCACGTCAACATGGCCCTGATGTTCATGGGCCGGTTGCCGGGGCCCGAGGGGCAACCGGTGGAACGAGACCTCGATGCCGCGAGCGCCTTCGTGGACACCCTGGAAATGCTCGAGGTCAAGACGCGCGGCAATCTGACAGCAGACGAGACGGAGTTCCTGAAGCAGAGCCTGATGTCCGCCCGGATGGCTTTTGCCCAGGCGGTCCAAGAGCCGGCGCCGCCGGCGGCCGGGCCAAAGGAAGCGTCGGGGACGACGCCCGGCGCGAATCCGCCAGCAGGCGCGGCCAGCCCAGAGCCCGCGCCGGCGCCAGAGGAGAAGGTTCGTTTCAGCAAAAAGTACTGAGGCGATCCTCAGCCGGGGCCGGTCGAGGGGTGACGAGAAGCGCGTTTGAGGTCCTTCAATTGCTGGGCCTCGGGGCGCTCGGCGTAGTAGGAGTCCAACGGGTAACAGCCACTGACCAGACCGTTCCGCGGGGCGGTGGTGCAGTCGCTGAACGTCCGGCAGATCTGCCGGGTATCCATGCGCCCGAGGGTGACGGCGTCGGCCAGCATCGCCGGGTAGCTCAACACGGCGCGGCCGAGACCGATCGAGTCCACCCAGCCAGCCCGCAGCACCGCCTGCGCGACCAGGGGCAGAAATTCCTGGAGGTAGGAAAAGGCCGAGCCGATGACCAACGGGACCTGTCTCCCAGCGGCCCGCCGGGTAGCCAGGTGCTCGACTACCCGCCGCACAACGTGAATCTGCCGAGCCACCCCAACCAGCGGATCCTCCGGCGGCTGGTAACCGTCACTGGGTGGGAACAGGGCGGGCCGTTGGATGTGCGGGTTGTAGTAGGGCGAGCCGGCGCTCAGGTTGAGCACTTTGACACCCAGCTCGAGGCAAAGATCCACAAACTGAAACGTCTCGGTCAGGTCCGGTGCGACCGGATTCCGCGAGTTCACGCCGAAGCCGAATCGGTACGGCAGACAGCCGGAGAAGTCCTCCGGCACACCGGGGCCGGGTTTGCCCGGCGCCGAGCGGGCGGGGTCGGGGCGGAACGGCACAAAATCGAAGGCACTCAAGCGGACCGCCAGGTCAATCGGATTCCCGGAGCCACGAATGCCAGCGACGATCTGCCGTAGCAGGCGCGTACGGTTCTCGAACGAACCGCCGTACGGCCCCGGCCGGGTGTGGGCGCCGAGGAACTCGTGCAACAGGTAACCGTGGCAGTGTTTGATGTCCACGAAGTCAGCCCCGGCCCGCCTGGCCACATCGGCCGCTGCTACATAAGCCTCGACCAGCCGGGGAAGTTCGTCGTCGGTAAACACCTGGGCATCGCTCGTCACGCCGAAGCGCCCGTCCAGCAGGGGATGGCGGAAAGCAACCCGCGGTTCCGGAAGGGTCCGTTCTGTGGGTCGGCAGAAGCGCCCCGAGTGGGTGAGCTGAAAACCGATCACCAGGTCGTCCGTGTGTCCAAAGCGCTCCCGGTGCGCGGCCAGCAACTCGTCGCGCAGGCCGGCCAGCTCGGTCAGGGTCGCTTCACTGATCACCAGTTGCCGCGGATTGGCACGCCCGTCGGGGCGCACGGCTATCGCCTCGCCTCCAAAGATCACCTTGGCGCCGCTTTCGCCGAAGCGGCGCCAGCGTCGGCGCACCTCCGGCGTCACCCCTCCGGCGGGCGAGGCGTCCCACCCTTCCATCGGTTGAATGGTCCATCGGTTGCCGGGGCGCCTGCCGTTCACCGCCACGCCGGTCCACGGCTGGGCCAGCGGGGAAGCCGGACCGACCTGGATGGCATCGTCGCAGGGCAGATCGAGACCGAGCGAGGCGGCGAGGGCGCGAAAGGCGGCGGGGCTCTTGAGGGTAGCCAAGCGAACCGGGCGCAGGTCTGGGTTCATGGGCAATTTCACCGGGGCCCAGCGTGGACAGCCGGGCAGGATCGGTCAAAGCGGATTCCCCGGGTCTGTGGGGTGAAAAGCACACTTGCCAGTCCGCGGGGATCGGATAACATCCCTCGCCGTCAGCAGCCAACAGCAACCGAAGTCATTTATGAACACGACTCTATCCAAGACGGCGAGCCAGCGAGCGGCAGGATTTACCCTGATCGAACTGCTGGTGGTAATCGCCATCATCGCGATTCTCGCGGGCATGCTCCTGCCGGCCTTGAGCCGCGCCAAGGATCGCGCCCAAGCCACCGCGGACATCAGCAACGTCAAACAAATCCTGCTCGCGAATGCCATGTACGCAGGCGACAACACCGACCGCATGGCCCATCCCACCTGGGGCTCGGTGGACGGATCAGCCAACGGCGGGCCGGACGGTTGGGCCTACGCTGTCGCCAACTTGGGCCGAATCCCGGGCGGCCCGGCTTACATCCCCTCTGCCGCCGGCCAGTTGGAGACCGGCCCGGCCTTCACCAACCAAATTCGATTCTTCAAGATTGGCCAGCTCGGGCCGTTCCTCAGCACGCATCAGGTCATGTGGTGTCCGAAGGATGTGGCGACCCGGGGCATCAAGCCCTACCGCGATTGGTGGCGGGCCCGCTACGTGAAGATCACCTCGTATTGTTGGAATGGCACGATCGGCGGGTACGTAGGGCCCAAGGCGGCTCAGTTGAACGGCAAGACCTACAAGACCACGGATTTCCTCCCCACGGACATCATGATGTGGGAGCAGAATGAAACCGACGGGTTCTACTTCAACGACGCCGGCAACAATCCGGAAACGGCTGGCGAAATCGTGTCGCAGCGCCATGCCGGTTCCACCAGTTACAGCGGGCCGGAGAACAGCAAGGGCGGTGGGGCGCTCGTCGGCACCGTGGGCGGCACGGCGTACTTCATCAAAATGAAGAAGTTCCTCGATTTCCGGAACGCCAAGCTTTACCCGCGGCCCAACGAACTGCTCAACGGTCCGGGCTACCAGCCGTAACCGACCGGACACAGTCGAGAATTCGCAAAGGAGCGCTCCGGAGCTCCTTTTGCTTGGGCGACGCCCCGAGCGAGACGCAGCGGGCTCGCGGGCCGCCCCCCCAGCCCGGTGCCTCAGTCGTGGATTTCGTACACCCGGCCGTCGAGGACAAACAGGACGCTGGACCCTAACGCCAGCCAGGGACGAGCCCGCGGCTCCCGCGCGTGCAAGGCAAAGTACTCCGGCGAGCCGAACTGAATGCGCTGCGGTTCGGCCTGCGGCCAACGCTGGATTTCCGAGTCCAACCATTGCCCGCCGTTGCGGAAGAACGTGCGGCCGTTCACGAAGCGGCTTTCCTGGCCGTAGCGGAGAATCTCGGCCGCCAGCGCCGGGGACGCCGGCGGAACAGCCGGGCGCGCTGGGTTCAACCCGCCGCGGGCGCCGGCTGACGTGGGCACCGGGGCGGTCAGCGCGGAAGCGGCCTCGCGCCGACCGGCGGCCAGCGCGGCATCCGGTTGCTGAGCATTGCGGTTGACCAGCCCATACCGCGCCGCCGCGATGGCGGACGGTCCGGAAAGATCGCGTTTGAGCCCGGCGTAGGCCGCCTCGGTGACCTGGAGCGCGGCGGCATTGGTGGCGAACTGCGGCAGGGACTGGCGGGCGAGCGGCACGCCGCGGGCCCGTTCGTCCTCGAGAATGAGGTAGGCGGTGTACGGCGTCACCAGCCCGTACTTGCGCGCCAGCTCGACCACCTCGTCCTTGAGTTCCTTGTTCTCCCCGCGCAGGCGGATCTCGTCGAGCAAGTGGCCAATGCGCCGGGTGGCCCAGAGGCGGGGAATGAAGTCGTGCTCGGTCGCGGTGCGCGCGAACTCGACCGGGAACTCGAAGCGCCGGGTCTGTTGGCGGAGCTCGCCGCTCACCGCCAACCGCCCCGCGCCCTGACCGCGGTAGCGGCCGACCACCAGCAGTTGTTCGCCCTTGAACAGATCGGGCAAGGGCGACGGGTACTGGCTGGCGACGCGCAGCCCCTCGGGGAACTCGAGGCGGGGATTCGCCAGCACCGGGTCTTTAATCTTGCTGAAGAAGGTCGAGACCTTCACTTCCAGGTCCTCCTCGGGGAGCACATAGGCGCTCGTGGCCCGCGTGGTTTCGGTGATCCGGTCCAGCAGGTGAGTGTTCACGTCATGGCCGATGCCGAAGCAGAAGATGCGGGTCCGCCCCTGGCCGGCCTGCGTAACCGCGCTCACAATCGCGTCGGTATCGGTGGTGCCCACCGTGGGCAGACCGTCGGTCAGAAAGATGATGAGGAAAGGACGGTCGCCGGCCGCGGAGCGGGCGGCGAGCGCGCGCTGGAGGGCGTCGTGAATGGCAGTGCCACCCAGGGCGCGGAGTTCACCAATAAACCGGGTCGCGCGATCGCGGTGGTCGCGGTTGGCGGGTGCCAAATGACCGAACAAGGCGTCGCTCTCTGTGGCGAAACGGATGATGTCGAAACGGTCGTCGTCGTTGAGCGAGGCCACGCAGAACTGCAGGGCCTTCTTCGCCTGCTCGAGTTTCGACCCGGCCATTGAGCCGGAGACGTCCTGCACGAAGACCACATCCTTGGGCAGGATTTTCTCGCCCGGAATCTCAACCGCCGGCGAGGCGAGGAGCAGGAAGAAGCCGTCCTCACCCTCGGGCCGGTAGGTTAAGAGGCTCGCGCCGAGCTCGCCGGGTTCGAGGGCGTAAAACAGGTGGAAGTCGGTGTCCGGCTTCACATCCTTGCTCTCGAAACCGACGGTGGCCTTGAAATCGCCGTGCCGACGGACTTCGACGGCATGGGTCGGCGAATAGATGGACTTGAGCGGACGGGCGCTTTCGAGGTCGAGGCTGAGGCTGACGGACGGAATGGGCTTGGCCGAGAACTTCTCCGTGTTAAGCGGGTAGCGGTAGTGAACGAGACCTGAATCGGCCTTTAGCACCTGGGTGTAGCTGAGCTTGATCCGCTTCTTGCCGCGGGCCTCGATCGGAAAGATGCGTGCCTTGAGGAGGTCGCGATCGGCGTACTCGAGCAGCGCCGGATCGCGCAAGCAACGCACGATGTCCTCGTAAAGCTGGCGGGCTTTATCGGCCGGCAACAACTCGGCGGCGACCTGCCGGCCGTTTATGTCCATGCTGAATTGGTCAAGCTGGGCGCCCCGGGGGATCGGGAACAGGTAAGTTCCCTCGAGCGTGCGGTCGGTGGGGTTGTAGAACTCCTGGTCCAAGCGGGTCACCGCCACCTGATCGCGAACCTTGACCGCCACCTGATGAAACGTCACCTCCAGCGGCATGGCGTCCTGACGCGGGGTGACGACGGCCGGCGGCGGGACCGGCGGCCGAGGCCGTGGCGGCGGGGGGAAGATGCCAGGGTGATCCGGGTGGTGCGTGATGATGAAGCCATCGCCCAGGGCGCTCAGGCCGAGGGCGGCTGCAACGAGGGCAAACAGGCAACGCTTCGTTTTCATGGGTTTCAGCGAGAAATCGTAACGGGCGTTAGACGCCGGCCCTCCCGGAATGCTCCCGCGCTCGGCGCTTGGGCGAAACCGGGCTCGGTCGGGAGGCCGCCTTGCGTTTCCCGGGGCCGGCCGGGATAGTGCCGCCCGGTGAACGTGACCGTGGCCCAACTGACCGAAGACCTGCTGGCGTCCTACGCCCGCGTCGGGGGTATTAATCACGTGGACGGGACCAACCTGCCGTCCAAACGGGGCATCGCCGCGATCACGATGGATCTGCTGCGGCTGCTGTTTCCGGGCTACTTCGACGAGCACGTCGTCCACTCGTCCGAGCTGAAACGAGTTACGACCGATTTGCTCACCACGGTGGCGCGGCGGCTCGAGACGGAGATCGCCAAGAGCGCCGTGTACGCGGCGGTCACGCGCGCAGAAGACCGGGTGGAGCAGCCGCCGGCCGCGGAGGTGGCGAAGGATTTTCTCCTCAGCTTGCCGCGGTTGCGCGAGCTGTTGCAGACGGATGTGGAGGCGGCCTACAACGGCGATCCCGCCGCGCTGAGCCGGGAGGAGGTCATCGTGGCCTACCCGTGCGTCGAAGCGATCGCCGTGCAGCGCCTGGCCCATGAACTGTACCGCCGCGGCGTGGCGCTGATCCCGCGCATCATGACCGAATGGGCGCACGCGCGGACCGGCATGGACCTCCATCCCGGCGCGGGGATCGGCGAGTATTTTTTCGTGGATCATGGCACTGGAACGGTGGTGGGCGAGACCACCGTCATCGGCCGGCACGTGCGCATGTACCAAGGGGTAGGGCTCGTGGCTCGCTCGCTCTCCGCGGGCCAGGCGTTGCGCGGCCAGAAGCGGCATCCGACGATCGAGGACCGCGTCACGATCTACGCCGGCGCCACCATCATGGGCGGCGACACGGTGGTTGGCGCGGGAACGACCATCGGCGCGAACGTCTTTCTGACCCACAGCGTGCCGCCGGGCTCACTGGTTCTGACAGAAGACGCGAAGGTGAAGGTGCTCTCCAAGTCCGACCGGATCCAGCCGGTGGATTTCCAGATTTGATCCGCGCAGCGGCGGGCGCGGGCCGATGCGAACTTCGCAAGGCGGCTTAACGCCCGGCCAACTTGGTTGACTCATCAGGCCCGATCCTCGCCGGTCGGAGTGCGTGAAAGGGGCGTGACCGTGGCTGAGCCAGGGCCAGAAGCACGCAGGGGCGGCGAGTTACTCAACGCGCTGCACGCCGGTCTTCTCCTCCGTATGGGTCATGTGCTTCTTGGAGAACACGGCCCGCCCCTCAAGGTGCCACGACAGATGCGGTGTGTACCACAGGCCGTCGGGGGTTCGCAGGCGCTCGAAGCGGACTTCACATGAGCGCACGTTGCCGACCAACCCCCCGACGACGTTCACCTCCCGGATGAGGCGCATTTCGAGTCGGACCGGAACATGGTCCTCGACGTCAATCCACGTGCGGCCGGCGACGGCGTTGAGGAAGCGCTCCTTCAGTCCGTTGGCCGGGACGGGCGGGCTCTTGGGCTGGAACTCAATCAGCCAACTCGGTCGGCCGTTCACGGTTTCGCGGCCCACGAGGCGGTAGTCAAACCGCGCGTAGAGCCCCTCGAGCTCGTCGAAGTCGTCCGTCCGATAGCCCGGCCCGCGGCGCTCGCGGCGGGCGTTCTGCCGGCGCTCGGCCTCGGGCTGGCGGGGGTCATGATGCAGGGTCTCCTCGGACCGCTCCTTGAGCACACCATCCTCGGCCCATTTCTCGGTCACCTTGCGGAGCGTGAAGGCGTATCGCTGGCGGAACACCTCGGCCTGCTGCTCCTCGCGCCGCCATTGCTCGCCGACCCGCCGAAGGATTTCGCGGACTTCCGGCGACGGCGCTTCCGGCGCGACAGCGTCCAACCCTGGAGCCGCGGCGACCCCAAGGCCGAGCAACCAAAGCAAGTGGAGCCATCGCATCATGAGGGGGCGAGGGTTGAACGGAGGGCGTGCCAAGCAGCGCCGTAAGCGCC
>CAYNCT010000032.1:0-1690 GCA_964396005.1 uncultured Verrucomicrobiota bacterium | reverse complement strand
GCCGAGTTGGGCGCCGGCCAGTCGCACGCGGTGGCCGCCGGGACGCCACTCGACTTCATCGAGGAACCTGGCGAGGGGAACAAAGAGCACGGGGCCGGCCTGGGCGATCCCGCCGCCCACGATCGCGACCTCCGGGTCCAACACGTTGATCAGCGATGCCAGGCCGCAGGCCAGCGCCCGCACGGTCTCGAGCCAGACGCCGGTGGCGAAGGCATCGCCGGCGCGGTGCGCCGCGACCAGTTCGTGGGTGGTGGCGAATCGCCCCCCGGTGCGCTCACGCAGGCGGTAGTTCCCGACCGCCCACTCGAGACTCCCCGGCGTTCCGCAGATATCCGCGGGCCCGCGCCAATCGAGAGTAATGTGGCCCAAATGGCCGGCGCGGCCGAGGGCGCCGCGCAGCAGGTGGCCGTCCACCATCGCCGCGCCGCCGACCCCGGTACCGAGCGTGAGCAGGAGAGCGTTGACGGCGCCGCGGGCGGCGCCCAGCCACACTTCCCCGAGCAACGCGGCGTGCGCGTCATTCAGGACAAGCACCGGGGTCGGCGACGCCAGGAAAGTCGTCCAGTCCAGCCCCTCGAGGCCGGCCAGGCGGTCGGGCATGAACGCGATGGCGCGTCCGTCGCGCGCAACCAGACCGGGTGCCGAAACGCCGGTGCGGTCCGGCGGGCCTTCCAACTCGCGGATCACGCGTTCGCGCAAGGCGCGGACGGCTTCCGCGAAGTGCCCCGGGCGCGTCGGATCGAAGGTGGCGTGGTGGCGCGCCAGCGTGTGGCCGGCGGGCGTCACTGCCACCGCTTTAACGCTGGAGCCTCCAAGGTCGAGGCCAAGCAGGTAGGAGGGCGTCATTCCCGAGGTTTCACGCGGCTCCACAAACGCCCCAAAGTGCGCCAGACCGAGTCACCGGCAGGCGGCGGTCCTGAGCGCTGCTTGGTCGCGGGGGGCGGGGGCGCGGTGGTCGCGCCCTCACTGACCGACCAGCCGCCGTCCACCGCGAGCACTTGCCCGGTTACGAACCGCGACTCGTCGGACAGGAAAAACACCGCCGCCGCGTCGAGGTCCTCGGGCCGACCGATGCGGCCGCCGTCCAGCGGTTGTTTGCCGCGAATGAACCCCAGGATGGTCGGGTCAGCCTGCGCGCGCTGGGACATCGGGGTGGCCACCAGCGCGGGCGCGAGCGCGTTGAAACGGATGTTCCGCGACGCGTAGTGCGCGGCGGCAGCGGTGGTGAGGCCGATGATCCCGGCCTTGGCGGTGGCGTAGGCATGGGTGCTGAAGTGGGTCGGCGACGGCGCGAACGCCAGGACGGAAGTCAGATTCAAAACCGCGCCACCGCTACCCTGCTTGAGAAACTGGACCACAGCCGCGCGGTTCGACCAAAACACCGAGTCGAGGTTCAGGCGAACCGTCTGTTCCCAACCTTCGTCGGTGACCTCGTGCAAGGGTCCGTCGCCGAACCGCCGGCCGCTGCCGCCCGCGACGTGGTAGAGCCCGTGCAGGGCACCGAAATTGCCGGTGGCCACATTGATCGCGGCCGTGGCGGTCTTCGGGTCGGTGGCGTCGGCAGTGAGCACCACCGCCTGCGGACCCAGCGCTTCCGCCGCCGCGGCCGAGGTGTCTGCGTCGCGGCCGACAGCGACGAGCCTCGCGCCGGCGGCAAGGAACGCCCTGGCCGCCGAGAGACCAAGCCCGC
>CAYNCT010000031.1:0-30403 GCA_964396005.1 uncultured Verrucomicrobiota bacterium | reverse complement strand
TGCCGGGCGGACCTGCGCGTCATCCTGACCGAGGAAACCGATTGGATCGGCGGGCAGCTCACCGCACAGGCGGTGCCCCCGGATGAGCACCCGTGGATCGAGAGTTTCGGTTGCACCCGCAGCTACCGGGAGTTCCGGAACGCCGTCCGCCAGTGGTATCGCGATCACTACCCGCTAACCGCCGCCGCGCGCGCCAACTCGCTGCTCAACCCCGGCAACGGCGCCGTATCGCGTCTCTGCCATGAACCGCGCGTCGCGCTGGCCGTCCTGCAGCAGATGCTGGCACCGTATTTGAGCAACGACCGCCTGCGGGTGCTGCTGCACACCCGCCCCGTAGCCGCCGAGGTCGAAGGTGACCGGGTGCTGGCGGTCACCGTCGAAGATCGCGCGGCGGCTCGCCGGCTGACGTTGTCCGCGCCGTACTTCGTGGACGCGACCGAACTGGGTGACCTGCTGCCGCTGACCGGGACCGAGTACGTCACGGGCGCGGAGTCACGCAAGGAGACCGGAGAAGCGCACGCGCCGGCCGAGGCACAACCGGCGAACCAGCAGGCCATCACGTGGTGCTTTGCGATGGATTACTGCGCGGGCGAAGATCACACCATCGAGCGCCCGGCCGAATACAGCTTCTGGCGGGACTACGTGCCTGCGATGACGCCGCCCTGGCCCGGCAAGCTGCTGAGCTGGCAGATGAGTAACCCGATCACCCTGGAACCGCGTGCCGTGAGCTTCGATCCCACCGGACCCGGTACCGGCGGACTGAATCTGTTCATCTACCGGCGCATCGTAGATGCTGGCAACTTCGTCCCCGGCACCTTTCGCAGCGGGGTGTCGTTGATTAACTGGCCGCAGAACGACTACTGGCTGGGGCCGCTGGTGGACGTGCCCGAGCCGGAAGCCGCTCGACACCTCGCCCGCGCGCGGCAGCTAAGCCTTTCCCTGCTGTACTGGCTGCAAACCGAGGCCCCGCGGCCCGAGGGCGGCACCGGCTGGCCGGGTCTGCGACTGCGGGGCGGACTCACCGAAGGCCCCGACGGCCTGGCCAAGGCCGCTTACATCCGCGAGGCCCGTCGCATCCGCGCCGAGTTCACCGTACTCGAACAACACGTCAGCACCGAGGCGCGCATGGCGGAGACCGGGCGTTCCCGGGAGGAGGTGACCGCGGCCGTTTTCCCGGACTCGGTGGGCGTGGGAGCGTACCGGATTGACCTGCATCCGAGCACCAGCGGCGACAACTACATTGACCTGAGCTGCCTGCCCTTTCAGATCCCCTTGGGCGCCCTGCTGCCGCGCCGCGTCGAGAACCTCCTGCCCGCGTGCAAGAACCTGGGCACCACCCACATCACCAACGGCAACTACCGGCTCCACCCGGTCGAATGGAACATCGGGGAGGCGGCCGGCGCTTTGGTGGCCTTTGCGCTCCGGATCAAAGAACCGCCACGCCAGGTGCGGCGGGATCCGCAGCGGCTGGCGGAATTCCAGCAAACGCTCCGCGCCCAGGGTTTCGAGCTCGAGTGGCCGAAACTGCGCCCGCTGTGAGCCGCAAGGATTCCGGCGAAACCGCCGGTGAACGCCAATCAAATCGGGCTTTCTGCCGAGTGCGGCAAGCGGTCCAGCGGCCACCGGTCAGTGCGGGTCCCTCGGCGCGGCCAAAGCGTTGCGAACCGCCCGTCCCGATTCGCGTTGATCCGCGTCTATTCGCGGTTGGAATGAGCCGTTCCGACTGAAAGCAGCCGCGCCGGGCAAGGGCTTGACTTCGCGCCTCGGCGCTCCCAGCTTGCGCCCATGAACCAGCGCTTACTGATCGTCCTCACCCTCGCCCTCGCGCTGCCGCTCCTGTCGGCGGCCGACAAGGACCGGGACAAGCTCACCGCCGAAGTCAGCGAGACCGTGGCGCTTTTCAAGAAGAGCGATTCGTCGCTCAACGACTTCTTCGCCCGGTCGGCCGGTTATGCCGTATTTCCCAAGGTGGCCAAGGGCGGTTTCGGCGTCGGCGCCGCCACCGGCAAGGGCCAGTTGTTCGAGCAGGGCAAAGTGGTCGGGCGGACCGGCCTCACGCAGGTCACGGTGGGGCTGCAACTCGGCGGGCAGGTGTACTCGGAAATCATCTTCTTTGAGGACCAGAAGATCTTGAAGGACTTCAAGGACGGAAATGTCGAGTTCAGCGCGCAGCTCAGCGCGGTGGCGGCGGCGGAGGGCGCCGCGAAAAACGCGAAGTTCAAGCTGGGCGTGGCGGTGTTCACCCTGGCGCGCGGCGGCCTGATGTACGAGGCCAGCGTCGGCGGACAGAAGTTCTCCTACACGCCCTACGCGCCGTAACGCGCGACGGGCGCCGGGGTTGACCGGCGCGACATTTCGCCGTTTGAACACCGCGGCCGCGGTCGCTACGGTCGCCACATGATTTCGCTGCCAAGGACTATTGCGGGCCGCTGGTGGGCGACCCTGGCGCTGGCGCTGGCCGCCAGCCGGCTGGCAGCCGCGCCCGCTACGATCTTCCACGTCACCTCCTTTGCGAACCTCGACTATCCCGCCGGCTTCGTCGGGCAGGTGGGGGAAACCAGCCAGTGGCCGGCTGAGATGGGGCGGCCCGGGGACACGGTGGACATCGGCTTCGCGCTCTCGCAGGTTCCGCCCGCCACGGCGCGGCATTATCGCTTCCGCGTGGTGATTCCCTCGTTTTTCGAGCAAACGTTTCCCCTCGAAATCCTCGCCGGGCCCTCGCCCGATACCCTCGAGACGGTCCATTCGGAATTCATCAACGGCGCCCGGGCCGTCGTGGCGACGGTGCCGCTCGAACGCTTCGTGGTCGGGCAAACGAACTGGATTCGCCTCCGCGGGGTAGGCGCGAAGGTGGGCGAAGGGCAACCGGCGGGATTTCAGTGGAGTCGCTGGCTGCTCACGCGCACCGACACCGCGCTCGATCTGCCGGCCGTCGTGGATGATCAACTGCGCCGCCTGGCGGACTATGTGCTGGCCGCCATACAGCCCAGCGGGCTGGTCCGCGATTCGTTGATGCATTCGCCCGCCGCGCAGCCGTTTCATCCCGCCAGTCCGGACGCTGCGGGCTTTGCGTTGCTGGCGCTGTGCGGGCTGCATCACCTCGGGCTGGTCCCCGACGCGGAAGCCCGCGTCCAGGCAATCCTCTCCGCCCACGCCGGGCACTCGCCCGGATTGGCTCCCCGGCGGAACGCGCGGGGCCATTGGTGGCATTGGATGGACCTCGCCACCGGGGCTCCCTATCCGGGCTGGAACGATAACTACACCTCGATCGGCTCCGCCCTGCTGGTGGCCGGCGCGCTCTTCGCGCGCAATCATTTCCCGGACCATCCGACGCTCGCCGCCCGGGCGGAAGAGCTGCGCGCCTCGTGCGATTTCGACAGCATGATCCACCCGGCACTGGATGGTCGGGTGGCCCTCGCCACGGACGCCAACGGCAATGCGGTCGGCTACACCCGGCCGTGGAACGAGTATCAATTGATCGTGTCCCTCGCCCTCCGCCAGCCCGGCGCCACGCGCGCGCCCGCGGTGTCCAACCTCTGGCTCAACCCGGCGTCCGCACCCCGAGCCGTGTATCGCGGCATTCCGACGCTGACCGACCGGGCCGGCTCGTTTGCGCCGGCGTTTTGGACGCAACAACAGTTTTTCTTCAACCCGGACTTCGCCGGCAACGCGGACTTCGTGGCGCTCCTGCGCAATCACCAGCGTGCCGATGCGCTCTACTGCCTCTCCAGTCTCCGCCAGAACTATCGCTACGGGCTGACGGCCGGCGTGGACCCGTCCGGCTATCGCGCGGATCGCATCGGCGATCACGACCAGGTCTTCAGTCCGTCGGCGGTCGGCGGCTGGGGCGACCTGGAGACGCTGCTCGAATTCATCCAGAGCCAGCCGCCGGGCGGCGACCCCCGAACCCGCTACGGCCTCACCCGCGTTTCCGCCGCCACCGCCTCCTGGTGGCCGGCCGACGCCGGTCTCGTGGACCACCTCTTTCTGCTCTTCGGCCTCGTCGAGGCGCGAAGCCCCGGTTTTTTCCGCCAGCGCCAGTCCTTCGCCGTCGCCCCCAAGCTGAGCCTCCGGCGAGCGGATCCCGCTTCCAACGAAGCCACCGTTTTGTGGGAACCGGAGTCACCGGGCTTCGTCTTGCAGGAGACGATCCGCCTGGCGCCGCCGGAGTGGGTCACCGCCAGCAGCGGCGACACCAACCGTGTCCCGGTAGAGCTGTCGGCCCCGGCAAAGTTCTACCGGCTGGCCAAACCCTGACCGCCACGCGCTGCGGAGCCGCCCCGGGAGCCGCGATCGTGTCAGCCGCCGCGCCGGAACCCGGCGAAGCGCGCACGTTCGCCGAGGGTGCGCTCGATGCGCAGCAGCTCGTTCCACTTCACCATGCGCTCACTGCGGCTGAAGGAGCCGACCTTGAGCTGGCCCGCGTTGGTGGCCACGGCCAGATGGGAAATGAACGCATCTTCGGTCTCGCCCGAGCGGGCAGACACAATCGGCTGCCATCCGGCGCTTTGCGTGAGCCGAATGGCCTCGAGCGTCTCGCTCACGGTGCCGATCTGGTTGAGCTTGATGAGCACCGCGTTGGCCAGACCGCGCTCCCGGCCGGCGCGGATCCGCGCCACATTCGTCGTAAACAGGTCGTCGCCCACCAGTTGCACGCGCCCGCCCAGCGCCCCGGTAATTTCGCTCCACCCGGCCCAATCCGTGTCGGCCAACGGGTCTTCGAGCGAGACAATCGGGTACCGCGCACACCAGTCGGTCATCCGCCCGATCATTTCCCCCGTGGTGAAGTCGCGTTCCTCCAGCCGGAACCGGTACCGGCCGGCCGCCGCATCGAACAGGTCGCTCGCCGCGAGGTCCAGCGCGATGGCCGCGTCGCGGCCGGGGGTGTAGCCGGCCCGCGCGATGGCTTCGACCAGCAGCGCCAGCGGCTCCTCATTGGTGGCGAACTCCGGCCAGAACCCGCCTTCATCCGCGACCCCATAATACCGGCCCCGCGCTTTGAGCAAGTCGCCCGCTGCCTGATAAACGTTGTGCGTGATCTCGAAAACCTCGCTCAGGTTCCGGGCGCCCACGGCCAGCAGCAGGTAGTCTTGCACATCCGTCCGCCAGTTCGCGTGGGCGCCGCCGCCGATGATCTGGATCTCCGGCAACGGCAGCGTCACGCCCCGGCCGTCCCCGAGCGACGCATACAGCGGCATTCCCCGGACCGCCGCCGCCGCGTTGGCCACGGCCAGGGAGACCGGCAGGACCGCATTGGCCCCCAGTCGTGACTTGTTCGGGGAGCCGTCCAGGGCGACCAGCGCGGCGTCGAGGCCCTGCTGATCAAACACGTCGCGGCCCCGCACCGCGGCTGCAATCTCGCCGGTGATATGGCTGATCGCCTTGAACACCGACCGGCCGCGAAAGCGCCGCGGATCGCCATCGCGCAACTCGAGCGCCTCGAACTGGCCGGTCGAGGCCCCGGAGGGCGCTAGCCCGCGGCCACAAACGCCGTTTTCCAGGCGCACCTCGGCCTCGACCGTCGGCACGCCGCGGGAATCGAAAATCTGCCAGGCAGAAACGGATTCAATCTTCATGAAGCGATTGCGCGACCGCGGCGGGAGCCGCCGGCGCTGACGCCGAGTTGAAACGGGCAGTCGTCTCAAACCATCCGGCGATCAGCGGTTCCAGCCCTTCCACCCGGCCAGCAGCGCGGACGCGGACGAACTGCCGCACGAACTCCTGGCGCGCGGGATCGAGGTACTCGACCGGGGACTTGCCGTCCACCCGCGCCAACAGCAGCCACGGCAGCAAGCCGGCGACCCGCCCGGCCAGCTCGCCGCCGACCTCCGACCGCGCCGCCCGATAGGCGCGCCAGAAGGCGAAGATGAGGTCGGCGAGCTCCTCGCCCCGCGGAGCGTGGCGCAGACGTTTGAGCAACAAGTGGTTGAGGAGGAACGCCACATCGAACGCCGGGTCACCATACCAGGCGACCTCGGCATCCAACACCACCAGCCGGCCCTCGCCGATCAGGAGATTTTTGGGGCTGAAATCGCCGTGAACCAGGCACTCCCGCGCGGCCTCGAGCCGCGCGGCTTCGGCCGCAATCCGCTCCCCCAGTTCGGGGTGGCGCTCCGCGGCTCGCAACAAATACGGCGCAGTGCGGAGTTGATGGAAGCTGTCCGTGGTGTCAAAGCGCCGGCGCAGGTCTTCGTTGCCGGCGGTGCGGCGGTGGATTTCGCCCAGAACGTGCCCCGCCCGGGCGGCATGGGCCGGCTCGAACTGGCCGGCGAGCAGGAGCTGTTTCCAGTTCTGGAACCCAGCGCCCAGATGCTCCATGCCGAAATAGCCGGCGTCCGGTTTGGCGAAGAACACCCGCGGCACCGCATCCGGACACAGGCGCCGGATGCACTCGAGGTACTCGCGCTCGACGAGGTTCCGCCGCACATCGGCGAACCACTCGTCGGCGACCCGCAGCCGCGGCAGCGCGCGCTTGACGACGAAGCGTTCCCGGCCGTCCTCCACCAGGTAAATGTCGCTCGAAACCCCGCCCGCCAGCGGCGTGAGCCGCGCGCCCGGAGAGCGCACGTGACCATCGCGCCGTAGCTGTTCGAGAAGTGCCGCGGAGTCGGACATCGAGCGCCGCGAGGTTAGTGATTCGCGGAGCCCTTGGCCACGGCGAACCCTGGCCTGGCCGCCCGGAATAGAAGCCCCGAGTCTGGGGCAACGAGTTGCCCGCGGCTGGCGGCTGCCCGGCCCGCCCTGCGGACGGAGGCGGGAACTGCTGTCAGCGGAGTCCGCTTGGCGCGCGCCCCCCCGGATTGATCCGGTTGCCCGTGAGGCACCTGCGTTTGAGCTCCGCCAGTTAGACCGGAGTCTGCAGCGAGTCGGCAATTACGCGCTGCCTTGGAATGGCTTGGTCGGCCGCTTGGGGAATCCTTGAGCGGGCCGGGACGCAAGGCTAGGGTGCCGCCGTGAAGTTGCTGGGGGACAAGTGGCGGGGGAATTTTCTCACGGGGTTGGCGGTGGTGCTGCCGGCCGTCGTGTCGCTGGCGATATTCCAGTGGCTGTTCGGCACCGTGTCGAACATCACGGATACGCTGCTGTTCTTCCTCCCGCGGCGGTGGACGCACGATCGTGCAGGCGAGGGCGCGATGCTCTGGTACTGGAGTCTGGCGGCCCTGGCGCTCGCGTTCCTGCTCATCACCGCAATCGGCCGCGCGGCCCGCAATTACTTCGGGAAACAGGTGATCAAGGCGCTGGACGGGCTGTTGTCGCGCGTGCCGCTGCTCAACAAGATCTATTCGACCGTCAAGCAGGTGAACGAAGCGTTCACCACCAGCAGCCGCTCGTCGTTCAAACAGGTGGTGATGGTCGAGTATCCGCGCAAGGGGTTGTTTTCGCTCGGCTTTTTGACCGCGGAGGAGGTGCCCGAGCCGGGGGCCATCGTGGGGCGGCGCTTGTGCGGCGTGTTCGTCCCCACCACGCCCAATCCGACCAGCGGCTTCCTCATCATGGTGCCGGAGGACGAGGTCATTCGGCTGCGGATGAGCGTGGCCGAGGGCATCAAATACGTGATCAGCCTGGGCTCGATTATTCCCGAGCATCAGCTTGCGCGCGCCCGGGAAACCGGGACGGTCGAGGCGTCCCATGCCGCTTGAGCGCGCCACGGGCATCATTCTTCGCACGCGGCGGCTGACCGAGACGAGCCTGATCGTTCACTGGCTGACCGCGGAGCACGGGCGCCTGGCCACCGTCGCCAAGGGCGCGCTGCGTCTGCGGTCCCCGCTGCGCGGCAAGCTGGATCTGTTCTACCGGGCGGACTTCACCTTTCAACGCAGCCGGCGCTCGATGCTGCACACGCTGCGCGAGGTGGCAGTGCGCGACCCCCACTCCGCCTTGCGAGACCACTTCCTCCGCCTGCGCCAGGCCACCTACGCCGCGCTGTTGGTGGAACAGATGACCGAGGAAGACACACCGCTGCCCGGCCCCTGGGAATCACTCACGGTCTGGCTGGAGCTGCTGGCGCGCCGTGCGGCCACCCCGGCCGAGGTCCTGGCGTTCGAGCTGCGCTTGCTGGCCGATGCCGGCCTCCAACCGGACCTCCGCCAGGCGCGGTTGAGCGAAGGCGCGCGCCGGGCGGTGGAGACGCTGCAAAGCCACGACTTTCGCGGAGGTGAAGCGCTCCGCCTGGAAGCCGGCCAGGCGGCGGAAATCCGGCAGTTTCTGCACGGCTTCCTCATCTATCACCTCGGGCGGCTGCCCCGCGGCCGGGCGGCTGCCCTCGATGCCGGGGCATGAGGGCCACGCCACGCCTTCACCGGAGCGTGTTGCGGAGAATTTGCACCGAGGCGCCCGAGCGATTCCAGATTTCGACCAGGGCGGCGGGCGCCGGAAACGGCACCTGGACATAGGACCCCAGCACCAGGTCAATGTCTCTGTCCCCGTCAATGTCGCCCGCGTCCATGACAATCCACCGGCCGGAGATGCACTCGCGGAACGTCGAAGCGGTGAAGTTCATTTTCCCGTCGTTCTCGAGGTAGATGAAGGTTTCCCGGGGCGCTGCTTCGTAATCCGGGAAGAATGAAATGGCGGCGACGTCCAGGTCCCCATCCTCGTCAAAGTCCCGCGCCAGGGCGGCGTAGGCGCCGTTCATTGGGTAGAACCAGGCTTGCTCGAACTCCAGGCCGCCCTGGTTCCGCCAGAGCCGGATGCCGTGGTACTTCTTGGTCGGGCTGTCATATTCGCCGTTGTCGCCGTTGCAGACCAGCAGGTCCATGCGGCCGTCGCGGTCGAAGTCCGCGAGTTCGAGGAAGGAATGTCCGAACACCGGCGGCTGCTGGAAAATGGTGTGGCCGGTGAAATGGCCTTTGCCGTCGTTGATCAGGATGACGAGGGTCTCGAGGTCCTGCGAGAAAAGCACCGCCAGGTCCGGCTTGCCGTCGGCGTTGAAGTCGTGGACGGCGACGGCCGTCGCGCCGGTGTGATCGGTGAGGAGGTGCTCGGTGAAGCCGCCGTCGGTGCGGCGCTCGAACCACGAAAAACGGCCGGTGAGATTGCCGAACATGCAGAGCGCGAAATCCTCGCGGCCGTCGCCGTTGAAGTCGGCGAAGCGGGCCTGAGTGGACCGGGGCAGGTTTTGCAAGATCCGCTTCGTCTCACCAAAGCCGTCGCCCTCCTGGCCCACGAACAGGACCTCCGCCCGCCAGATCTCCGAGGGGGTAAAGCTCCCGACGCAGGTGACGTAGAAGCCGCCCTCCCGCTCGACCAAATCGGTGGGCACATTGCCCAGAGAGGTCACCGCCAGCGGCATACCGGTCACGCCGTCCAGCATCGCCAGCCGCTGGCTTTTGTCATCCCCCACGTAAATGCGCCGGGTGTCGGGACTGATCTTCACCAGCGTGGTCGAAGGCGGATCAAAACGCAGGCGCGGCGGGTCGGTCTTGAATTGCTTGAGGCCAATCCCGATCGGGGGCTTGGGGTCTTGCGGCAGCGGCCGGTCCGGCGCGCGGCTCAGGTAGTACTCCTCGATCAACGGCCAGTCTTCGACCGGAATCAGGGGCCGCTCCGTGTACACCTTGCGCGCGCGGATGATTTCGCCTTCCGGCGAGCTGGAGAAGTCGGGTCGGGCGACGCCCAGCCGGACCTGCATCCGCGGAAGAATCTGCGCGGCCCAATTGGTCCTGGTCAGCATCTCGGGCTCCACAAACAGATGACACAGCGTGCAGGCCTTGCGGGCGGCCCGCTCGGGCGCCGGCAATTTCAAGAGCGGATCGTCCGGATCCTCGCCCTCGCCATAGTCAATCGGCCGCGCAGTGTCGGCGGCGAACAGGGAGGCGGTCAGCGCCAGCGAGGCGCCGACCGCTGCCAGCCGCGCCCACGCCCCGGTGCGGCCGGGCGCGGGAGCGGTGTCGGCCGGCGCGCCGGGATTGAACGCGGCCGTTGGCACGGTGCCGCGATGGAGCGAGGCGGACATCGCGGGTGATTAACCGGCGGCCGGCTGGGGTGGGCAAGCGATTTCGCCCTGCGGACGGTGGGTTTCCGGAGTGACGTGCCGCAGGCGGGCCCGCATACTCCCGCTCGTGGCAACCAAGCACTCGAACGCCGCCCGCGGCCCACGCATCGTGGCCCGCTCCGGCCGCTTCGCCGCCGGTCCGGCCGCCGACGTGGCGGCGTACTCGGAGTCGGTCTCCTTCGACTGGCGGCTCTGGCGGCAGGACATCCGCGGTTCCCTGGCGCACGCCTCGATGCTCGCGCGCGTCGGTCTGCTGACGAACGCCGAGCGCGACGCCATCCACGCGGGCTTGCGCGCGATCGCGCAGGAGATCGAAGCGGGCCGCTTCCGTTGGGACCCCGCGCTGGAAGACGTCCACATGAACATCGAAGCGGCGTTGACACAGCGGGTGCCCGCCGGGGCAAAGCTCCACACGGGACGCTCCCGCAACGATCAGGTGGCGCTCGACCTGCGGTTGTGGTTGCGGGACGAAATCGCGGCGTTGCGGGCGGCGTTGCGCGACCTGCAACGGGCGCTCGTGGCGCTCGGCGCGGCCCATGCGGACATCGTCTTTCCCGGCTACACGCACTTGCAGCGGGGCCAGCCGGTCTATTTTGCGCATCACCTTTTGGCGTACGTGGAGATGCTGGCGCGCGACGACGGCCGCCTGGCCGACTGCCACGAGCGAACCAATGTTTGCCCCCTGGGCGCCGGCGCGCTGGCCGGCAGCACCCTGCCGCTGGAGCGCGAGTTCGTGGCGCGCGAGCTGGGCTTTGTGGACGCCCGGGGCCGGCCGCGCGTGAGTGAGAACTCGATGGACGCCGTGAGTGATCGCGACTTTGTGATCGAGTTCGGCGCCGCAGCGGCGTTGCTCGCCGTTCACCTGAGCCGGCTGGCGGAGGACGTGATTCTGTGGGCGACCAGCGAGTTCAACTTCATCCGGATTGCGGACGCCTACACCACGGGCTCATCGCTCATGCCGCAGAAGAAGAACCCGGACGTGGCCGAACTCACCCGGGGCAAATCCGCGCGGGTAATCGGGAACCTGACGGCGCTGCTCACGCTTCTGAAGGGCCTGCCGCTGACCTACAACCGCGATCTTCAAGAGGACAAGGAACGGCTGTTCGATACGGCGGACACCGTGGGCGCGGCGGTCCGGCTGATGGCGGCGATGTTACGGGATACCCGGGTGAACGCGGCGGCGTGTGCGGCCGCCGCGGCCGACCCGCAGTTGCTGGCGACCGACCTGGCCGACTACCTCGTCCGCCGGGGGCTGCCGTTCCGACAGGCGCACCATGTCGTGGGCGAGGTGGTGGCACTGGCGGAGCGGCTGGGCCGCCCGCTCAACGCGCTCGCCCTCGAGGATTTCCAGTCGGTGTCGGACCTCTTTGGCGCAGACGTGCGGGAGGTGTTCGATTTGAAGGCCGCCATGGCTCGCCGGAACTTGATCGGGGCGCCGGGCAACCGCGAGGTGCGGCGGCAATTGGACCGGTGGCGGAAGCGGCTGGCGTGAGCACGCCGGCCGGCGCTACTTCACAATCGGCCAGCCGGCAGCGACGAGGGCCTTGTAGCCGCCAGCCAGCGACGCCACGTTCCGGTACCCCATCTTCTGCGCGGCATCGCAGGTTAACGCGGAGCGGTAACCGCCCCCGCAATACATGATCACCTCGGTGTCGAAGTCGGGGATCATCCGCTCGATATCCCGCTCGAGGATTCCCTTGCCCAGGTGCGTGGCGCCGGTCACATGCCCCGCCTGCCATTCATGATCTTCCCGCACGTCGAGCAGCACCGCACGGGGATTGGCCGCCAGCCGGGAGCGGGCGTCCTCGGGCGAAATCTCCGTCACCCGGGCGCGAGCTTCTTCGACCAAACGGAGGAAATTGGCGGAGTGTTGCATGGCGGCAGGGTAGGAGCGGGGGTTCCCGGGTCAACCGCTTTCCCCGGACTGCGGGCGGGCGGGCGCTGTCAGACGGGCCCGCAGAGAGGAAAAAAGGGGCTGGCTTGCGCCAGCCCCTGATTTCGGTTCCTCAACTTCGGTTTGGGATCAAGGACTTAGTAGTCCATGTCACCGCCCATGCCGCCGTGCGGGTTGCCGCCCGCCGGCTTCTTCTCCTTCTCCGGGATCTCGGTGATGAGCGCCTCGGTGGTGAGCAGCAGCCCGGCGATGGACGCCGCATTTTGCAGGGCGGTGCGGGTGACCTTCTTCGGATCCACCACGCCGGCCTTGACGAGGTCTTCGTACTCGCCCGAGGCGACATTGTACCCCTCGTTGCCCTTGCGCTTCTTGACTTCCTCGACCACCACGGAGCCCTCGATGCCCGCGTTGTCCGCCAGGGCGCGGAGCGGCGACTCGATCGCGCGCTTGACGATGCCGACGCCGATCTGTTCGTCATCGTTCGCGCCCTTGACCGCGTCAATCGCGCTCAGGCAGCGCAGCAGCGCCACGCCACCGCCCGCGACGATGCCTTCCTCCACCGCCGCCCGGGTGGCGTGCAGGGCGTCCTCCACGCGCGCCTTCTTCTCCTTCATCTCGGTCTCGGTGGCCGCGCCGACATTGATGACGGCCACGCCGCCGGCGAGCTTGGCGAGGCGCTCCTGGAGCTTCTCGCGGTCGTAATCGCTGGTGGTCTCCTCGATCTGCCGGCGGATCTGGTTGATCCGGCCCTGGATGTCCGACGCCTTGCCCGCACCTTCCACGATGGTCGTGTTCTCCTTGTCCACCACCACGCTCTTGGCCTTGCCGAGGTCGGTGAGCTCGACGCTCTCCAGCTTGATGCCCAGGTCCTCGCTGATGAACTTGCCACCGGTGAGGATCGCGATGTCTTCGCACATGGCTTTGCGGCGGTCGCCGAAGCCCGGGGCCTTGACGGCGCAGACGTTGATGGTGCCGCGCAGCTTGTTCACCACGAGGGTCGCGAGGGCCTCGCCCTCAACTTCCTCGGCGATGATGAGCAGCGGCTTGCTGGTGCGCGCCACCTTCTCGAGCAGCGGGAGGAGGTCCTTCAGGCTGCTGATCTTTTTCTCGAAGATGAGCACGTAGGCGTCCTCAAACTTGGCCTCCATCGTCTCCGTGTTGGTGACGAAGTAGGGCGAGAGGTAACCCTTGTCGAACTGCATGCCCTCGACGACCTCGAGGGTGGTCTCGATGGACTTGGCCTCTTCGACCGTGATCGTGCCGTCCTTGCCGACCTTGTCCATCGCGTCCGCGATGATCTCGCCGATGGTGGTGTCCCAGTTGGCGGAGACGGTGGCCACCTGCTTGATCTCCTCCTTGTCCTTGACCTTCTTCGTGATCTTGTCGAGGTGGGCCACGGCGGCGTCCACGGCCTTGGCAATGCCGCGCTGGATGCCGATGGGGTTCGCGCCCGAGGTCACATACTTGAGGCCCTCGCGGTAGATGGACTCCGCAAGCACGGTCGCGGTGGTGGTACCATCGCCAGCGGCGTCGCTGGTCTTGCTCGCCACCTCGCGGACCATCTGCGCGCCCATGTTCTCGAAGGGATCCTCGAGCTCGATTTCCTTGGCGACGGTGACGCCGTCCTTCGTGACGGTGGGCGACCCAAACTTCTTGTCGAGCACGACGTTCCGGCCCTTGGGCCCGAGCGTCGCGGCGACCGCCTTGGAAAGCTTGCTCACGCCGCGCAGGAGCGCCTGTCGCGCGGCCTCGTCAAACACCAGTTGTTTTGCTGCCATATTTTCTCGATATCAGTTGGTTGTTCTTGTTGCTCGTTCTGAAATCAATCAGGTCAGGATGGCCAGGATGTCGTCGGAGCCGAGCAGCTTGTACTCCTTGCCCTCGATCTTGATCTCGGTGCCGCCGTACTTGCTGATGAGCACGCGGTCGCCGACCTTGACCTCGAAGGGAAGCTTCTTGCCGTCGTCGTCCGTCTTACCGGTGCCCAGCGCGCGGACCACTGCTTCGGTGGGCTTCTCCTTGGCGGAATCGGGGATGATGATGCCGCCCTTCTTCACTTCCTTCTCTTCCTGCGGTTCCACGAGGACGCGGTCACCCAGGGGTTTTACGTTCAGTGCCATACTTGCTCTGTCTGTTTTGTTTTTGGGTTTGGTTTGATACTCGAATCAAATCCCGCCGCACCCCGCGAGCGGGAAAAGCTAGTTCTTCTTTTCGTCCACCACCTCGGCGTCAATGATCGGCCCCTCGGCGCCCTTGGTCCCACCGCCACTGCTCTCGGCTTTGGGACTGTCGCCGGCGGCCCCACCCTTGGCGGCGCGCGCCTTTTCCTGGGCGGCCTTGTAAATCTCCCCGGAGGCGGCCTGCCACGCTTCGGTCAGTTTTTCGCGGGCGGCCTTGATGGCGGCCACCTGGCCGTCTTTCAGCGCCTTTTCCAGATCGGTGGTGGCGCTTTCGATGCGACCTTTGACGTCCGCCGAGATGCTCGCGCCGTACTCCTTGAGCTCCTTCCGCGAGCGATAGAGGGCGGAGTCGGCGTCATTCCGAATCTCCACTTCCTCGCGCTGGCGCCGATCCTCTTCCGCGTGGGCCTCGGCATCCTTGCGCATCCGCTCGACCTCCTCCTTCGAGAGGCCGCTGGACGCGGTGATGGCAATCTTTTGCTCCTTGCCGGTGCCCAGGTCCTTGGCGCTGACGTGGAGGATGCCGTTGGCGTCAATGTCGAAGGTCACCTCAATCTGCGGCACGCCACGCGGCGCGGCCGGAATGTCGGTCAACTGGAATTTCCCGAGCGACTTGTTGTCGCGCGCAAATTGCCGTTCGCCCTGGAGCACGTGAATTTCGACGCCCGGCTGATTGTCCGACGCCGTCGAGAAGATCTCGGATTTCTTGGTCGGGATGGTGGTGTTGCGCTCGATCAGCTTGGTGAACACGCCGCCCAGCGTCTCGATCCCGAGCGACAGCGGCGTCACGTCCAGGAGCAACACATCCTTGACCTCCCCTTTGAGCACGCCGCCTTGAATCGCCGCCCCGACCGCCACCACTTCATCCGGGTTGACGCCCTGATGCGGAGTCTTGTTGGCCAGCGAGCGCGCGGTTTCCACCACCCGCGGCATCCGGGTCATCCCACCCACCAGCACCAGTTCATCAATCTGGTCGGGCGTCAGGCCGGCGTCCCGCAGACAGTTGCGGACCGGGGCCACGGTGCGCTCGAACAGATCATCGCAGAGCTGTTCCAGCTTGGCGCGGGTCAGCTTCAGGCTGATGTGCTTCGGGCCGTTGGCGTCGGCCGTGATGAACGGGAGATTGATTTCGTACTGCTGGGAGCTCGACAGGGCAATCTTGGCCTTCTCAGCTTCCTCCTTGATCCGCTGCAGGGCGTCCGGCTGCCGCCGCAGGTCAATGCCCTGGTCCTTCTTGAACTCCTCGAGAATCCAGTCCATCAGGCGATTGTCCCAGTCATCGCCGCCGAGGTGAGTGTCGCCGTTGGTGGCCTTGACCTCGAAGACCCCGTCGCCGATTTCCAGCACCGAGATATCGAAGGTGCCGCCGCCCAGGTCATACACGGCGATCTTTTCGTCCTTCTTTTTGTCCAAGCCGTAGGCCAGAGAAGCGGCAGTGGGTTCATTGATGATGCGGAGCACTTCCAGGCCCGCGATGCGCCCGGCGTCCTTGGTCGCCTGCCGCTGGGAGTCATTGAAATAGGCCGGCACGGTGATGACGGCCTGGGTGATCTTCTCGCCGAGGCGCACTTCCGCGTCTGCCTTGAGCTTCTGGAGGATCATGGCGCTGATCTCCGGCGGGCTGAACCGCTTGATCTCACCGCCCACCTCCACCTCCACGTGCGCGTCGCCATTGGCGGCCTCGACCACCTTGTAGGGCACGCGCTTGGCCTCCTCCTGCACCTCGGAGAACTTGCGGCCCATGAAACGCTTGATCGAGTAAATCGTATTCCGCGGGTTGGTCACCGCTTGCCGCTTGGCCGCTTCGCCAACCAATCGCTCACCCGTTTTCGAGAACGCCACCACCGACGGCGTCGTCCGTTTTCCTTCTGAGTTCTCCAGCACCAACGGCTCACCGCCCTCCATGACCGCCATGCAGGAGTTGGTGGTGCCCAAGTCTATGCCCAGAACCTTCGCCATAAAATTCCCCAATTCGTTACTCCCCCGCTCAAGCACCGCAGGTGCCAGTGCCGAGCTTTCGCGATAACCTGTTGATTTAGAATGATCTGCAATGGAAAGCGAGTCTGGTCAATCCAACCGGCTGCCCGGCAGGTGCGCCACAATGTCGCATCTCAGTGCCCACTTGTGTCACACCGGGCCGGCGTGCGCCCGTTTGAGCATCGGTTTTTGCTGCGAGATCGGCAGGCCGCACCGGCCTCCGCGGAGTCGCCAATCCCAAGCCGCACGAGTCGAAAGGAAAATCGTCAATTGCGGTGACTCACGTCGGTCGCCATTGTTGTCACCGTATGGCAAAGCCCGCGAAGACCGGCCAACCAGCCCCGCGCAAGACACCGCGGATTTTTCAATTTGCGCTGGAGTACTTCGAGCAGCGGATCGTGTGTCTCAAGAGCATCGAGCTCCTACTCCCCACCCACCGCAACCGGTGGCTGCGCCCGGAGGTGGAGGCCAAACTCGCCTGCTTGGACCTCCGCAACCCCCTCCACGCCGAGCTGGACCGCCTCGTTCGCCTCAGCCTTGCCCTGCTTGAAGCCGTGGACGCTGGCGCCTATCGCCCACCGCGCAACTGGGCGGAGCTGGACCCGTGGTTGCGCCGGGCGCTCGCCTACTTTGTGAAGTCTCAGGACGCCATCCCGGACCATTACGAAGACGGCTTCGAGGACGATCATCGCGAATTCCGCCAGCTCGAGGAACGCCTCGCCGGAACGCTGATTCACTTCGACGTGTGGCAGCAGCATCGTCAACGGCAGCAAGCCCGGCGCTGAACCGCTGCCGCCGGCCCCGGCACGAGGTCAGTGCCCGCCGACGCCAGCCAGCGAGTCCAAATCAGGTCCAACGCGGCGGGAAACAGTCCGCCCACGCCAAACGCAGCATCGGTCAACCGCCAGCCCCACGGGATACCGCGCCCGGCGCCCGCACGCCAGGCGCAGGGCATCACGAGGAAGCAGGCGAGCACCGCGAACCACGCGAGGCATTCATTGCGCACTGGGTCGCGCCAGGCGCCAACATCGCCGGCTAGATCATCAAGTGCCCGAACGCCAGCCAGTCCGTGCCGCAGGCAGGCAAGGGCTACCAATGATTTGCCTCCCGCACACCTTCGTGGACTCGTTCGCCCCGGGCCCGCACACCATGCGCGGCCGATGGTTGGCCACCGTCCAGTCACTCCAACGCCTTCCCCACGCGGCAAAGTTCTGGTTCGATCGGGATGGCCGTCCCGCCACCGAATGCCAGCCCGCCAATCTGAATCGCCGCCACCCACCGAATGCGGCGGAGCAGAAGGACGCGAGTCGGAGCCTGACCCGGAGGGTTGGCCACGAGCGCCCTCATTCCAGGGGGAGGGGGCGTTCAACGGGAGGCGTTTCCGGCTGGAGACCGGCCGCGAGTAAGTGCCGCCGGGCCGCGGCGCGTGACCCGTTCCATGTTCGCCAGTCCGTTTCTGCGGACATCGCCGCCGCCCAGCCGGCCCGCAATCGGGCTTGGTCCTCGGGGGCCAACCCGTTCAGCCCCGAAACCAGCACCGGGACGGCGTCCGCGCCGAGCCGGACGGCGTAGTCTGGGTCGAAGCCGCGGCCTACTCGTCCGCGTTCGACGTTGCGGCCGGCGATCCAGGCAGCGGGATTCCATACGTTCAACACTACGACCGCCGCGAGCGCGGCCAGCAGGGCTCCGCCCGTGAACATGCTTCGCCTGCCAGTCAGCACCGTGGCAGCGAACCAAGCCAGAATCATGACCAACCAAACCATGAACGCCGTGACGAAGAACCGCGCCTCCGTCCAACCGTATTCTGACTGGTAAAGCCACAGGCGGTACCAGGCCGACGCCAGAATGACCGCCAGAAATCCCACCATCAGCCCCGCGTGCCAGCGAAAGCCGCGGCGCGGATTCGCGCCAAGCAGCCACTCGCCGGCGAGCAACGCTGGCACGGCGATCGCCACCACGGCCACCAGCTCGAAGAAGCCCCGACGGGCATAGTCGGCGTAAGTCAGTCCCGGGGTGACCTGAACGAGGTCCGCGCCGCCGAAGAGATACCGACACTGAATCAACAAGAAGAAGAGGAACAGCGCGTTCACAAGTCCGAACGCCACGCCGATCTCCACCGGCCCCAGCGTGACGAACCGGGGCAGCGTTGCCATTCGCCCACCAGCCGGTGGTTGGAACAGCAGCGTCACGAGCCATCCTGCCACCACCCAGGCGCCGACCGCGATGGGCGCGGCGTGCGACATCACGTCGGAGAGGTTGAAATCAATGAGCCGGCCCAGCAGCTCGCGGAACACGAAGTCGGCCGAGGCCAACAGAACGCTGAACAGAATCAAGAGCGGCGCGGCGAGCAGCATGCCAACCACCACGGCGCGCGCCCGCGCACCCCAGCTCGCACTGGCCCCAGGCGTCCACCAGGACTGTCCCTGAAACAGCGGGAGGTACCCGGCCGCGGCGCCCGCAGCCGCGACCGCCACTCGCCACAGGTGTTCTGTCACCCCTCCCCTCCACACCCTCGCCCCGTGCGCCCGCGCCAGCCCCAGGGCCATCAACACGGCCGCACTGCCGAGGTTTAACCACGTCAGCACTTCGGAATTCCGCCACGCGAGCCCGCCACCGAAGAGCCACGCGGCCGCCCCCAACCACGCCGCACGACGGTCCAAGGTTTGGCCCTGACGGCGCACCAGCCAGCCCGTGACCCCGAGCACGGCCGTGAGCCAGAGCACCATGTTGAGGCCCCACGGCCCCACGCGGAGCAAGAGGTCGCCCGCAACGCCGAGGGCGAGACTCGCCACGATGATCTGCATCGCCCGCCGGCCTCGAACATCGGGTTGGGCGGGCTCAGCCGGCGTGCTCGCGAGGGAAAGTGTTGAGGTGATCATGGCGGAAGCGGTGAAAGCGACGACCCTTTCTCGGCACCGTGGCGTGGCGACGCTAGTGGCCGGCGGCGCTCGGGTTCGGGCGGTCGGAAGTCCGGAGTGCCGGCGCCCGAGCCGCATCCCGTCGGTGCCACCGCAACCGGCCCAGTTCCGCCACCGGCACCGCCGGCAGCGTGACGGCCGGCAGGAAGAGCGGCCAATTGAAGCGAACCGGCAGCAGCTCACGGAGGGACGGCCCGCCCCGGAAGGTTGCCGCAATGGCGTCCGCCATAAAGACGTAGAGCGCCAGCCCGGCGCCAGTGAGGCTCGCTGCCACTGCCCAGCGCGACGGCCACAGGGGCCGCTCCGGGGTATCGCCCAGGGCGAGTAGCGAGCCGCCGCCCACCATGAGCAGCGCGATCAAGATCGGCGCGAGCATCGGCCCCCACCAGGGCAGCGGAATGAGGAACAGCACGTCCCAATCGAGGACCGACCGGGGCCAACCGGTCAGCGGCACCAGAAAGACGTAGTGGCCGAGGCCCCAGATTCCGAAAGCGAGGAGGAAGAAGCCCAGCCGGCTCCGCCACGTCTGCCCCTCGAGCCAGCCCACCAGTGCCAACATGCTCAGCGTCGCCGCTTCGCGCACGAGTTCCGCGAACGCCAGACCTCCAACCGCCGGCAGCGGAGTTGCCTGGTAGGGCTCCAAGCGGTTCATCAGAGTCCGCAAGTACAACACCACGGCGCTTTCCATCCATGCCATCGCCACGGCGAAACCGGCCACCGCCAGCCAGCGCGATCCTTTGCTTTTCGAGTTCATCCGGGAGAGGCGAAATGGCTTTCAGCAGGCTGGTTCGGCTTGGAATTCCGCCGGGAAGGCACGGCGGTTGGCTGCTGCGCCCAGGCCTGGAGCCGACCTTCGACCTCGCGAATGACTTCGTCGGGCGTAGAGGTTCCTGCGGTGACGCCCACGGTATCCGCCGGCCCGAACCAGTCGCGCTGCAGGTCAGCGGCGGTTTGGACATGGTGAACGCGCGGGCAATGCTGGCGGCACGTGGCCACCAATTCCCGGGTGTTGTTGCTGTGGGCACCGCCGATGACGACCACCACATCGCACTGCTGCGCCAGTTCAATGGCCGCATGCTGCCGTTGCTTGGTCGGCTGGCAGACGGTATCCACCAGCTTGACCTCTGCCCGCGGGAAGCGCCGCCGCAGGCAACCGGCCAGGTGCCGCACCCGCTCAATTGGCTGCGTGGTTTGCGCCGCCACCCCAAACCGCGGCCGCTCTCGCACCTGCTCGATATCGGCCTCGGTCAGCACAATGTCGAACTCAGCGAGGTCCTCCGTCAGGCCGCGCACCTCGACATGCCCACGTTTGCCCACGATGACCGGGTGCCAGCCCTCCCGGGCCAGCTTCTGCACCGCCCGGTGAGCGACCTGGACCAAGGGACACGTCGCTTCGAGCAAACGCAGTCCGCGTTCGCGCACCCGCGCCCGGGCCAAATCCGAGGCGCCGTGCGCCGTGATCATCACCGTGGGCGTGGCGACCCCGTCGAGCTCATTGACCGTCCGCACCCCGCGCTCGCGGAGGGCGGCCACGACCGTTTCATTATGAACCAGGTCGCCCAGGATGGTGAGCGGCTGACGGCGGGCTTCGTGGAGCGCGAGGGTGATGGCGTCACGCACGCCAAAACACATGCCGAGATGGGTCGCACGGAGGATCTTCATGGGTGGGGAGTTTGTGCTTTGTGATGCAAAGTAACTGTCGGTAGTGACCGCGGAGCGGCGGACTTCGTTCAAACTTGCTTCGCCTGGCGGACGATCTGTTCGAGCAGATTGATGTAGGCGCCAAAGGCCGCCCGGCCGGCGTCGGTCAGGTGGCAGGTCGTCAGCGGCCGCCGGTCCTGAAAACTTTTGGTGATGGCCACATAACCCGCCTCCTGCAGCGTCCGCAGATGCACGGCCAGATTGCCGTCGGTCATCTGCAGCGTGTCGCGAATCTCGGTGAAGGACAGCGACGGATTGGCCGCGAGGAGGGACATGATCGGGAGTCGTCCTTTCTCGTGAATCACCCGGTCCAATTGCAGGAACGGCGCGGGGTTCAAGGCGCGAGTCTCCGTTTCTCGGTGATCAGCAGGTAGCCGCCGTAGGCCAGATGCGCCAGCCCGAAGGCCACCCCCATGACCCCGTGGGCAAGGGCCGCTCCCCGAGCCGCCTGCGGGATCAGGCCCACGCCCAGCAAAGCTGCCGACGCAGCCAGGATCAGGCCCCAGCCGAACAGCCGGATGCCCCGCGGCATAAAGAAACCTGCGGCGTGCAGCGCGCCCCCGTAAAGCCCCACCCAGGTCAGCACCAGCCAGAGCAGTGCGTCGTCGGCCCGCCCGAGAACCGCGCCCCCGCCGAGCACCGCGCCGAAGAACAGCGGCGGTGCCAGCGCTTGCACCACCCGCCGGGTCGGTGGCGACCAAAACGGCTCGCCATCCCGCAGCGCCTGCCGCCGCACCACCCACAGACAGGCCGCGACCGTGGCCACAGCCACGCCGAGCCAGTGGCCGCAAAACCGCGCCGCCGAACCTCCCGCCCAGACGGCGCCCACCACCGCCCCAAGCGTACCCATGACACCGGCCACCAGCGTGGTGGGCGCCAGCGCCCGGCGATACAGAGCCGAGCGCTCCATAAGCGTGCGAATGGTTTGGAGGTTTTCGGCAGCCCAATCGGGATTCATGCGGTCACTTTGCAATGCAAAGCGAAGATGTCAAGGCCTGCCTCAGACTGGCCCGGGTTGCGCCTCATGCCGACCGGCCAGCGTGAGCAGCAAGCTCCCGAGGCAGAAGACAGCACCGGCGGCGCTTCCACCGCCTGATCGAGGTGCGGGCGTCGCGTGGGCCGGGTGGCGCGAAGGTCAGCCGTTGGTCCTGCCCCGTCGAGCGGCGCGGGCCCTGGCATGCGAGGTGGAGGTTGAAAAGCCTTTTAGGTAACCTCCGCTTCGACCGCTCAACTCCCGTTCATCAATCGCTGGCCCCGGCGGGGAATTAGCCGCCGGTGCGCGTGCCCGGCTTCTCGCGAAGGGGACCTCGCGCGGCCGGCCCCGGACGATTCGTGAAATCTGCTGCCACGCCGGCCGGCGCCGGGTAGCCTGATCCGGCCACACCGCTCCGCGACGGCCCGGCGAACCGACGGATGGCGGGCGGGTGAGGAAGCACGATGAGCATTGGATTGCGAAATCTCGCGTGGGCGGGCTGGTGCGCCATCGGCCTGAGCCTTGCAGCGAGCGGGAGGGCGGACGACGCACTGGCGCGGCGGGTTGCCTTCCGCGAGGAGTTGCTGCGGCTGCTGCCCAAGAGTGCGGCTTGGGAGGAATGGCTGGGGCGCACCGGCGAATTGCCGCCGGATTTCGAGGCAGCACCCGGCAACGCCGATCTGCCCGATCCGCTGCGGTTCGCCAACGGCCGACCCGTAAAGGGCCGGGCGGCCTGGCGGCCACGCCGGGCGGAGTTGCTGGAACTTTTTCAGGAGTACGTGATCGGCCGGGTGCCGCCGCCGCCCGGAAACGTCACCGTGGTGGAAGAACGAGTTCGCAGCGAAGACGGCGTCACGGTCACCGAACTCACGCTGGCCTTCGGTCCCGAGCGGCGGGCGCGGCTCGGCCTCGAGGTGCTTGCGCCGGCGGGCACCGGGCCATTTCCGGTCTTCATCACCCAGGAGAACCATCGCCGTTGGGCCTTGATCGCGGTGAGCCGCGGCTACCTGGCCTGCGTGTATCACGGCGCGGATTCGCGCGATGACACCGGCGCCTGGGTCGAAATCTGGCCGGAGCACGACTGGAGCAAGCTCACCCGTCGCGCCTGGGCGGCGAGCCGTTGCGTGGATTATCTGCTGACGCGGCCGGACGTGAATCCGCGGCAGATCGCGCTAACCGGCCACTCTCGCAACGGCAAAACGGCGCTTATTGCCGCCGCGCTGGACGAGCGGATCCGCGCTGTGATTGCCAGCAGTTCGGGCGCGGGCGGGGCCTGCCCGTGGCGGCTGTTCTCCGAGCCGCAATTTGGCGAGGGCATCGAGTTGATCACCCGCATCATGCCCGACTGGTTCCATCCGCGGCTCCGCTTTTTTGTCGGGCGGGAAAACCACCTGCCCATAGATCAGCACGAACTCCTGGCCTGCATCGCTCCGCGGCCGCTGTTGCTGTCCACGGCGCTCAACGACGACGTGGAAAGCGTGTGGGCCATTGAGCGGGCGCGGCGCGCGGCCCTGCCGGTGTTCGCGCTGCTCGGCGCGGGGGACCATCTCAATCTGCGGTATCGCGCCGGGGAACACGCCACGCGCGCGAGTGACATCGAAGCCTACGTGGACTGGCTGGACTGGAAGTTCGGCCGCTCGCCTCATCCGGTGGCAGACGCGCCCCGGTACCCGACCTACGAGGACTGGCGGCGCGCCAGCCGTGAGCGTATCCGACCGCGCGATTTTCCCGTCCGTGAGCCGGGGACGCTCCTCGCTCCGACGGATGCCGCGCCGGTGGCCGACGCGGCCGCCTGGGCCGAGCGGCGCGCGGAGATCCGGCAGCGGCTGGAGTGGCTGCTGGGTGAGGCTCCGCCGGCAGCGCGCGAGCCGGGCGGCCGCTACGGGGCGGAGTCGCGCGCGAACGCCGTGCTGCTGCAACGGGCCGACCCGCCCGCGCGCCTGGTGAAGGAGAGCCTGAACTTCGGCAACTACCTGGCGGGCGACCTCTACTTCCCCACCAATGTGGTCGGCACCGAGCGGCGCCTGCCGGCCTTCATCTGGCTGCATCCGCTCTCGGTCTCGAACGGGTACGTGGCCGGCTATTTTCGGGGCGAAGCGCCGCACCTGGCGCTCACCCGCAGCGGCTACGCGGTGTTTGCCTTCGACCAGATCGGCAACGGCGGCCGGCTCGAAGAGGCGCGCGATTTTTACCGGCGTTATCCGCGTTGGTCCCTCCTCGGCAAAACGGTGGCGGACACCGCGGCGGCGGTCGAACTGTTGCGCCGGCATCCGCGCGTGGACCCGGCGCAAATCTACCTGCTGGGGTACGGCACCGGCGCGATGGCGGCGTTGGCGGCGGGCGCGCTGGATGAGCGCGTGGCCGGCGTGCTCGCCATCAACGGCCTGATGCCGTTGCGCCGGGACACCGTCGCGCGCGGCACCGGCGGCGTGGCGCGCTGGGCGCAAGGCCTGCCGCTCCTGCCCCGCCTGGGGGCGTTCGTGGGCGCCGAGGCGCGCATTCCGTGCGACTGGGACGAAGTGATGGCGCTGGTCGCGCCGCGGCCGCTCCTGGTCATCACGCCACTGATTGACTACCACGCCAGTTTTCCGGACCTCCGCGCGGCGGTGGACAACGCGCGCGCCGTCTATCAGTTGCTCGGCGCGCCGGAGGCGCTCGTGTTCCAGCGGACCGAGGACTACAACCACTTTGCGCCCGAACTGATCTGGTGTTTGTGCGGCGTGGAGACGATCCGCTGAGGCCGCTTGCCGACAGCCGGGTCGCGTGGTTTCCTCCGGGCATGAAAATGTCGCGACGCTGGTGGACCGCGGCCGCATTGGCCACGGTCGTCGGCGCCCTGGTGGCGTGCATGACCGTCGAGGAAACCGGGCGCAAGCAACTCATCCTCCTGACTCCCGACCAGGAGAAGCAGATGGGGCTGACGGCTTTCGAGCAGGCCAAGCAGCAAAAGACCCAGAGCAAAGATGCGTCGGCCACCGCACTGGTCCGGAAGGTTGGCCAGCGGGTCGCTGCCGTCGCCAACATGCCGGGCGCGCAATGGGAATTTGTCCTGTTTGAAGACAAGGAACCCAATGCCTTCTGCCTGCCCGGGGGCAAGGTGGGCGTCAACACCGGCATCCTGCCCCTCACCCGCGATGAGGCGGGCCTGGCGACCGTGATCAGCCACGAGGTGGCGCACGCGACCAAGCGGCACGGCGCGGAGCGAGTGAGCCGGGCGATGGTGCGGCAAAGCGGCGGGGAGTTGGCGGCCGCGCTGTTGGGCGGCGAAGGCGGCAAGAACGCCGCCCTGGTGGCTGGCGTGTATGGCCTGGGCACCCAGGTGCTGGAAGCCCTGCCGCACAGCCGGTCGCAAGAGACCGAGGCCGACCAGGTGGGCCTGCTTTACATGGCGCGCGCCGGCTATGACCCCGAGGCGGCGATCGGTTTCTGGCAGCGCTTCGCCGAGTTCAACCGGCGGGCGGGAAACACTTCCGGCGGGTTCGCGCGCTACTTGCGGACCCACCCCACCGACGAGCAACGCATCAAGGACCTGCAGGCCTGGCTGCCGCGGGCGAAGGCGGAGTATCGGCCCGCCGGTGGCTCCCCGTAGCGCGGGGTTCAGCCCCCCGCGCGCCGGCCGGTTCCTGAAGCAGTTCCCGCTGCCAGGGCAAGAGTCCCTCCCAGGTGCCGGGTTCGTTGCGCGCCAGCGCCACCAGGGTGGCCTTGCTGGCAATAAACGACGCCTCGAGATTCAGCTTCGTCGCCAGCCGGTCGCGTCGTCGCCGGAGGTGTTCCAGCCGCGACCGTTGCGCGCCGGTGAGGCGGTCGCCGCGCCGCACCAACGGGCCCGGGAGTTCCGCCTCCGGCAGCGCCAGCCCGCGCTGGACCGCCCGCCGCAAGCCTTCGCGGCGAGGGTCCGGGAAGCGGCGCGGCACCAGCGCCGCGTAGTCCTCGCCCGCGCTTGCCCGGGCGGCGATGGCCACGAGGGTTTCGTGGGCCAGAATGAAGAAGGGCGGGCGGCACTTCGCGACGGCTTCCCGTTCGCGCCAGCGCCACAACTCGCGCGCCACGGCCAGGCCACGGGGAGCCAGGCGATTGACGCCCTTGAGTCGCCAGGCCTCCGGATCGAGCCCGTTGCGCGAGCGGGCCGCTTCCTCGATCAATTGGTCACAGAGCTGGGCGTGCCACTCCAGGCGACCGCAGTTTTCGAGTTCCTCGCGCAGCTTGCCGGCCAGCGGGGCCAAATAGCGCGCATCGTCCAGCGCATAGGCCGTCATCCGCGCGCTGAGAGGGCGCAGGGCCCAGTTGGCCTTTTGGGAGCCCTTCTCCAGCTTGACGCCGAGAAGTTCGTGGACCAGCGAGGCCAGGCCGAATTGCTTCCGGCCCAGCAGCCGGGCGGCGACCATCGTGTCGAAGACGCGCCGAGGCTTGAAGCCAAAGGTGCGGTAAAGCAGCCGCAGGTCGTAATCCGCGCCGTGCAAGATCAGTTCCTTGCTCCGGGCAGCCTGCCACAGGGGGGCCAGGTCGAAGCCCGCCAGGGGATCCACCAGCACCGTATCGGCGGGCGTTGCGAGCTGTACCAGGCACAGCTTCTCTGGATAGCTGTGCAAACTGTCCGCCTCGGTGTCCACAGCCAGCCAGGAGCTGCCTTCGAGGGCGGGCAGCCAGCGGGCCAGTTGCTCGGCAGACTGAATCACGGCGACAGCCTGACGCATCGCCCACCGAAATGAAAGCTTCGACTGGGCAGTCGGGGGCGGAAGAAAGACGCGCTAACCTGGAGCATTAACCCATTGCGGCGCGGGGCGGGAGCGAAGCGGGAATCCCGCTTGCCGCGGTTTTCGGCCAGTCCCAGCATTCGCCCGTGTCTCCACCCGGCCCAACCGAGAAACGTGATGTCCGCGAGCCCTCGTCGCCGCCGGAGGCGGCCGGCCACGGCGGGGCCGGCAGGGACGCCTATCCGTCCAGCCCCGCCGAACGCACCCGGTGGATTCTGGCCCGGCGGGGGTCGCGTCCAACCCATGACGTCTGGCGGGCCCACGGGGGCTTCTGGGAGCGCGAGCCGTTGCCCTCCGGCGCGCTGGCCAACACCCTGACGCTCCTGTTGACCAGCCGGGAATGCCCGTGGCACTGCGCCATGTGCGACTTGTGGCAGTACACCGTTCCCGAGCCGTTGCCCGAGGGCGCGATGGCCCGGCAGATCGCCGAAGCGCTCGCGACCGCCCGGGATTCCGAGCCGGCGGACGTGGATGAGCCGGCCGCCAGACCGGCCCGTCGCCAGATCAAACTCTACAACGGCGGCAGCTTCTTCGACCCCAAGGCCGTGCCGCCTGCCGACTATCCGGCGATCGCACGGACGGTGGCCGGCTTTGATCGGATCATCGTCGAATGTCATCCGGCTTTGGTCGGCGAGCGGGCGGTGCAATTTCAGGCGCTGCTCCGCGAGGCGGCGGCCGCTCGCTCCCGCGCCGGGCTGCCAGCGCTGGAAGTGGCCATGGGGCTGGAAACGGTCCATCTCGAGGCCCTCGAGCGGCTGAACAAGCGGATGACCCTGGGCCAGTTCGAGCGGGCCGCCGCCTTCCTTGCCGAACACGAGATGGCCTTGCGCGCGTTCGTCCTGGTGCAGCCGCCCTTTCAACCTCCCGCGGAGGCGGTGGCCTGGGCGCGCCGCTCCGCTGACTTCGCGTTTCGCTGTGGCGCCGGCGTCGTCACCCTCATTCCCACCCGCTCCGGCAACGGGGCCATGGAAGCCCTGCGCCGCGCCGGTGACTTCACCCCGCCCACGCTGCGCACGCTCGAGGCCGCCTTCGAGGCCGCGCTCGAGAACGCGCCCGCCCGGGTCTTTGCCGACCTGTGGAATTTAGAGGCGTTTTCCCGGTGTCCCGCCTGCTTCGCTGCCCGACGGGAGCGACTGGACGCCATGAACCTCAGCCAGCGCGTGCTCAAAAGCACGCGTTGCCCGCGTTGCGGGGAACCGTGAAACCGAGGCGCGCGCCGCCGGGCCGCGGCCGGGGCAGGTCGCTGGGTGCGCGAAGCTTTCCGACTTCCCGCCGCTCGACGGTCCGGCGTAACGTCCGATCAAAACTCGCCCTCGCATGAAGACCCACCTTGAGATTTTCGGTGCGCTCGCCTCGCTGGTTTGCGCGGTGACCGTCGGCCGCGCTGCGGAGGCCGGCTCGCTGGCCGGCGAGTGGCGCTTCCAACTCGACCGCGCGGACGCCGGCATCGGCGAGCGCTGGTTCGCGCGGACGCTGCCGGAGAAGTTCACGCTGCCCGGATCGCTGCCGGCGGCGGGCGTGGGCGACGACGTGACCGTGGACACGCCCTGGACCGGCGGCATCGTGGACCGGTCGTTCTTCACAGCGCCGGAATTCGCGCAGTATCGCCAGCCGGGCAACGTGAAGGTGCCGTTCTGGCTCCAGCCGGAGAAATACTATGCCGGCGTGGCGTGGTTCCAGCGCGACATCGAGATTCCCAAGGACTGGGGGGGCAAGCGCGTCGTGCTGTTCCTGGAGCGCGTGCATTGGGAAAGCCGCGTCTGGGTGGACGGCCGCTGCGTCGGCACGAACAACTCGCTTTCCACGCCGCATGAATACGAACTGGGGATCGTGGGTAGGGCGCGTCTCTCCGAGCGCGCCGAGCCAACTCCACGGGACGACGGCGTGCACGGAGTGACGCGCCCTACCGAACTCGCGCCCGGCAAGCACACCGTCAGCATCCGCGTGGACAACCGCCGCATCGTAGACATCGGCGAGAACTCGCACGCCATCACCGACCACACGCAGGGCAACTGGAACGGCATTGTCGGGAAGATCGAGCTGCGCACGACGCCGCTGCTCTGGATTGACGACTTGCAGGTGAAGCCCGACGCGGCCGGCCGGACCTTTCGCATCGAGGGCGTGATCCGCAACGCGGGCGAAGTGGGACCGGTTCAACGCGGGCAAATCGCCTTGCTCCTTGGGCCGTTGGAAACCGCCGGCTCTTCGCTGACTGCGCCCCGACCGCGCCAGCTCCGCATGCCGGTGGTCTGGGGAACGGAGTCCACCAGCTTCGGCTGGTCCATTCCCGCTGGTGACCTGACCGGGATGGACCTCTGGGATGAGTTCAGCCCCCAGCGCTACCAACTGGTCGCCGCCCTGCCCAATGGCTCGACGCGCACCGTCACTTTCGGGCTGCGCGACGTCTCCACCTCCGGCACCCAAATCACCATCAACGGCCAAAAGACCTTCATCCGCGGCACGCTGGAGTGCGCCATCTTCCCCAAGACCGGCCATCCGCCCATGGAAGTTGAGGAGTGGCGGCGCATCATCCGCGTCGCGAAGAGCTACGGGCTGAACCTGCTGCGGTTTCATTCCTACTGCCCGCCCGAGGCCGCGTTCCAAGCGGCGGACGAACTCGGCATGTATTTGCAGGTCGAGACCTGCTGGCCCAACCAGTCCACCACCCTCGGCGACGGCAAGCCGGTGGACCAGTGGGTTTATGACGAGACCGACCGCATCCTGAAATACTACGGCAACCATCCCTCCTTCATCCTCATGGCCCACGGCAACGAGCCGGGCGGACGCAACGCCAATGCCTGGCTCGCCAAATACGTCGAGCACTACAAGGCGAAGGACCCGCGCCGGCTCTGGACCAGCGGCGCCGGTTGGCCGCAGTTGCCGGAGAACCAGTTCCATGTCACGCCCGACCCGCGCATCCAGGCGTGGGGCGGCGGACTCACGAGTCGCATCAACGCCAAGCTGCCGGAGACGACCACCGACTATCGCGATTACATCGCCGCGCGCAAGGCGCCGGTCATCAGCCACGAGATCGGCCAGTGGTGCGTCTATCCGAACTTCGCCGAGATCCCGAAATACACCGGCTACCTGAAGCCGCGGAACTTCGAGATCTTCCGCGACCTGCTGGAAAAGAACGGCATGGGCGGTCTGGCAAAGCAGTTCCTCCTCGCGTCCGGCAAGCTCCAGACGCTCTGCTACAAGGAGGACATCGAGTCGGCGCTGCGCACGCCGGGCATGGGCGGATTCGAGTTGCTGGACCTGCACGATTTCCCCGGCCAGGGCACCGCGCTCGTCGGCGTGCTCGATCCGTTCTGGGAGGAGAAAGGCTACGTGACGGCCGGCGAATACAGCCGGTTCTGCAACGCGACCGTGCCGCTGGCGCGGTTGAAGAAGCGGGTGTTCACGACGGAGGAGACGCTGGAGGCGGAAATTGAGGTGGCGCATTTCGGAGCGGAGGCGATCACGAACGCGGTCGTGGTCTGGCATCTCCAAAGCGACGATGCTCATTTCCCAGCCCGTGACCAGTTCGCGGCAAGGATCATCCCGGTTGGCAGCGCCAACCATATTGGCCGCGTCACCATTGACCTGAAGGGAGTTAGTGCTCCGGCAAGATACCGGCTGGTCGTCAACGTCGCACCACCATCTCCAAATCGTCAAGTCAGCGGCCTGTCGTTTGTGAACGACTGGGACCTCTGGGTCTATCCCGCCAAGCCCGCGACCGAGCCGGCGAAGGACATCCGCGTCACCGCACAGTTCGACGACGCGGCCCGGCAGCACGTCGCGTCTGGCGGCACGCTGCTGCTCACGTTGCCCGGCAAGGCCGTCCGCAACTTCGACACCGAGCCGGTGAAACTCGGTTTCTCCTGCATCTTCTGGAACACCGCCTGGACCGGTCGCCAGGCGCCCACCACGCTCGGCATCCTCTGCGACCCGCAGCATCCCGCGCTCGCCGAGTTCCCGACCGAGTTTCACAGCAACTGGCAGTGGTGGTATCTCATCCACCGCGCCGGCG
>CAYNCT010000030.1:0-30538 GCA_964396005.1 uncultured Verrucomicrobiota bacterium | reverse complement strand
AAGTTCACGTGCCGCCACACCAGCACCAGGTGCAGCACCCCGAACACCCCCACCACCGCCCACCGTCCCCACCACCGCCCCGAACCCCGCGCCGCCAGCCTGCCGTATAGCCTGCCTGCGCCGCTCCCGTCGCGGCAGGCAGGCCAACGGCCAGTCGGCCCCGGCGAGCGATTCGCAAGCCCCCGGCGGGTTGGAAACCCGCGATACAGCAGACCAGAGGTCTGCGCTACGACGCCTCGGGCACGCGCGCCTGACTCCACCAACACCCGGCTCCGGCCTTCGGCATCCGGCCTTCGGCATCCGGCATCCGGCATCCGGCATCCGGCATCTGGTATCCGGTATCTGGTATCCGGTATCTGGCATCCGGCATCCGCCTTCTCCCTCCTCACTCCTCGCTTCTGACTTCTGCTCGGGTAGGGCGCCGCTGCGTCGGCGCCGCGACCGGCAGCTTGGTAGGGCGCCGCTGTGCCGGCGCCGTCCACCCGGCCGCGCAGCAGCGCGGCCCTACCGCAGTTTGCACCCGGCCGGGACGCTGCACGGTCCTGCCGAACGTAAGGCGTGAGGTTTTCAGCGGACTGAAGTCCGCGCTCCGGCGGTAGGGCGCCGCTGTGCCGGCGCCATCCACCCGGCCGCGCAGCAGCGCGGCCCTACCGCGGTTTACACCCTGCCGGGACGCTGCGCGGCCCTGCCGAACGCAGGGCGTGAGGTTTTCAGCGGACTGAAGTCCGCGCTCCGGCGTTAGGGCGCCGCTGTGCCGGCGCCGTCCACCCGGCCGCGCAGCAGCGCGGCCCTACCGCAGTTTGCACCCGGCCGGGACGCTGCACGGTCCTGCCGCATCCGGCAGCGCATTGCCGCAGGCCGGTCTTCGCGGGGATTTCCGCTTGCGGTCCGGCAACACTGCGTTGGAATGACCGCATGGATGCTTTGCGCAAGCAACTCGAAGCCTCGCCGCTGCTGGCGCGGGTGCTGCCGTTCGTGGTCTTTCTCGGCCTGACGTTTTTCCAGGGTCAGTTCGGCGAGGCCTCGAAGTACTGGGTGTACGCGGCGAAGACCGTCGTGGGCGCGTGGCTGGTCTGGCTGGTCTGGCCGCTGGTGACGGAGATGCGCTGGAAGCTCAGCCTGCCGGCGGTGGTGACCGGAATCGGGGTGTTCGCCGTCTGGGTGGGGCTCGATCCGTGGTATCCGAAAACCAGCGAGCTGTTCGTGAAGCTCGGCCTGAGCAACGCGAAGACCGCGGCCGAACAAGCGGCGGCAATCTGGAATCCGCACCTGGCGTTTGGGCAGGGGACCGCGCTGGCGTGGCTGTTCATCGTCGTTCGGATTGCGGGCAGTACCCTCGTGGTCCCGCCGCTGGAAGAGGCTTTCTACCGCTCGTTCTTGTATCGTTTCATCGCGAAGTCCGATTTCACGAGCGTGTCATTGCGGCAGTTCCTGCCGGTGCCGTTTTTGGTGACCGTCATGTTTTTCGGACTGGCGCACGAGCAATGGCTGGCGGGCGTGTTGTGCGGCGCCGCCTATCAGTGGCTGGTGCTCCGCAGCGGCGCACTCGGTGAAGCCATGACGGCTCATGCCATCACCAACGCTTTGCTCGGTCTCTGGGTTGCCGGGCGTGGCGCCTGGCAGTTCTGGTGATCGGAGCGGCCGTTTCGCCCGGCCGACGCTCCCCCGGCTTCTCACGTTGGCGTCCACAATCCCGCGCCCTACCCTCGGCCATGCTTGAGACCGACCTGATTCCGGCGCGCGAGGCGGCCTCGCGCCGCGTGATGATCGTGCTGCACGGGCTGGGCGACAGCATGGAGGGCTTCCGCTGGTTGCCGGACGAACTGCGCCTGCCGTGGCTCAATTACCTGCTCGTCAACGCGCCGGATGACTACTTCGGCGGCTACTCGTGGTACGACATCTACGAACAGCCGGAGCCGGGCATCGTGCGCAGTCGGGCGGCCCTGACGGAGTTGTTGAACGATCTGCCGCGCCGCGGCTTTGCGGTCGCGGACACGGTGCTGTTCGGCTTTTCCCAGGGGTGCCTGATGACGATCGATCTGGGCGCGCGGTATCCCGGGCGCTTCGCGGGCTGCGTGGGCGTCAGCGGTTACGCGCACGCGCCGGAGACGCTCGTGCGCGAGCTGTCACCGGTCGCGCGCGAGCAGCGGTTTCTCCTCACCCACGGCACCCGGGACCCGTTGCTGCCGATCGCGATGGTACGCCGCCAGGTGGAGCTCCTGCAACGCGCCGGGCTGAACATCGAATGGCGGGAGTTCGAGAAGGAACACACCCTCGCCGGCGAGGCGGAACTGGCGGTGATCCGCGACTTCCTCGCGCGCGCCTACGCGCCCCGCTGAAGCCCTGCGGGCGGGGTCCCCTCCGCCGGCCCGCGGTACCCGGTAGCGGCGCCCCAAACGTGGCGTTCGCGCCCAGCGCGCCCAGCGGGGGGGGCTTGCGACCGTCCGCCCCTGTGTTTCGCCGTTCGGCCACAGGCCCCGTAAGAACAAAAAGGCCGGGAAGGACTGCCTTCCCGGCCTCGTGAGGGGTGCGCCTGCGGGTCGCTGCCGACCGGGCGCTCAACGCGCGTTACTTGACCGAGCGGTAGAACTTCGTGTCGGTCGGATTCGGGACCGTGTACGGGCTGCTGGCGCCAGCGACGACGCTATAGGGCCCCTGCACCGACGTGGCGGACTGGAGCCGGCCCGTGTAGGTGATGGTGACGACGTCACCGGTCCGCGAGATGGCGATCTGGGGCGGACCGACAGGCTCGGTGGTGACGCGGACCGAATTGCTCGGCACGGCCTTGCCGGGCACGCTGGCGAGCACCCGGAACTGGGCGTTGAAATCCGCCGCCGTCGGGATGAGGTAGTACGAACTGCCGGTCTCGTTCGGGATGTTGACCCAGCCGGAACCGTCATTGCGCTGCCACTGATAGGACACCGGCAGCGGCTCGCCGCGCCGGGTGGCCGTAGCGGCAGACTCGAACGTGACCGGTTGCACCACGCCGTAGGTGAGCTGGAAGCTCTTGATCACCCAGTTCGGCGCCTCCGCGGTCGCGCAGTCGTCCCACGCCATCAAGAACTGCACCGCGACGGTGTCGTTCTGATTGAACCGGCCGAGGAGCACGGTGCTGGTGATGAACTGCCCGCTGGCGTAACCGGGCGAGGTGCCATTGAAGGCCCGCTGCCCGTTCACCACGCCGGAGCCCACGATGTTGCCCGCCGCGTAGCCATTCTGGGTGAAGTTCGCGGGATTGACGGGGGTGAACGGCCCGCCGTTGACACTGTACAGCACCTGCGCGGCGTCCCAGAGGTCCGGCTCGGTGTTGTAGCGATGGACGAACGACAGCGTGACGTCGCTGGTTTGCGGCACCGTGAAGGCCGGGCTGCTCAAGCGGGAGTTGAACGGACCGGTGCAGGCGTCATCTGCCGCGCCCGCCGCCCATTCCCCGCCGCCGTAGGCCCACGGCTGCGGCGGCACCTTGTCCTCGGTGTTCAGCACGGTCATGCCCCCGTTGTTGGCGGCGAAGTCGCGCGAGGCGAACTCCGTGCCGGTCGCCGGCACCGACTGCTGGTCGGTGGGCTGCTGGGTGAAGACGATGTCCACGTTCGGATCCACGGCCGTCGAGAGGAACTGCGCCGGGATCGGCGGCAGCTCGCCCGCCGGCGTGACATCATCCGTCTTGCGCCAGGCAATGCGCAGGTAATCCCCGCCACCGGCTTCCTTGAGCAGCGCCAGCACGCCGTAGCGGCGGCCCGCCACCAACTGGATGGGCGAGGTGGTGGTCGGGGAGGTGACGCCGTCGTCGTTCAAGGTTCCCGGCTCCTGGAAAGCGTCGCAGCAATCGGTCTCCACGGCGATGGGCGTGGCCGTCGCCGGGTCGGGGATGATCTCATTCGCGCTGAGGTACAGCCGCGCCGCGTCGTCGGCGTTGATGAAGAAGTCGTACGCGCCGGACTGCGTCGGGGTGATCCAGCCGGTCATGCGCACGAGGTGGTTCTCATGCACGTCGGTCGGGAACACGTTCCGGGTGCTGAAATCCCCGGTCATCAGGGCGTAGGTCGTTGGCGTGCCCGCGATGACCCGTGGATCCTGCAGCGCCCGCGTGATGTCGCCGTCCCCGGCGCCCGGGAGATTGTCGTAATGCTCGAACTCGAGGCCCTGAACGATCGCCCACGACGAGAACTGGAGCGTGCTGTTCGGGGCGATCACGTTGCCCGCGAGGCTCTGGTCCTTCACGTTGCTGACCGTGAGGGTGTACATCGTTCCCGGCGTCTGCGCCGAGGTGGTCAGGACCACTTCATTGTCGCCCGGATTGCCCGGCGTGGCGGCAACGGTGGCCGACTGGACGGTGACCCCGCCGGACAACTGGTAGTTCGCGGCGTTCTGGGCGGTCACCGGGTCCACGCCCTCCGAAAACCACACGCGGACCTGGTTGAAGTACCGGCTGCCCGTGGCGTACGCCAGCGTGGGCGGCACGGTCTCCGCCGGCTTCACGTCCAGCGTCACGGGCGCGCTGGTTACGCTACCGTAGGGATTGGACACCACGACATCGTAGGTCCCGGAATCCGCCTGCGTCAGGCTGGCGAAGGTCAACTGCGCCGAGGTCTTGCCGGCGAGGTTTTCGCCGCCCTTGCGCCACTGATAGGAAAGCGGCGGCGTGCCGGTCGCGACGACGGACAGGGTCACCGTATTGCCTTCGGACAGTTCGCGGTCGGGCGCCACCGGCTGGGTGGTGATCTTCGGCGCAATGTTGGCTGCGAAGTAGATCGCCTCGATCTGGGCGCCGGTCAGCGCTTTGTCAAAGATGGCCACTTCGTCCACGTTGCCGAGGAACACATCGCCCGACGCGTTGAAGATGCCGCCCCCGCCGATGTTGAAGTTGAAGGAGCTGCTGCCGTAGGAATCAACCGCGCCATCGCGCGTGGCGATGGGCGTCCCGTTGGCATACATGGTGACCTTGGTCCCGTCGCCCGTCAGCGCCAACATGCCCCACTCGTCGTTGGCGAACGGATACGGCACGATGATGTTGCCGCCGTAGGCGTTGATCCAGGCCTCGATGGTCGTGCCGCCACCGGCGTCACCGAACTCCAGCAGGTCGTTCTGGCCGAAGTAGCCGCCCCGGGTTGAACGCACCGCCCCACGTTTGATCCAGCCCATGACCGTGAACGCAGACAGATCGTTCAGCGTCGCCGGCGTGCCGACATGGCCGGTGAGACCGTTGAACCTGCCCGCGGCATTATCCGCGGCGAAGCCGCTGTAGGTGGGCGGCCGCGGGCCGGCCGCCTGGGCGGCGGCGCCGGGATTCCACTCGCCATTCAGGCTGGCGCCGGCGCTGCCCAGATTCTGGGCGGCGGGCAGGGTGGCGGGCGGGTTATAGGCGGGCTCGTTAAGGCGGTAGTACGCCAGGGGCGCGCTCGCCAGAATCAGTTGGTTGTAGGGCGTGGACGGCGAGGCGCTGCTGCCGTTCTGGTAGCGGCTCGCGATTTCCGCGGCGGTCAACGCTTTGTCATAGACCGCCACTTCATCGGCGAAACCGTTCCACCAAAAGCTGCCGTCGCTGCGGCCGCCGATAAACATCGGGCCGCCGGCGCTGGGAACAAAACCGGTCGGCGTGCCGGAAGCCCGCTCGGCACCGTTCACGTACACCTTCGCCGTGGCGCCGTCATAGACCGCCACGACGTGATACCACGCGCCAGCGGTGGGCGCCGGTCCACCCGTGATGTTCACCGACGTGGCAAGCCCCTGCTGGTGATACATCCGGAAATTCCAGCCGGTGTCGCTCTGATAAATCAGCCAGCCCGAGCGCGGATCGCTGAAGATGCCCGAGGACAGGGCGCAGGTCAGGCTGCCGGCCGCGAGTTCCACGTTCGGGCTCAACCAGGCTTCCACCGTAAACGCGCCGTTGGGATTCATGGCTGCCGAGTATGGAATGTTGACCACCGAGGCCGCCGTCGCGTCGAAACCCGCCGCCGTGTCCGCGCTGGCCACCAGAGCCCCCGGGGCGGGATGGGACGCGGTCCCCGTGTAATAACCATCCAGCGCAGCGCCGAGGCTGCCGCTGTTGCGAGCGACGTCCCCCGCCGGAACCGTCACGTTGTCATTGAGCCGCCAGTAGGCGACCGGGTTGTTGGCCAGCACCTGGCTGGCGTAGTCGGCGTGGCCGGCGGTCAAGCCGGACGCGACCAGAATCCCGCAGGCGACCTGCAGGAGTTTCTTATCGGTTGAGTTTTTCATGTTTGGTTTGTTCTGTTGGCTATCACCAACGAGTAGGGACAGTCACCCCAGCGTCAGTAACAAGTCCAGCATTTCCCGCGGTCCCGAACGTCAAAGGGTCGCTGCCGCTGACGCCCCGGCCCAACCTTGCGGCCTTCCTTGCCCTTCCGGTCAGGCGGAGGGGGCGTTCGCCGGACCGGCTACGGCGCTGCCCAGGGTGCCGACCAGCTCCGGAAAATGGCAGCCGTCGCATACCGCATTGGCGTGGTCACAGAATTCCCGCACGATCTGGAGCAGCCCCTGTTGCGCGGCCGCCAACGGCGGCAGGCGCGGCGGCGCCGCCCCCAGGAGCCGTCGCCGGGCAAGCCGCAACGCGGCGTTGTCCTCGCCCGCCGGCCACGCGAAGTAGCGCTCCTCGATCCGTGCCTGCAACCCCGCTTCGGCCCCGACCCGCGCCCGGCTCCAGAGCCAGGGCAGGATCACGTTCACCGCCAAATCGGAGGCGCGGGCCTCGCCCAGCAACGGATGCGGCTTGGCCGTCGCCCGGGAGTTCAACGTCCAATGACGCGACCAAAACTCGTCGCGCTCGACTTGCAGACACGCGAGGAGTGAGGGCACAAGCTTGCGCCGGGGGCAGGTGGGTTCCAGCCACGCCTCAAGGCGCCGGGGGACCTGTCCCTCCGCCAGCCAGTGGGCGGCCAGGGCGAGCCGGCGCTGGGGATGATTGGCCGGGCGAAGGCCGTGGAGCCGCCAGAGCGCGCGCGGCAGCACGCACGCGTCGAGGGCGGCACGTTCCCGCCACCAGATATCCCAGAGCCGCCGCCAGTAGGTCCCGGCGCCGGCCGTTCGCGGCGGTTCGGCGGGCAGAAAGCCGGCGACTCCCAGGAGCAACGCCTGGAGGGTGAAGGCACGGTCGTCCGACGGGCCTGCCAGCGCGCGGATGGTCGGCGCCAGTTCCGCCAGACGGCGCATGGGCCAGGTGTTGCGCTTGTAGCCCAGCGCGCCGAAGAGGCCCTCCCAGAGCGCGCCCTCCCAGCCCACGGCGCGGGCGCGCACGGCGATCGCCTCCGCCTTGCGCACGAGACGCACCTGCGCCGCCTGCCGCAGGAGTTCCTCCCGGGCTTCAGGCGTCAGCCCGCGCAACGGTGCAGCGCAGCGCCCCGCCTGCATCGTGGCCACGCTGGCGGCGGCGGCCTCCGTGGCCAGCCAGGCTTCGACCTCCGCCAGCGGCGCGTCCAACTGCTCGCGCAGAACGACCGTCGGCCGCGGGCCCGGGCGGCCGCCGTCCCAGACCACGTGCAGCCGCACGCCCGCGAAGGCGGGATTCTCGTGGTGCCGATGCTCCAGCCAGCACTGCGGCCGCAGGTCCACTTCGACGTCGGCGGTCAGCGGGGCCTCGTGGTCGAACTGCAAGACCGCCGACAAGAAGTCGGGGCCGGCCTCGCGATTCCAGAAGCCCGGATGCAGCACGGTCAGCGACCGGCCGTCGAGGGTGGTCAGGGCGTCGCGCCGCACGCGCTGGTGCAGCCAGATGAGTTGGAGCAGACGCTCGGACGGCGCGCCCGCGGCGGGCGCTTCCCGCAACGCCAGCCAGCCGGGTGAGACTTCGCGCCAACCGGTGTATAAGTTGGGGGGTAACGCGGGCACCGGGCGATTGCGTTCAGGGTTGCGTTTCTGCTAGTCAACTCCCGCGCGGTCGTCTTTGGCAAGCGCGTCCGCGTCAACGCACTCGATTCATGCGCCCATGCTCCAAAACCTGGCCCCTCCGTCCTCTCGCGGCGGAAGTGCGGACGCTCCGCGCGACTGCGCTGGCTCTCGGGGTGGTGCTGCGGGCGGCCGCCGGACCGGAGCCTCCGCCGGCAGCCGACCCCCGCCGCGACGCCACGGTCGAAACGGTGGCGCGCGTCATGCCCAGCGTCGTGAACATCGCCACCGAGACCCTGGTCGAGGTGCGCGATCCGTTCGAGGAGATGCTGCGCGATTTCTGGGGGCCCTATTACCGTCGCCGGCCGCCAATGGCGACCTACAGCTTGGGCTCCGGAGTAATCATTGATGAGGCCGGCTACGTGCTCACCAATGATCACGTGGTGCGCCGGGCCAACCGGGTGACCGTGACCCTCGCGCAGGAAGGGGGCGGCAAGGAGTACGAGGCGGAAGTGATCCGCGGCACCAGCCGTTCGGATGTGGCCTTGCTCAAGCTCAAGGCCGGGCCGGGGGAGAAGTTCACCGCCGCCGTGTTCGCAGCGGATGACGACCTGCTGCTGGGCGAAACCGTCCTCGCGCTGGGCAACCCATTCGGCCTCGGCGGGTCGGTCAGCCGGGGCATCCTCAGCTCCAAGAGCCGGCGCCCCCCGATCGAAGGCACGGAACTGGACATCGAAGACTGGCTGCAAACCGACGCGGCCATCAACCCCGGCAACAGCGGCGGGCCGCTGATCAACCTGCGGGGCGAGGTGGTGGGGCTGAACGTGGCGGTCTTTCGTCAAGGTCAGGGCATCGGCTTCGCCATTCCTATCAAACGCGTAACCGCGGCCCTGGCCGAGATCTTTTCGCCGGAACTGAACCAACTCTGGTTCGGCGCCCGGCTGCGGCCCGGAGCCGCGTTGACCGTGTCCGCCGTCGAGGCCGACAGTCCGGCGGCGCGGGCCGGCCTGCAACCGGGCGACATCATCGAGACCATCAACGATCAGGCCCCGCGCGGCTACGTGGACTTCATCGAGGAACTTGCCCGCAGCGGCGACCGGCGCGCCGTGACCCTCGGCGTGCGCCGGGACGGCCGCCTCCAGACGCTCTCGGTGCGGCTGGTCAAGGAAACGTCCGTCTTCAACGCGGCGTTGATCAAACGGCGCACCGGCCTGAGCGTGCAGGAAATCACCCGCGACCTCGCGGAGAACCTCGGGCTGTTGACCCGCACCGGCCTGTTGGTCGCGGCGGTCGAGCCCGACAGCCCGGCGGCGGAGGCGGGCATTCAGCGCGGACACATCCTGCTCGGCCTGGCCGGGACGGTGCCCGAAAGCGTGGTCCACGCGGCAAAGATGTTGTACCCGCGGGCCGGGGGCGAGAAACTGGCGGTCCAGTTGCTGGTGACCACGCGCCGGGGGCCGTTGATCGTGCCCCGCCGCGCCGAGGTCGAACTGACATTGCGTTGACCCGTCTGCTCCGGATGTCTGCCGGGCCCATGATCGAAGTGGAGAACCTGACCAAGCGGTATGGCCGTCATACCGCCGTCCGGGAGGTGTCGTTCACGGTCGCCCGCGGGGAAATCGTCGGGTTGCTGGGGCCGAACGGCGCCGGCAAGAGCACCATCATGCGCGTGCTGGCGTGCTTCCTGCCCGCCACCGAGGGCACCGCGCGGGTGGCCGGGCTGGACGTGTTTCACGCCGCGGATGGCGTGCGGCGGCGGATCGGTTACATGCCGGAGAACAATCCCCTGTACCCGGACCTGCGGGTCCGCGAATACCTCAAATACCGCGCGCGGCTCAAGGGCCTGGACCCCGTCCGCAGCCGCGAACGCGTGGACGCCGTCACCGAGCAGTGCGGTTTGACCGAGGTGGCGCAGCGGATCATCGGCACCCTGTCGAAAGGCTATCGTCAGCGCGTGGGGCTGGCCGACGCGCTGGTTCACGAGCCGGACCTGATCATCCTGGACGAACCGACCATCGGGCTGGACCCGCATCAAATCCGGGCCGTGCGGCAATTGATCAAGGACCTGGCGCGGCGGCACACGGTGCTGCTGTCCTCGCACATCCTGCCGGAGGTCGAGCTGACCTGCCAGCGGGTCATCATTCTTTACGAGGGCCGGGTACTGGCCGCCGACACCCCGGCCAACCTGCAAAGCCGGCTCGGCGGCAACGGCGAGGTGATCGCCGAGGTTGCCGCCCCGCCCGAGGACCTCCGCCGGTGCTGGGAAGCCATGGACACCGTGGAACACGCGGAGGTCGTGCCGCTGGACGCCGAGTACTGCCGTTGCACGCTGGTGCCGCGTCGCGGGGTGGACCTGCGGCCGGCCGTCTTTCAGGCGGTCACCGCGCGGGGCTGGCTCCTGCGGGAACTGACCCACTCGCCGGCCACGCTCGAGGACATTTTCGTGCGCGTGACGCGGGCGGACCGGGAGGAGGACCTGTTCTGATGCGCGCCTTCGCCACCCTGATGCGCCGCGAGTTCGGCGTCTATTTCCTGTCGCTGACCGGGTACGTGATCATCAGCGCGGTGTCGCTGCTCATCGGCATCAGTTTCCTGCTGATGCTCCGCGCCTTCAACAACGACACGTTGAACGCGCCGCTGACCGAGGGCTTTTACAGCGTGATGTTTTTCTGGCTGATCCTGCTGTTGGCGGCGCCGCTGATCACCATGCGGCTGTTCGCGCAGGAGAAGGCCACGGGCACCTTCGAAACGCTTCTGACCACGCCGATCAGCGAGCTCGAGGTGGTGCTGGCCAAGTACACCGCCGCGCTGGCGTTTTACGCGGTGACCTGGCTGCCCCTGCTGCCCTGCCTGCTGGTGGTGCATCGCTATACCGCGCCGGGCACGCCCTTCGAGTGGGGCCCCACCGCCAGCACGGGGCTGGGGATTTTGTTGATCGGGTCGGTGTTCGTCTCCCTCGGCTGCCTGGCCTCGGCGCTGACGCGCAGTCAGATCATCGCCGCCACCCTCAGTCTGGCGTTCGGGGTCAGTTTCTTCCTGCTCAGTTTCCTCAAGTACAGCGTCACCGCGCACAGCGGGTGGTTGGCCCGCGCGGCGGCGCGGCTGTCGCTCATCGAGCACATGGAGGATTTCGCCCGGGGGGTGGTGGACACCCGGCCGGTCGTGCTGTACCTCACCCTGACGGCGTTGTTCCTGTTCCTCACCCTCAAGGCGGTCGAAGCCCGCCGCTGGCGCTGACATGGAACCCGACCTCGCCCCGCCGAGTTTCTCGCCCGCCCACCGCCGGAGCCTCTGGCGGAACCTCGCGCTTTCGCTGGTCGGCCTGGTGGCCATCGTCGTGATGGTCAACTACCTGGCGCAGCGTCACTACACCCGTCTGCACTGGACGGGCGACACCCGGTTCAGTTTGTCGCCGCCCACCGTGCGCCTGCTCGAATCGCTCACCAACGACGTCCGCGTCACGATGCTGTTCGACCGCGGCGAACCGGTCTTCAGCGCGGTCGCCGGTCTGTTGAAGGAGTACGAGTACCAATGCCCGCGCATCCAGGTGCGGCACGTGGACTACCACCGCGACCTGGCCGGCGCCGAGCTGCTGGCCAATCGCTTCAACCTGACAGCGGCGGACAGCGACCTGGTGATCTTCGAGGCGGGCGGCCGCCACAAGATCGTGCGGGCGTCCGAACTCTCGGATTACAACCTGTCCGAGCTGGTGGCCGGCAGCCGGGAGGCGCGGCGCACGGCCTTCAAGGGCGAGGCCCTGTTCAGCTCCGCCCTCGCCAGCCTGGCCGAGACGCGCCCGCCCCGGGCTTATTTTCTGAGCGGTCACGGGGAACACGATCCGGCCAGCGACCGCGCTCTCGAAGGTTACCGTTCGCTCGCCGGCCTGCTGGCGCAGAAGAACATTGACCTCCAACCCCTGCGGCTGGCGGGCGGCGCCAGCGTGCCGCCGGACTGCCAGTTGTTGATCCTCGCCGGCCCGCAGAACCGGATTGACGCCACTGAAGTCGAAGCCATCGGCCGCTACCTGCAGCAGGGCGGCCGGCTGCTGGCCCTGCTGAGCTGGCTGCGGCTCCGCAACGGCCCCTCCGGCCTCGAACGACTGCTCGCCGAGTGGGGGGTGGCGCTGGGCGACGCCTACGCCTTCGACCCGCCCAACGCTCGCGCGGGCAACGACCTGGTCACCACCAACCTCGCGCCGCACCCCAGCCTCAAGCCGCTCCGCGGCCAGTCCCTTTACCTCTTCTTCCCGCGCCCCGTCGAGCCGGGGCCGGCAGGCAATCGCGGCGGCGATGCGCCGAAGGTCACGCCACTGTTCGCCACTTCGGACACCGGCGTGGCCATGGGCGTGGATCCCGACGGCTCGCCGCGGGCCAATCCGCTCCGCGATCGCCGGGGGGCCATCCCGCTGGCGGTGGCGGTCGAGAAAGGCAGCATCGCCGGCGTCAGCGCGGATCGCGCCTCGACCCGCTTGATCGTCGTCGGCGAATCCCTGTTCCTCGCGGAGCCGGCGATCCGCAGCGACGCGAACCTGGACTTCGCCAACCTGGTGGTGAATTGGTTGCTGGACCGGCCGGATCACCTGGCCGGCATCGCCCCGCGGCCGATCAATGAATACCGCTTCAGCCTCACCGTGGCGCAACTGAACCAGCTCCGTTGGTTGTTGCTCGTGCTGTTCCCCGGCCTGGTGCTGGGGATCGGCGGCCTCGTGTGGTGGCGGCGACGGCAGTGAGGGCACCCGGCACGGGAGGTTGACGCGATGAACTCCACTTCGACCCGCTGGATTCTCGGCCTGGCCGCGCTGCTGCTGGCGTTCATCCTGATCTGGGAACGCCGCCTCCCTGGCGCCGGAGAACGCGAACGCGACGCCGCCCGCGTCCTGCCCGGGTTGAGCCCGGCCGCCGTCACGAATCTTGAGATCCGCGTCGGCACCAACCTTCCGCTGCGGCTCGTACGCACGGACGCGGATTGGCGATTCGAAGCGCCCTTCCGGGACTACGCCCTGTCCGCCCCCGTTGAGCGCCTCCTGACGCGGCTGGCTGACCTGACCACGCGATCCGTCATCGGCGCCGCCGAAATTCGCGGAGCCACCAATGGCCTCGCGGCGTTCGGGCTCGAGCCGCCCTCCGCCGCCCTCACCTTGCGCCACGCCGCCCAGTCCAACGAACTGCGGATCGGCCGGGCCACCTTGATCGGCAGCCAGGTCTTCCTCCAGGTGGTCGGCCGGGAAGGGCTGCTGGCCGTGGATGCCGACCTCGTGCGCGCCCTGCCCGGCGAGCCCCACGAGTGGCGGGACACGTCCTTGTTGCGCCTCGCTGCCGGGGCCTTTGACCGCATCGAAGTCCGCCCCGCCACCAACGGTTTCGAGTTGCTGCTGGATCCCACCAACCGCGCCTGGCGGCTGACGCGGCCCCTGGCCACGCCCGCTAACAACGCCCGCATCCAGTTTCTGCTGCGGCAGTTGGACCTCGCGCGCGTGCAACAGTTCGTCACTGACGATCCCGAGGCCGACCTCGAGGCGCTCGGCCTGCAACCTCCGGAACGCGAGGTGGTGTTCGCGCGCGGCACCAACCCGGTGGCCGCGCTCGAGATCGGCCGCAGCCCGACCAACCAGCCCGGCCTGGTCTTCGTGCGCCGGCTGCCCACCGGCAGCGTGGTCACCGCGCCCCGGCAGGCGCTCGATCCCTGGCTGGCCGGAGATCGGGATTTCTGCGATCGCCGACTGATGGTCTTCCCGCCCGACGCCGTGACCCGCTTCGAGGGGGTCGCCGACGAGACCTTCGCGGTCGAGCGGCGCGGGACCAACGAGTGGCGGATCGTGGCCCCGTACGACGCGCCGGCCGACCCGCTGCTGATGCTCGAATGCCTCGCCAATCTCGCGGAAATGGAGTTTTCCGATTTCGAGCGCAAGGTGGTGGCCGACTTCGCGCCCTACGGCCTGGCGCCGCTCCGGCGGGAATACGTGCTGCGCGGCGACCCGCCGGGGACGCCGGCGGGCACCAATCCCCCCCTGGCCCGGCTGGCCATCGGCGTCGCGCGCGACACGCATTACCTCGTCCGCCGCAACGACGAATTTTCCGTGGTGACCTGGCTGGACAACGGCCGGCTGCCGCGCGCCGCGTACGAGCTGCGCCACCTGCAAATCTGGAACTTCTCCACCAATCAGGTTCTCAGCATTACCATCCAGCAGGGTGGGGAAACCGAGAAACTGGTGCGGCGGGGCCCGGCCCAATGGGCCCGCCTGGCAGCGGGCGCGGCCCCGGCCGAGGTGAACGGATTCCTCCTCGAAGAGGCGGCCTACCGGCTGGGACGCTTGCGGGCCGAGCGCTGGGTGGCGCGCGGGGAGGACGCCCTGGCGCGCTACGGCTTCGGCACGGTCGCCCACGCGGTCACGCTCGAGGTGCAGACCGGTGGCGAGCCGGCGCTACACACGGTGCGCTTCGGCCGACGCGGCTCCTCCGGCCGGACTTACGCGGCGGTGCAGCTTGATGGCCAGCCCGCGCCGGTGGTGTTCGAGTGCCCACGCGAGATTATGGAGTGGGTCGCCAGCGACCTGTCCATCCTGCCCACCGGGCCGTGACATGACGGCGGTTTCCGCATCCCGCTGGCCCCGCCTGCGCCGGGCGATCCGGTTGCTGCGCATCGGGGGCTTGCTGGTGGTGCTCATGCTGGTTTGCGCCCTGGTTTACCTCAACGTCGCGGGCCTGCCGGAGCCGGTTCAGCGCGCCCTGCGGGTCGAGCTCGCCGCGCGCGGTCTGGACTTCGATAGCGAAACCCTCCGGCTCAATTGGAACTGGGGGATCCTCGCCGAGCGCGTGCGGGTCCGCGGGACGAGCGCCCAGCGGGAACCGGCGCTCGCGTTGGAGGAGCTGGTCGTGCGCCTCAACTGGCGGGCGGCCTGGCAGGGCCGGATCGAGGTGATGTCGGTCATTTTCCGGGACGGTCGGCTCACCACGAATCTCGCGCCGACCAACGAGCCGCCCGACCTGTTAATCGTCGAAAACCTCGGCGGCGTCTTGCGGTTCCTGCCGGGCGACCGCTGGGAGCTGGACTCCTTCCGCGGGTCGTTTCTCGGCGCGTCGCTGTCCGCCTTCGGCTCAATTACCAACGCCTCCCAACTCCCGCGCCTGCTGGGGACCGACCGGCCCGCGCCCACCACCACGAACGCCCCCGCCGGCCCGGATTGGACCACCCGGGCGCGACCGCTCCTCCACGCCTGGCGCCAGTTGAAATTCGTCGCGCCGCCGGAACTGCGGGCCCGGGTGGCGGGCGATGCGGCGACCCCGGAATCGTTCGCGGCCGAGATGCGCCTCACCACGGCCGGCGTGGTTTCCCCTTGGGGCAATTGCGCCGGATTCGATTTAACGCTGGCGCTTAACCACCGACGCCCCGACGGCGCCCCCGCCCTGCGCGGCACGCTCAAGGCCGACGCGCTCGAAACCCCGTGGGGCGCGGCGGACGACGCCCGCCTCGAGGTCCGGGTGGGCGAGCCTGCGGTCGGTTCGGCGCCCCGTTGGCTCGAACTCGAACTGACCGCTCGCGAGCTGCGTCCAGCCGAGCTGCGCCTCGCCCGGGTGGTGCTTGAAGCCCGCGCTGAACCGCATCCGGACGACCGCGACCTCTGGCAGACCCGCTTCGAGCTGCGTTCCGGCCCGGTGGCCGCGCCCGGGTCCGCCGCGGACGCAACCCACTTCCGCGGCGCATTCACGCACGATTTCCCGAAGTGGCGCCCGCTCGCCGGCGAAGGCGAGCTCACCCTCACCCGACCGTCCACTCCCGCCGGCCACGCGGCGGCAGCCCGGCTCGCCACCACGGTGCAACGCGCGAGCACGCCCGCGCCCGACCTGCCCGACCTGCCCGCGTGGCTGGCCGCGTGGCGCGGGCGGGTCGCGGCGACGGTTGACGATGTGGTGATCGGGGAACAGTCCGTCCGCTCCCTGCGCGCTGAAGCGGACTGGGGCGCGCCGCAACTCACCGTGACCAACACGGTCGCCGAATTCGCCCAAACGACCGTCACGCTGGACGCCACCGCCGATGCGCGGACCCGCGAAGTCGCGGTGCGGGCGGCAGCCCGCGGGCAGGCGTTAACCACCCTGCGGCCGTGGCTGCCCGCAGCGGCCCGCAACCGCCTGACCGAGGTGTTGCTCGAGGACCCCGTGGCGCTCGAGTGCGCCGCTCGCGTCCGATTGCCGGCCCCGCTGAGCCTCGCGGCCCTTGGCTCGGCGGAGTTTCGCCGCTCGCTCACCGGCGAAGCCCGGCTGCGCCTCGGGCGCGCCGACTGGCGAAGGGTCACCTGCGAGGCAGGCGAACTCTCCGCGCGGTTCGCGGAGGACCGGATCACGCTGGAATCCCTCGTGCTCCGCCGACCGGAAGGCGCGTTGACGTTGGCCGGTCACCTGGACCTCGCGACGCTGGAATTCGGAGGCGCGGTCGAGATCCGCTGGTTGCCGGAGGCGCTGGCTCCCGCGTTTGGCACCCGCCGCCCCCGGGTCTTCAGCGTCTTCGCATTTCGCCAGCCGCCCGCGGTGGAGGCGCACTTCGCGGGTCGCGGGGCGGCACTCGAAACCTTGAGCGCGTCCGGCACGGTCACCGGCGGGGATTTCGCCGTGCGCGGGCAGGACCTGCGGGACCTGACGGCCACCGTCGTCCTCACGAACGGGTTGATCGCGGCGCGAGACATCGCGGTCTTTCACGCGGAACAGCGCGCGGGGGCGGACGGCCTCGGTTTCGACCTGCGGACGCACCGCCTGTCGCTGACCAACGCCACGGCCGAGATGGAACCGATGGTGGTGGCCACGGCGATCGGCACCAACGTGGTCCGCGCCATAGATGATTACCGCTTCCTCCAGCCGCCGCGGGCGCGGGTCAACGGCTCCCTCATCACCCGGGGGCGGACCAACCACGCCGATCTGCGCTTCGAGCTGGCGGGCGGGCCTTTCGAGTACTGGCGCTTCCGCGTGCCGCAACTCGCCGGCACGGTCGTCTGGCGGGAGGAAACAGTCACGGTCACGAACCTGCTGGCCGACTTTTACGGCGGCCGGCTCGACCTCGATCTGCAGGCAAACCTGCTGCCCGGCAACCGGGCGCGGATTGGCTTCGACGCCCGCTTTGCCGATGCGGACCTGCGCCGGAGCATCGCTGATCTGGTGCCGGGCACCACCAACCTGGACGGCACGATCAGCGGGCGGCTGACCGTGCGCGAGCTGCTAACCGATGACTGGAAGAGCTGGCAGGGTGGCGGCGAGGTGCGGCTGCGCGACGGGTATTTGTGGGACCTGCCGCTGGCCGCGTTCCTGTCCGAGGCGGTGAACTCGATCATGCCGGGCGTGGGCAAGACCCGGGCCTCCGCCGGCACCTGCACCTTCGGGATGACCAACAGCGTCCTGCACACCCGGGACCTCCGCATCGAGGCCCGGCCGCTGCGCCTCGCCGGGCGCGGCAACGTGGACTTCGACGCCAACGTGAACATGGATTTCGAGGCCGAAATCCTGCCGGGCATCCCGCTGGTCGGCCCGCTCTTCAATCTCGCCATCCTGCCCGTTTCCAAGGCCTTCACGTACCGGGTCACCGGCACGCTCGGCAATCCGCGGGTGCAGCCGCTCTACGTCCCGAAATTCCTCAGCACGCTGCTGAATCTGGGACGGCAACCGACGGTCGCCAAACCCGGCCCCGGCGAACCGCCCCCGCCATGAAACGATTCCCGTCCCTGGCGAATTTCGTCCCCCGCGCGCGGCTCTCGATCGGGTTGATCGGAGCGTTGATCGCCGTGGTGGGACTGACGACCCCGACGTGGGCGGAAGACCCGCCCGAATGGCGCGGGTGGTGGGCGGACACGTTTCACGCCGCCCTCCGCACGCCCGCCGAGGTGGCCGAATTGGTGACCGCCGCCCGCGCCGGCAAGTTCAACGCCCTGTTTGTCGAGGTGCGCAAACGGGGCGACGCCTACTACGAAAGCCGGTTCGAGCCGAAGGCCAGCGATGTCCAGGCGGGGTTCGATCCGCTGGCGGCTCTCATCACTCTGGCCCACGCCACAAACGCCGGCCCGCGCCTGGAGGTTCACGCCTGGATCGTCACGTACAACATCTGGAACCGCCAGCTCACTCCACCCCCGCAACCCAATCATCCCTACCGGCTCCATCCCGACTGGCTGACGCAATCGTTCACCGGGGACTCCTGGGACGGCGCCAACTACGCCTTCGACCCCGGACATCCCGCGGTGCAAGAGCATACGTTCAACGTGGCGATGGACCTCGTCACCCGGTACGACGTGGACGGGCTGCACCTGGACTACGTCCGGTATGGCGGACGCGACTGGGGCTACCATCCCGTAGCGGTGGCACGCTTCAACGCCGCGTCCGGCGGCACCGGCCGGCCTGCCCCGGATGATTCCGCCTGGGCGCAGTGGCGACGCGATCAGGTGACCGGCCTGGTGCGCCGGCTGTACCTCGCGGTGTCCGCTCTCAAACCGCGCGTCACGGTCTCCGCGGCGACCATCACCTGGACCCCGGCGGCCACCCACTTCCCGAGTTGGTTGAAAACCGCCGCTTGGGCGGACGTGCTCCAGGATTGGCGCGGGTGGCTCGAGGAGGGCATCCTCGATCTCAACATCCCCATGGCCTATTTCCGCCATGAGACCCATGCGGCCGAATTTGCCCAGTGGAGCCGCTTCGCCAAACAGAATCGCTTCCAGCGCCATCTCGCGCTGGGCCTCGGTGGCTACCTGAACTCGAGCTCAAACACCATTGTTCAAATCCGCGGCGCCCGCGCGGTGGTCAGCCCCTCCATCCCCGCCGCCGACGGGGTGGTGGTCTATTCGTACGCGGCACCGGCGAAGGAAGGGGAGTCGCGCCCGGCTTTCATTGAAGCGTTGACCCAGCCTTCGCCGCCCTCGGCCGCCGCGCCCGTTTTCGCCCCAGCGGTCCCGCCGCCCGAACGGCCCTGGAAGACCGATCCGGCCCGGTTCGGGATCGGCGGCGTGATTACTGACGCCCGGACCGGCCAGCCGATCGCCGGGGCGCAGCTCGAGGCGCGCGGTCCCGGCCCGCTCCTGACCGCCGACGCCAACGGGTCTTACGGCCGACTGTTGAGCAACGCCCCGACGGGCCTCGCCGTCTCGGCGCCGGGCTATGTGACGCAGTTCCCCGCGGCCCCGGCAGACTGGCGGGGAATCGTCGCCGCCCACTTTGCGCTCGTGCCGGACACGTCCGACCTGCGCGCTCTGGACTTGCGCGTCACGCCCGGCCGCCACGGCGCGCTGGTGAGTTGGCGCACCGCGGTGCCGTGCCGCGGCCGCTTGCTGACCGGCCTCGCGTCATCCGGCGGCGAGGGCGCGAACTTCGCCGATCCGCGTTGGGATACCCGGCACATGGTGTTCCTCCCTGACCTCGCGGGTGCAAGTCCCGCCGGTGATCCGCCCGGGGTTTTCGGGCGGGTGGCGGGCGAGATTGCGGCCGCGGCCACCAACTTCTCGCACCTCGTCCGGCTCGGCCCGGCGGGCTGGCCGTTGATCGCCGATGAGTGGAGCGTCCGCCGGACCGGCTCGTGGGATTTCACTGCAGCCTACGGGACGGAACCGCGCGCCGGCTCCTGGCGTGCGGCGGCGACCACCGGCGCGCCCACCGCCACCGCGGTCTGGACCCTCGACGTCGAGGTCTCCGGTGAGTACGACCTCGCGTATCAACACTTCGCGAACACCGGGACCTTCGTCGGCACCTACGAGATCGAAACCCCGGCAACCCCTCTCACCGTCACCGTCAGTCACCCCCGCGGCGGACCACTGACCGGGAAGCTCGCCGGCCCGTTGAACCTGCGGCGCGGCGACCGTGTCCAGGTGCGCCTGAACAATCGCGCGCCGGCGGGCCAGACCATGGTCGCCGCCTGCCGGGTCGCCCTCGAGTTCCGCCACGCCCAGGATCCCGCGCCCGCCGGCACGGTGCCCCGCTGGTGGGCAGAACACTTCTTCGCGGAATCGCCCGATCCCGGAGCCGACCCCGACGGCGACGGTTACTCGACCGAGGCCGAATACGCGTTCGGCACCGATCCCACCCATGCCGACTCGCGCCTGCGCCTGCGGCTCGAGCCCGCGCCTGAGGGAGCGTGGCGATTGGTTTTCTGGCCGCGCGCCGGTGGCCGGACGCCGGTGCTCGAAAGCGCCCCGGACCTGCTCGGTGACGCCTGGGAAGAGGTGCCGATCGCGCCCCCCTGGCCCCAACCGACTCCGGACGGCGAATGGGAAGTCCCCCTGCCGCCTATCAGCGCGGGCCGGCAATTCTATCGGTTCAAGGCCGAGCCGGCGGGCCGGTAATCCTTGCCGCCCGCCCGCAGCCGATGGGCGCTGCGGACGGACCGGCGGGAGGTGCCCCCGCTATGCGCGCAGCCCGGGCCAGCCCGGAGATTTCACGCCTCGCACGCAACGCCGAGAGACTGAACCGCCGTTATCTTGTCGGCCTGGCGCATGTGATCGTCGAAAGCCGGCAAGATGCCCGCGCTCCGGCTGGTTGGATGCGAAATATTCCGGCTACGGTTTGGGGCCAATCAGCTCGAAGAAGTTGCCGTCCGGATCTTTGACCGCCACCAGCCAGGTGCCGCCGCCCAGGTCCACCGGCGTCTCGCCGAGCAGCGTCACGTTCGCCTGCTTCAACCGCTCCAGCGCCCGGTTGACATCCTTCACGTACAACGTCACGTACCGCATTCCGAGCGTCGAATGGATCCACCGTTGATCCGGCGTCTGGCCGGGCGCGGCGGGGAACGACAGCACCTTGACGCGCGTGGCCGCTTCACCGTCCTCGAGCACGAAGACGCGGACCGTCAACGCATGGCCGTCAATCAGCCCAATCTTCCGCCCGAGCTCGCCGCTGACCGCGAAACCGCGCACCTCCTTGAATCCGATCGCGTTGGTGAGAAACGCGGCGGAGCGGTCGGCATCCTTGACCACAATCCCCAAATCTATCCGGCCGCTGGAAAACTCACCGGCCGCCTCGGCCGCGGTGACGAGGCCAACGAAGAGCAGCGCCGCGCCCGCCCGAAGCGAGCGGGCAAAACCGGACAAACGAATCCGACGAAACAGGTAGTTCATGGCCGGACGGTATTCTCGCCGCGGCCGGGGCGCGAGGAAAAGAAACGGGGTCTGTGCCCCGGGCGACTTGAACCACCCCCGGGCCGCGTCCCTCGCGACGCCCGGCCGACGAAGCCCGCGGCCCTTGCTCGCGCGCGGCGCGCTCGATACCTTGCGCCCGCTGTCGCGGATAACCAGCCGCCCGGCCGCCGGGCCTCGAGCAAAACCGCATGAAGGATTCTGCCGCATTCGCCTCGTTCGCTGCTGACCTCAACCTCTGGATCGAAGAGGTCGGTCGCGGCCATGCGACCCACGAAGACCGTTTCCCGTCGCTGGCACAGCGCCTGTTCGACCTGCAGCGGCAGTGCGTGCCACTCCTGGCCGAGCTCTGCGACGCGCGCGGCCTCCCCCGGGGCGAGCTGCCGGACTGGCGCGAAATCCCGGCCGTGCCCACGCAGGCGTTCAAGGAATTCGTCGTCACCAGCGTGCCCGCCGACCAGCGGGTGGCGACCTTTCATTCGAGTCAAACCACCGGGCGCGATTTCAGCCGCTGCTTTCACGACCGCGCGTCCCTGGCCCTCTACGAATGGTCGGCGTTGACGTGGTTTCAGATCGCGAACGGGCTGCGGCCCGGCGTGCGCCGGCGCGTGCTGGCGCTGACGCCCGATCCCGCGGGGGCGCCCCATTCCTCGTTGGTTCGGATGTTTGAGTTCATCCGCCGTGAGCATGGGGATGCTCGCTCGGCCTTTTTGGGCCGTACCGACGCGGCGGGCGGCTGGCAGGTGGCGGCCCCGGACGCTTGGGCGGCGCTGCGCGCGGCCGCGGACGACCACGCGCCGGTGGTGCTGCTGGGCGCAGCGTTTTCGTTTGTGCATCTGCTCGAAGGCCGCGAACCCGGCGCGCGAGCGCTCCGGTTGCCGGCCGGGTCATTTGCCCTGGAAACCGGCGGCTACAAGGGCCGCTCCCGCGCGCTGCCCCGAGCCGAACTGCACGCCGCCCTCGCCGAGGCGCTGGGGCTTCCGGCCGGGGCCATCCGCACCGAGTACGGAATGTGCGAACTCAGTTCCCAGGCTTACGACTGGTTCGCCGCGGAGCCGCCGGCGGCCCCGCGGGTGTTTCGTTTTCCGCCGTGGGCGCGGGCGGTGGTGGTCTCACCGGAAACCGGCCGCGAGGTGGGCGAGGGGGAATCGGGTTTGCTTCGGGTGTACGATCTGGCCAACGTGCGCTCGGTGCTGGCGATTCAAACGGAAGACCTGGCCAGGCGGCGCGGGGGCGGCTTCGAGTGGCTGGGCCGCGCCGCCGAAGCTCGCGGCTGCTCGCTGTTGCCCGCCGCGCCCTGAGGGAAACCGCGCCCACGGCGCCGCCGCATCGCAATGGAACTCCCGCAATACTTTCTGGCCGATCTGCCCGAACCCGCGGCGGTGACGCCGGCGGTGGTGACGGAGGCGTGCCTGGCGCTCAAGAGCAACCGCCGGCAGTTCCTGCGCGAGCGCAACACGGAAAGCATGGTGGCCGCGATTGCGGCGGTGGCCGAGGACTGGCTGGATCCGGACAATCCCTTCCGCCGCCGGGCGCTGGCGGAAGGCCCCGGCGCACTCGGCTTCTCGCGCGAAACGCTGGCGGCGGGCCTCGATGCCTTCTTCCGAACGCTGACGGCCGAGAGCCTGCGGGCCCTGTTGACCCAGGATCTGGGGCACGATCAGCGGCTGGAAAAACTCTCCCAAGCCGAAGGCGAAAGCTTTCCGCGGCAACTGGCCTTCGTTCAAGGCCCGCCACTGCTGGTCCACGTCACCGCCGGGCGGCTGCCCAATCCGGCGCTCACCAGCATGGTCCACGGTCTGTTGCTGCGATCGGCCCAGTTTGTGAAGTGCGCGACCGGTACCGCGCTGCTGCCCCGCCTCTTCGCCCACTCGCTGCGGGAGGTCGAGGCCAAGGTGGGCGCTTGTCTGGAAATCGCCGAGTGGCCCGGCGCCCGGCAGGACCTTACCGGCGCGCTGTTCGCGCAGGCGGACTGTGTCACCGCGATGGGCGGCGACGATACGATCGCCGCCATCCGCCAGCAGGTGCCGTGGAACACGCGCTTGGTCGGCTACAGCCATCGCGTGAGCATCGGCTACGTGGCGGCCGAGGCGCTGTCGGCCTTTGCCCTGCCCCGCCTCGTCGCCGCCTGCGCGCGGGACGTCATCGCCTGGGACCAGTTGGGCTGCCTCTCCCCGCACGCCATTTACGTCGAGACCGGCCACCGGCACTCGCCCCACCACTTCGCAGAACTGCTGGCCGCCGAACTCGACCGCCTGGAGGCGGTTTGTCCGCGCGGCCGCCTGTCCCTGGACGAGGCCGCCGGCATCGCGGCGCGGCGCGGCTTTTACGAGATCCGCGCGGCGCACTCGCGGGACACGGCCCTCTGGCGCAGCACGGGTTCGACGGCATGGACGGTGGTGTACGAGAACGACCCGCGGTTCCATCCGTCGTGCTTGAACCGCTTCATCTTCGTGAAAGGTGTCGCGAATGTGGACCGGGCGCTGGAGGGGCTGGACTGCTTGCGCGGACAGGTTTCGACCGTGGGGCTGGGCGCATCCGGCTTGAAGGAGCAGCAATTGGCGCAACGCTTTGCCGCGTGGGGCGTCACCCGGGTCTGCCCATTGGGCCGCATGCAGGAGCCGCCGCTGACCTGGCGGCACGACGGCCGCCCCAGCCTGGCGGATTTGGTGACGTGGACGGACTGGGAACCGGCGGGCCGGGGATGACGAGCGCCACGGACCCGGCGGGCGACGTGCGTTGGCCGGCCCAAGGCGGATTCACGCGTTCGTAAGCCTGTGGACACCTATTCGTAACCGAGGACAGTCACCTTCGGTCTCGTGGAGAGGTAACCGGAGCCGATCGAGAAACCGCTCAACACATTGCCGAGCACGTTTCTGCCCGGTTGGCATCGGCAGACTGGCATTTGCCCGCTCTCGTGTTAAGCTGGGTCTTCGGTCACCACACAATACAGCAAACCATGAGAAAACAACCCATTCGTCAATCGTGGGTGGGCCGGGGATTCCTCGGCGCCGCCTTGTTGGGCCTCGCCAGCGCGCAGGCACAGACGGTCATTCCGGAATCCGTGGCGCTGCCCAGTTCTGCCGTGGACAAGACCAAGCCGGGCTTCGCGGTCAGGGTCTTCCAAGCTCCCGGCCCGCAGTTGCCCAACACCCTGGCCCGCACCGAGGACCAGATCGCCGGCGTCCTGATCAACCCGACCACGGGTCAGCCCTTTGAGAACATCGCGGACCTCTCCGGGTTCAATCCGGACGGCACGTACACCGAAGAGGGCATCATTTCTTACGGGGGTACTTTCTTGCCGGGCATTCCCGGCACCGAGTTCACCACCATCAACATCGCGATGGAGGCCATCACCTACCTGGACCTCCAGCCCGGCACGTACACGATGATCGTCAACAGCGATGACGGCTTTCGCGTGACCGCCGGCAACGTCCGCGACCGGCTGGCCGAGTTCAAATTGGGCGAGTTCGACGGCGGTCGCGGCGCCGGGGACACGGTGTTCAAATTCACCGTGACCAGGGCCGGGGTGTATCCCTTCCGGCTGATTTATCAACAGGGTGGCGGCGGTTACAGCGTGGACTGGTACACCGCCGACAACAACGACCCGAGCAACCGGACCCATCTGAACAGCCCCGGGGGCATCCCCAGCTACCGGGCGCTCAATCCCGGCGCCGTGCCCACCGGGCCGGCCATTGTCTGGGTAGCCCCCCAGCACAACTCGATCAACGCCTCGCCCTCCGCCGGTCTGAGCGCGATCATCGAGGACGGCAGCGTGGCGTTGAACCCGGCCACGGTGAAGCTCTTCCGCAACGGCGCCGACGTGACCGCGACAACCACCATCGGCCCCAAATCGGGCAACCGCACCCGCATCAGCTACAAGCCGGCCACGCTGCCCGATCCGCTGGCCAGCGAGGAATACAAACTGGCATTCGATGACTCGACCGTCGCGGGCGGCAAACGCGAGGCCGTCGTGAATTACACCGTCGGCCCGTACGCCAACTACAACCTGCCCGCCCCGCTCTGGATCGAGACTTTCGATACCGTTGCCGAAGGCACACTGCCGGCAGGTTGGTCCACGTACACCCCTTTCTTCCCTACGGTGGGCGACGACCTCGATGACCCGAATTCGGACAGCTACCTGAACTGGGTGGTGATCTCCAGGCAGCGCGTCATTGAGATTGGCGCGGCGCAGCGTTGGGACTCCGGGCGCCGTCTGAACACGCCGGAGGCCTACAACAACGGCCAGCGGGTGGACAGCCTCATTCAAGGCCAGTTTGCCTACCATGAGTCCGACATCCGCGGCGGCAGCCAGTACGCCGAGCTGTTCTCGCCGGAGGTCAACCTGAGCGGCAAGACCGACATCTACCTTGTCTATCACAGCATCTACGAACAGAACCAGGACAACATCGCGGGCGTCGAGTACTCGATTGACGGCGGCACCACCTGGCTGCCGGTGGTGTACATGCTCGATGTGCCGGACATCCTCAAGAACCCCGACGGCAGCGTGGATGTCGTCCGAACCCTCGACACCACCTATGGCGACGTGGCGCGGTACACCGACCCCGACACCGGCGAGGAAAAGGGCGGCTCGTATGGCGCCTTTGTCAAGGTTTCGCGCGATATGTGGGCAAACTTGGGACCGTACTTCAGCCCGCGCATCAATGATGATCCCAACGAGTCCAAGCGCATCGAACGGTTCCGGCTGCCGCAGGCCGACAACCGGGCCCGCGTCAAGCTGCGCTTCTTCCAGGCCGGCACGGCGAGTTGGTATTTCGGGGTGGACAACGTTGGCCTCTACTCGATCACAACGGTTGACCCGCCCTCGCTGACCAAGCAGCCGACCGACACCACCCGGGTGGCGGGCAGCGCAGCAACTTTCGAGGTGGCTGCCCTCGGCGAACAACTCACCTATCAGTGGCAAAAGGAAACCACGGACATCCCCGGCGCCACCCAGCCCGCATACACCATCGCCAAGGTCACCAAGGCCGACGCGGGCCGCTACCGCTGCATTGTCACCAATCCGGGCGGCTCGGTCACCAGCCGCTACGCCACGCTAACCGTGCTGGACGTGCCGGAGGACGCCGCCAGCCTCCGCAACGGCCTGGCCGTGTACCTGCCCTTTGAGGACAACTACAACGACGCCTCGGGCAATAACCGCAACGGCTCCCCGGTGGGCACGCCCACCTTCGCCGCGGGCAAGGTCGGGCAACGGGCCGTGCGGGTGAACAGCCTGCGTTCCGCGAGTGAATTCAACTACGTCACCCTGGGCTCCAACGACCAGGTGCCCTTCGGGCAGGAGACCGACTTCACCGTCGCCTTCTGGATGAAGACCGAGCGGGTCGCTGGCGACCCGTCCATTGTGGCCAACAAAAACTGGGCCTCCGGCAACAACACCGGCTGGACCATCGGCACCCAGACCGACGGCCGCATCGAATGGAACTACAAACGCAGCGACGCCATCCGTAAAGACCTCGACCTGGTGGCCCGCGGCAACCTGCTCAACAAGCCCGAATGGGTGCACGTGGTCGTGGTGTGGAACATCAACGGCGACGCCCAAACCTATTACAACGGCGAACTGGTGGACGCCCGCACCATCGCCCCGGGCACCGGAGACAACTACGTCGCCGACCTGGCTTTGAACCTGGGCCAGGACGGCACCGGCCGGTACGGGGACGGCGAATGGGACGGGCTGCTGGATGACGTTGCCATCTGGACCCGCGCCCTCTCGGGGAGCGAGGTGCTCACGCTTTATGCGTACGGTCTGTTCGGCGACAGCCTCCTGGCACCGCCCATCACCCATCAACTGGGCGCACACCTCAAGTTCGAGGGGAATTACCAGGACTCCTCCGGCGCCGGCAACCATGGCGTCGCCGTAGGCTCGCCTGCGTTCGCTCCCGGCATCAGCGGTCAGGGAGTTCGCTTGAACACCGATCGCGGCGCCGGCGTGTTCAACTATGTCACGCTCGGCAACGCCCCGGGCGTACGCTTTGGCGAAACCGCCGATTTTGCCGTCTCGTTCTGGGCAAAGATGAATGCCTGGGCCAGTGACCCGGCCTTTGTGGCCAACAAAAACTGGGGCTCGGGCAACAACGTGGGTTGGGTGATTGCCACCGACGGCGACGGCCGGGTGCAGTGGAACTACCGCCGCCGCAGTCCGGACTCGCCGCGCAAGGACTTCGACAGCGTGGGCGGCATCGTCAACGACCTGGGCTGGCACCACGTGGTGGTGGTCTTCGGCATCAACGACGAGGCCGTCACTTACATTGACGGGGTCGAAGTCGCGTTGGACCGCAATGGGGCGCCTGCCCGCAAGGATATCACCCCCTCCACGGGCACTCTGTTTGACCCGGCGCTGCGGTTGAACATCGGCCAGGACGGTACCGGGGCCTACACCGACGCCAACCTGTTTGACGCCGTCATGGACGACGTGGCCTTCTGGAACCGCAAACTGAGCGCCCGGGAGGTCGCGTTGATCTACAGCCGCGGGCTCAGCGGTAAATCGCTGGACGGTTCGGGTGAACCGCCGACCACGCCGCCGACCCTCACCTACACCTTGGCCAACGGCCAGCTCACCTTGAGCTGGCAGGGAACCGGTTTCACGCTCCAGGAAAACGCCAACCTCGGCAACGCCGCGGGCTGGACCGCCGTGCCCGGCGCGGGCGCGAACAGCGCCACCGTGCCGATCACCACCGGCATCAAGTTCTACCGGCTGGTCAAGTAACGACCTCCGGTAACGGTTAAGCCCGTCGCCATTCTGTTGGCCGGGGAGCTCCGGCTCCCCGGCCAACGTTCGCTGCCAAACCAAAATCGCCATGAAGCTCACCTCCTCGCGCTCCTCCCGGTCGCCGGAGCTCCGCGGTTTCACCCTCATCGAGTTGCTCGTGGTGATCGCCATCATCGGGATTCTCGCTTCGATGCTCCTGCCCGTTCTGGCCAAGGCCAAGGAAAAGGGCCGGCAGGCCTCGTGCATGAGCAATCTGCGACAGATCGGCCTCGCACTGGTCATGTATGCCGAGGACAACCGCGACGGTCTCCATCACGTCGGTGGCGAGGCGCCCAATCACGGCATGTGGACGTCCAATCCCAACAGCACGATGCTGCTCCCCGCCAATCACCCAAACGCTTATTGGGGGCTCGGCTATCTGCCGTATGTGCAGTCTGCCGGCACCAACTGGAACTGGCGCAGCGCCATCACCATCTGGAAATGTCCGTCCGCCCGGATCGTGGACGAATGGCGCGAGACCGGCCTCCGTTATCCCATGACTTTCTGGCTCAACTCGAGCATCGGCATCAACGCCTACGCCGTCGAATCCCCCGATCCCCGGAATCCCAGCGGCCGGTTGACCGGCCCGCGCAAGATCAGTTCCTTCGAAAGCCCCGTCTCCACGGTCTTCGCCCAGGACGCCGCCGAGCAACGGATGGAAGGGCCGGCCGATTCGTTGGGCCTCTTCCCCGGCCAGTCCGAATGCCTCACCCAGTGGAAATACGATCTGGCGTCATACTACCCCGGGGTGAAGATGGAGAACGAGTGGTGGCGGCACAACCGCCGCTGCAACACCATTTGGGTGGATGGCCACGTGAGTGTCATTCCCTACACGCAGAAGGGCGTGGACTATCGGTGGTACACCGGCGAACCGCCTCTGCAAAACCCCCGTTAAACTCGCAAGCCGCTCGCAAGCGCGGCGCTGAACCCGAAAGCCCGCGTCGGCCGCCAATTGAACTCAACCCATCGGCATCCTTACCGCTTTCGACCCGCTCCCATGAAGACCCGCGTTCCCCACTTGCTGGCCATCACCACCGCTTCGCTTCTGCTCGTCCTCGGCGCCGGTTGCGGCAAGGGCCAACCGCCCAGGGAAATTGCCGCCACTGACATTCCCAAGGAATCCCGAAATCTGTTCGCCAAGGCCGCGCCGGAGATGCGTGAACTCGCGGACAAGGCGCTGGCCGCGCTCGAGGCGCAGGACTGGGCCGCGGCGTGGGTCACCTTCCAGGCGATCGGCGAACGCAAGGACCTCACCCCCGAGCAACGCCAGTTTGTCGCCAGCGCCGTGATGAGTCTCGGGGCCGAAATGCAGAAGGCCGGAGCGCAGGGGGATGAGCGCGCTCAGGCCATCCAGCGCATGCACAGCATTTCCAAATAGCCGGGCGCGCTGCCTGAACTGCATGGACGCCCCGCCCGCGCCTTTTTCCCCGCGTCGCGCGTGGCTGCTGGTTGGCGCGCTGGTGGTGGGCTACATCGGCATTTACCTGTGCCGGAAAAATTTCTCGGTCGCCGTCCCCCTGATCCGCGCGGAATTCGGACTGAGCAAGGAGGACATCGGCAAGATCGCCAGCTATAGCACGCTGGCTTACATGGTGGGCAAGTTCGTGTTCGGACCGGTCATTGACCGTGTCGGCGGCCGCGCGGCGTTTTTGGCGTCACTGCTCGCGGTGGCGGTCTTCGGCGGCTTGGGCGGCTTGGGCGGTTCCTTTCCGATGCTGGTGCTGGTGTACAGCCTCAACCGCCTTGCCGGCTCCGCCGGTTGGGGCGGCATGGTCAAGTTGGTGGCCGACTGGCTGCCGGCACGCTCCCTGCCCCTGGCAATGGCCGTGCTCTCGCTCGGCTTTGTCTTCGGCGGCGTTTGCGCCACCCTGCTCGCCGGCCAGGTCGCGGAATGCAGCGCCAATAACTGGCGGTGGGTGATGGGTGGCCCCGCGCTGGTGCTGACCGCGATCCTCGGCGGTTGCTGGCTGATCCTGCCGCGCGGCACCCCGGGCGTCGCCAGCCCGCCCACCGCCCCGGCGGATGCCCCGTCTCCGGCTGCTGCGCCGGCCGCGAAATTCGAGTTCCGCCACCTGCGGGACCTGCTGTTCATCCGCCGCTTCTGGATCCTCCTCGCCCTGAGCTTCGTCCTCACCCTCCTGCGCGAAACGTTCAACACCTGGACCGTGGACTTTTTCAAGACGGTCGGCGAAGGGGAGTTGTCCACGCGCATCGCGGCCTTCCTTTCGACACCGTTTGACGCCTGCGGCGCGGCCGGAATCCTGAGCCTGGGTTGGGCGTTCGGCCGGCTGGCCGCGCCGGGGCGCATGCGTTTGCTGGTGGCCATCCTGGGCGCGCTCACGGTGTTGATCTGGCTGTTGCCGGCGCTGGCCGGGCGCAATCTCTGGCTGGCGACCGCCGCGCTGGGGGGCATTGGGTTTCTCGCCTACGGACCGTACAGTTTGCTGGCGGGAGTTCTGGCGATCGAGATTCGCGGCAAGGCGTACGTGGGCACGGTGGCCGGCGTGGTGGATGGCGTGGGCTACCTCGCGGCCATCCTTGCCGGGCAACAGTTCGGGCGTATCCTCGATGTCGGCGGCTACCGGCTGGGATTCGCCTGCCTGGCCGGGCTGGCCGCCGTGGCGGCCGGGTTGTGCCTGTTCCTTTACCGCCGGGGAGAGCATCCGGGCGAAGTGGCCGCGGCTCCGGGCCCGGACGCAGCGCCGAAAAATGTCACCCAATCGTAACCTGCTGCGCCTTGGCGTGGTCTGGACAAGTCGTTTCTCTAGGCCGGAACGATGCGGTAGGTTTTGGGTGGCACGGCCAACCTGGCCGTTCTGGGCGGCAACTTGCCGCCCAGC
>CAYNCT010000029.1:0-30995 GCA_964396005.1 uncultured Verrucomicrobiota bacterium | reverse complement strand
CGGCTCAACGAATCCTCCGCCGATCCAAGGCGACGGGTTTGAAACGGGTTGGCCGGAACGGTGGCCGCGAGCAGTGCCCGGAGCCGCTGCATCTGTCGCGCCCGAAGTTCGAGGCGGGAAGCGGAAGCGGCCTCCGGCATCGCGACGTCAGTGCTGAGCGGCCGTGGTCGGTGCGGCGGGCTGGGTGGCCACGGCGGCGGGTTTGGCCGGCGCCGGCGCCGGTTTGAAATAGCTGACGAGACAGCCCCCCGCGGCCGCCAGCGCGATGCCGAGGTAGAACTGCCATTTCACCCCGCCCCACCCGCCGGCGGGCGGATGCTGGATCATCGAGTACAAGGCGTTCACCACCGGCGCGCCGGCGAAGACGATGGACATCACTACCGCCGGGGTGCCTTTGGCGCCAAAAGCCAGCAGCACGCCAAACGCCCCGGCCGCCCCGGCGATGCCGGCGATGAGCGACCACCACGAGCCTTGCGCGGTGTAGCCCGTGAACGCCTCGCCCCGCGCCATCAGCAAAACCAGCGGCGCCAGCACCGCGGTGAGGAAGTACGCCAGGCCGACAAAGAGAAACGCTTTGTAGCGCAGAAGGGTCGGGTCCAGTTTTGGTCCGCTGGCGGGCTGCATCAGCGTTTGTCCCTTGTGCAGGAGCACGCCATAGACGCCCCAGCAGGCGACCGTCATCAACGCGAAGATCAGCCACGCGAGGCTGCTTTGGCTCGAGGTGGTTCCACTCATGGGGGGCAAGAGTAACACGCCGTGCGGGCGGTTCAAACGGCGAAGTGCGCGTGCGGTGGATGCCGCGGGGCTTCGGTCTGCCGGCGGCCGGGGGCGGGACAAGTTCGAAGTCCGAAGCTCGAAGTCCGAAGCTGCGGGTAGCGTGGTCGCCGAACTCGGGGGGAGCTCGGGGTGGCGGTCAGCCCGGCCTACAGGAAAGCCGCTTGAACCGGAGCAGCCGCCGGTTTGGACGCCGCGAGATTAAGGCGCTCGGGAGACTTCACGTACCCATGTTCCACGAACCAGCGCACCGCGTCCGCCAGCGCCTGGCGGGGCGGCGTTTGCGGCAGGCCCAGTTCGCGCACGGCCTTCTCCGGGCTGAAGAACATCTTGTACTTCGCCATGCGGACGCCGGCCACGGGCACGCGGGGGGTGGAGCGGGTCACGAAAGCCAGGGTCTCGCTCGCTCGCGCAGCGGCCATGGCGACAACCCGCGGCATGGACAGGCGAGGCGCTTTCAGGCCGGTGATGTCGGCCAGTTCCTCCAGGGCTTGCTTGAGCGTCCAGTTGCCCTCGGCGTGGCCCAGGATGTAGCGCTCGCCGACCTGGCCCTTTTCCGCGGCGAGAATGTGACCGACCGCGACGTCTCGCACATGCACCCAGTTGAGGCCGGTATCGAGGTACGCCGGCAGCGCGCCATTGAGGAAGTCCACAATGATCTTGCCCGTCGGGGTGGGTTTGAGATCGCGCGGCCCCACCGGCGCGGTGGGATTCACGATCACGACCGGCGCCTTCGCCGCGAGGTTGCGGGCGATCTCTTCGGCCCGCCACTTCGTTCGCTTGTACTCGTTGGTCATGTCCGCGTAGCGCGCCGAGTCCCGCTCGTCCGACGGTCGCGGCGAGGTGCGTTTGAGGCCGGGCGGACGCAGCACCCCCACGGTGCTGGTATAGACGATCCGCTCGCACCCGGCGTCGGCCGCCGCGTGGAGCGCGTTGCGGGTGCCGTCCACGTTGGTGCGGATCATGGGCTTGTAATCCCGCAGCCACAACGCATACAGCGCGGCGACGTGGAAACACCAGTCGCAGCCCTTCATGGCGGCGGCCAGGCAGGCGCGATTGGAGAGGTCGCCCTCGATCGGCTCGTACTCGAGCCCCGCCAGTGCGCGCGTGTCGGCGCCGGGGCGGATCAGGGCTCTCACCTCATGCCCACGGGCCACCAGTTCACTGACCAGGTTGGAGCCGATGAAGCCCGTGGCTCCGGTGACGAAACATTTCACGGCTTAACCATGCCTGCAGCGATGGGTAAGGTTCAACCCCAAATCTCGTGGCGAATTGGTTACGCAAAGGTGCGAACCTGCCATCGCGCCCCGCCCCACCGTTCCGGAGCGGCCCGGGCAAGGCCCTGGAGCCGCTGCGTGTGCCCGCCCCCGGGGCGAATTTCGTCGTTTGAGAAACGCCCGGCGCCGACTAGCGTCCGCCGAAGCTGTTTATGGGGCTGCGTCTCTTCAACACCCTGACCCGCCGGGTCGAGGACTTCACGCCGTGGGACCCGGCCGGCCGGGCCGTGGGCATGTACTGCTGCGGGCCGACGGTCTATGACTACGGGCACATCGGGAATTTCCGCACCTTCGTTTTCGCGGATCTCACGCGGCGCTACCTCGAGTTCCGCGGCTACCGCGTGCGCCACGTCATGAACATCACGGACGTGGAGGACAAGATCATCCGGCGGGTGCGCGAGACCGGTCTCGGGCTGGCCGAGTACACCGGCCGATACGAGGCGGCCTTTCTCGAGGATTGCCGGGCGTTGAATCTCCTGCCGCCCCACGAGCTGCCCCGCGCCACGGCGCACGTGCCCGAGATCATCGCGTTGATCGGGAAGCTGCTGGCCCGCGGCATTGCCTACCGTGCGCCGGACGGTTCGGTCTATTTCAGCATCGAGAAGTACCGCGGCTGCGGCTGCCGGTACGGCGTCCTCAAGCATCTGGATTTCGACCAGATGCGCGTCGGCGAGCGCGTGGCGGACGATGAGTATGACAAGGAGTTCATCGCCGATTTCGCCCTTTGGAAGGCGCGGACGCCGGAGGACGGCGCGGTCTCCTGGCCCAGCCCGTGGGGTGAGGGCCGGCCCGGCTGGCACATCGAGTGCAGCGCCATGAGCATGAAGTACCTCGGTCCCAGCTTTGATCTGCACCTGGGCGGCGAGGATCTGGTCTTCCCGCATCACGAGGACGAAATCGCGCAGAGCGAGGGCGCCGGCTTGCAGGAACCCGGCCGCCCGTTTGTGAAGTACTGGTTGCACGGCGCCTTCCTGCTGGTTGAAGGAAAGAAGATGAGCAAGTCGCTCGGCAATTTCTTCACCCTGCGTGACCTGCTCGCCAAAGGCTTCTCGGGCCGGGAAATTCGTTACCTGCTGCTCACTGCCCACCACCGCGACCCGTTCAACTTCACGCTTGAAGGCCTTGCTGGCGCCCGGGCGGCGTTGGGGCGCCTTGATGAGTGCCTCGCCAAGCTTGCCGCTGGGGCCGGCGGCGCCGGGGCCGCCCCCGAGCCCGCCGTGCTGGCGCGCTTCACTGCGGCGCTCGATGACGACCTGAACATCTCGGCCGCCTGGGCCGTGGTGTTCGAATGGGTGCGCGAGCTCAACCGCGCCGCGGCCTCCGGCGAGCTGGCCCCCGCCCGGGCGGCTGCCGCCCTTGCTGCGTGGCAACGGCTGGACGCGGTGCTGGGGGTCGGAGCGCCGGCCGAAACGCCGCCGCCCCCGGAAATCCTGGCGTTGGCCGGGGAGCGGCAGGCCGCGCGCCGGGCCCGGGATTTTCAGCGCGCGGACACGTTGCGCGATGCATTGAAAGCCCGGGGCTGGGTGGTCGAGGACACCCCCAAGGGCCCGAAACTCAAGCGCATCTGAGCCGCCCGCCGCGCGCCGCGGAGCCGCTCAGCCGGAACGCTTGAATTGAGAGCAGGGGGAACGGGCCACTGGCCCGTTCGGTCGGGCGACCCGCCCGACGGTCGGACGCATGAGGCAGCCCATGAAGGAGGGCGACTGCCGTGCGCACGGCTGGGCGGCAAGTTGCCGCCAGAACGGCCAGGTTGGCCGCTCCACCAAAAACCTACTGCATCGTTCCGGCTCAGAATCCGCTCTTGCCCGGCGTGCCGCCCGGATTCTCGGCCGCCCTGGCCCGGGGCCGGATAATCAGTTTGCCGTCCTCGACGGCGATGCTTTCAAGGAGGCGAAGAAAGCGCGCGTTGTCCGGATTGCCATAGACATCGCGCGCCAGGTTTTCCTTGCGCAGTGCCGTCATGAGCTCCGCGGGCGCGTCCTGCCCTTTGACCCGCAGGGAATCAAGCGTCACCACCAACACACCGTTCTCGAGCGACGCCTTGATGGCTGCCTCACCGTTGAGGTAGCGACCCCGGCCGCCCAGCAACGGGATGCCGTCAAGCGGCAGGCTGATCTGGCCGCGGAGGCGGTCGCCTTCGATGCTCACGTACGCTTTACCCTTGAGGTCTTTGAAGTCCGGCGAAAACGCGATCAACGTGTTCAACTCCCGGGTTCCGATGACGAGCGGGGTGGCCGTGCCGATGGTGAGTGCGTCCTTGAAGATCCGCACGCGCTCCAGCAGTGCGTCGGCCTCGGCCTGGGTGGCATCCACCGTGGGCAACGTCAGCGGCGCGGTATCGGTGTACTTGGTGATTGCCTGATTGAGCACGTGGCGCAGGGCCAGATAGCCGCCGATCATGGCCACGATGCCGATGACCACTGCGGCCAGACACCCGTAAAAGAAACATCCGCGTCCGCGGTGGGTTTGGTCCGAGTTCATACGCTGTTGGGTTTACTGCCAGCGGAAGGCTGCCCCGCCCGCTGCCGGCCCTCAACGCCTTTTTGGTGCGCTCTCAGTCGCAGCCGGAACGACGCCGTAGGTTTTGGGTGGCACGGCCAGCTTGGCCGTTCTGGGCGGCAACTTGCCGCCCAGCCGTGCGCACGGCAGCGGCCCCCCTCCTCAGTGGCAGCCTCGTGCGCTCGAAGGTCGGGCGGTTCGCCCGACCGAAAAGGCGAGTGGCCCGTTCCGCCCTGCTTTCAATTGAATCGCTCCGGCTCGGCCGTGCAGCCACGATTGGCGGTGAAGTCGAACCGCCGCCCAAACCCGAAACGTGGAGTGTGGGATCCTGGATGGAGGCAGGGCTGGTGGCACCCCCCATCCTCACCCTAACGACGGTAGGGCGTCGCTGCGTCGGCGCCGGCATCCCCGCCGGGACGCAGCCCGGCTCTACCGAGGCCCTAACTCCGAGCCGGCCTTGTTGTCCCTCTCCGGGACTAAACTCCGCGCTGCGACGGTAGGGCGCCGCTGCGCCGGCGCCGGCATCCCGGCCGGGACGCAGCCCGGCCCTACCCGGCGCAAACGGCCAAAGGCCCGCTCCCAAACCAGCCCAGGGCAACGCCCTGGGTCCACTGCCGACCAACCACACGCGCCCTGAAGGGGCCAACCATCTCCCCCCGCCCGAACCGGGAAGCGAAAGCGCACACCGCCGAGTTTGCAATCGGCCGCGCCGCAGCGCGGCCCTGGCGTGCTCGGCGGCGCCGCGGCCTTCGAGTGGACTAAAGTCCGCGCTCCGACGGTAGGGCGCCGCTGTGCCGGCGCCGGCATCCCGGCCGGGACGCAGCCCGGCCCTACCCAGAGCCGGGACGCAGCCCGGCCCTACCTAATGCGGGGACAGAGCCCGGCCCTACCGTGCCCGAGCACCTCCGCGGCGTTGTCGGCCCTCTCGAGGGCTGAAGTCGGCGCTTCGTCCGGCGGCGGGCCGGAGCCGTTGATGCTCGTCAAGGCGCGGTGTCCGTCGGGCGAGCACGCTGGTCCGCATGAGCGAGCAACCTCTCTTCCAGCCCGCGGAGGCGGGGGTCATTGACCTGGCAGCCGAGACCCAGTTCGCGCCGAATGGCATCGTCAGCCGGACGCTCTTCACCGGCGGATCATCGCGCGTGGTGCTGTTTGGGTTCGACGCCGGGCAGGAACTCACGGAGCACACTTCGCCACACCACGCGCTGATTCAGATCCTCAGCGGGCGCTGCGAGTTCACGCTCGCCGGAAAGCCCCGGGAGCTCAAAGCCGGCGACCTGCTCTACATGCCGCCGGGCCTGCCCCACGCGGTGAAAGCCACCGGGCGATTCTCCATGCTCCTGACCCTCGCCAAGGTCACGCCCCCGACGGCGTAACGCCGCCCCCTCGTTCACCAACCCTTGTTTGCCCCGGGCAGGCTGTTACAACGGCCCGGTGACTCGACTCAAGTGGCGCTCGTGGCTCGCGGTGGCCGTGCTCGCCGGCGCCGGCGGCTGCGCGACGCCCCGGACTCCCGCCCCGCCCGCTCGCCCGGGCCCGGAACCGCGCGAGACCAGCCTCGCCGAGCGGGTGCGTTTCGTTCTTTCGCCGGACGATTACTGGCGGTTGAACCCGCCGGACGGACGTCGTTTCGACGCCTCCGGCCTTGCCTTCCTGCCGTCGGGCGAACTGCTGGTGGTCAATAACCTGGAGCCGCGCCTGCAGGTCGTGCGTTTCGGGACGGCGCCGCACGTGGCGGAGCTCGAGCCCTGGCCGGGCGGGTTGGGCGCGGACCAGTTGCGGCCGTTCGCCGCCGGCAAGCGCGGCGCGTGGGATTTCGAGGGTCTGGCCGTGGACGAGGTCGGACGGGTGTACGCCTGCGAGGAGGGCAACTACTGGGTCCTGCGGCTCGACCCGGGCGACGGCGCGGTGGAACGCCTGCCGCTGGACTGGCGCGACGCGGGACTGGTCCCTGCCCGCGAGGATCCGAACGCGTCGCTCGAGGGCGTGGCGGTGGGTGACGGGAAGTTGTTCGTGGCCAAGGAACGGGGGCCGGCGCGCATTTTTGTCTTCGACGACCGCACGTTCGCTTTTGTCGAATCCTGGTCGGTGCGGCCCCGCCAACGCGGTCTGGTTCTGCATTACTCGGACCTGAGTTGGTTTGAGGGCGCCTTGTACGTCTTGCTGCGCCATCAACGGTGTGTCCTGAAAGTGGACCCCGCGCGCCGGCGGGTCTTGGCGGAGTACGATTTCAGCGGGCTGGAACGTCGGCCGGAGTTTGCCTATCGGCGCGCGTATGCCACCGGGGTCATGGAGGGACTGGCGGTGGACGCGACCCATTTCTGGCTGGTGACCGATAACAACGGTCTGGCACGCCGGGCCGCGCCGGCGGATACTCGCCCGACACTGTTCCGCTGCCGCCGCCCCGACGTTTGACATGAAGGTGCTCGTGTTCGCCCACACCCCGCCGCCGCTTCACGGCCAGAGCCTGATGGTGGAGGCGCTGGTCCAGGGGTTTGGCGGCGACTGTCGGCAGCCCGGGGTCGCCCGCGCGCCCGGCTCGGACGCCCAAACTCCCGCCGCTTGCCCGGCCGCCCGATCGGCATTCGGCGTCGAGGTGTACCACGTCAACGCGCGGCTTTCCGAAGCGCTGGAGGACGTGGGCGTGGCGCGGCGGGGCAAGGTCTTCGCGTTGCTCAAATACTGCGCGGAGGCGATCTGGCTCCGCTGGCGCTACGGCGTGAACAGCCTCTATTACGTGCCTGCGCCCGCGAAGCGCGCGCCGCTGGTCCGCGACTGGATGGTCATGGCGTGCTGCCGGGTGTGGTTCCGCCACTTGATCCTGCACTGGCACGCGGTGGGGCTGGGCGCCTGGTTGGAAGCGGGCGCCCGGCCGTGGGAACGCTGGCTCACCCGGCGACTCCTCGGCCGCGCCACGCTGGCCATCGTCCTCTCCGAATTCAGCCGCGCGGATGCAGAGAAGTTGCGGCCGCGCCAGGTGGCCGTGGTCGCCAACGGCATTCCCGACCCGTGCCCCTCTTACGATTACGAACTGCGGTCGTGGCGAACCCTGCGGCGGCAGGTCATTGCCGCCGCGCTGGCCAGGTCCGCGTCGCCCGACGGCCCGCCCCGCGAGACCGCCCGTGTACTCTACCTGGCTCATTGCACCCGGGACAAGGGACTCTTCGACGCCGTGGCCGCCGTGGCGCAAGCCAATGCCACGCTGGTCAGTCGGCGGGTGGACCTGCGGCTTGAACTGACCGTTGCGGGGGATTTTCTCTCGGAAGCCGAGCGGGCCGAGTTCGACCAGTTGCGGGTGAAGTACGCCGCGTGGCTGCGTTATGCGGGTTTCGTGCGTGGCGCCGCCAAGGAAGCGTTGTTTCGCGAATCCGACGTGTTTCACTTTCCCACCTGGTACGCCAACGAGGGGCAACCAGTGAGCTTGATTGAAGCGATGGCCTTTGGCCTGCCGATGGTGACGACGCAGTGGCGCGCGATCCCGGAGGCATTGCCCGCGGGGTATGCGGGTCTGCTGGAACCGCGCCAGCCCGACCACGCGGCCGAAGCGTTGCTGCGGGCCATCACCGAGGACAGCACTCCGCTTCGGGAGCAGTACGTCCGCCGGTTCAGCCTCCAGACCCACCTGGCCCACCTCGCGCGCGCGCTGCGGTCGGTCGAAAAGGGCGCGGCCGGTAACTACCCGGATTGACCGGAGATCCGGCCCGGCGCGACCGGGCGCGGGCGCCGGCCGGGCCGGGCCGGCTCAAGCGCCCCCGGTTGGCGCTGTCGGGTCCGGCGGGGCTGCGGGTGCGTCGGGACGACGAGCGCGCTGGTTCCGCGGCAGCGGGCTGAGCATCACGTTCAGGTCGCGTTCCCCGAGCATCTTCGGAGGCGCGTCGGCCCGACCCCACGCGTCGGTGCCCTGGACGAACCGGTTCATCAGGTCGAAGCCCAGCTCCTTGTGAGCGCGCTGGCGCCCGCGAAAACGCATCTTCACCCGCACCTTCATCTCCTCGCACAAGAACCCGATGGCCCGGCTCAGTTTCACCTGGAAGTCGTGAGGATCAATGCCCGCTGTCAGTTGCAGTTCCTTGAGCTTGCCGCCGGGATTGCGGGGCGCTTTGGAACTCTTCGCCTCCTCGTACAGCAGCCGGCCGTAGTCGGCGATCCGGCACACCGGCGGCGTGGCGTTGGGCGCGATTTCGATCAGGTCGAGGCCGCGGGCTTGCGCCAGCCGGATGGCATCGCCCAGCGGCAGCACGCCGAGCTGCTGCTTGTTTTCGTCCAGCACGCGAACCTCCCGGGCGCGGATCTTGCCGTTGCGGCGGTGCTTGGGTTCGCGCGAGTGAAAGGGGCGGGGGGAGCGGGGCCGGCTCAATGCCGCCTCACGGGTTGAATGGTTCCTGGCGCTTCAGCGCCGCCGGCCGGTCGGGGAGTGTCTCTCATGTCGGGCCACCGTGACGCCTCGCCGGCCTGCCGCAAGGAGATTGTCCGGAAAAGAGCCGACACGCGCGGGACGCTCACGGCGTCCGCTCGGCGTCCGCGGGCTCATTGAGCGTCGCGCGCCGCGCGCCCTCGTCCATTTCGGCTCGCGTCATACCGAGGCTGAGCCGCTGTCGCGCCTCGTCGGCCCCGGCGTAGCCCTGTTCGGCGGCGAGGCAGAACCAGCGGTAGGCTTCGATGCGCGCTTCGGCCGCGTCCGGGGCGGGCCCGGCCAGACCCGCCCGCTGACATCGCAGGCCGATCGCAAACTGCGCGCCCGGATCGCCATGGGCGGCGGCGCGCCGCAACCAGCGGCCCGCTTCGGCGGGGTTCCGGTCCACGCCCTGGCCCTCGGCGTACATGACGCCCAGGTTGTGTTCCGCCAGCGGGTGGTGGTGCTCGGCCGCCCGCCGGTACCAGTCCGCCGCCCGCGCGAAATCCGCCGGCGACGCCGCTACGGCCGCCTCGCACGCGCCGAGGATGAACTGTGCATCTGCGTCGCCGGCCAATGCCTGTCGCTCGAGGCCATCCGGCTCCGTAACCGTACGGGGGGCGAGCCATCTCCGGTACCAAGGCGCATTCACAGCGTGACAGTGGACCCCGCGGGCGGGAATGCAAGGGGCGTCCGGTCGTTGAAGGAACAGCGGAGCGTGCCCCGCCTGTTCGGCGGTTCGGCAAGCACCCCGCGGCGAGCTTCCGGGAGCCACGGGTTTTCCTCGAAAACGCGGCTGCGCTCTGGTCGCCTTCCGCCATGAAACAGGCGGCTTTGATGCTCAGTGTCCTTTTGTCCAGCTACCTGGCACGCGCCGGGGACGTCGCCCCCGCGACGGGCGTACCGGCGCCGGGGCTCGATTACTTCCTGATTGTCACCGGCAGCGAACTGCTGCGGGGCATCTATCCGGATCGTCACACGCATTTCATCACCGGGGTGCTGACGCCGCTGGGCGGTCATTGTGTCGGTTCGTGGAGCGTGGACGATAGCGCCCCGGACCTGACCGAGGCGCTGCGCTATGCGACCAGCAAAGCGCCGGTGGTGCTGGTGACCGGCGGCCTCGGCCCGACGGACGACGACATCACGCGAGAAACGGTGGCGGCCTTCACGGGCATCGAGCTGCGCGAAGACCCCGAGGTGGTGGCGGACATGGAGCGCCGCTACCGCACGCCGCGCAGCGAACTGCGGCCCAACCTCCGTCGGCAGGCGCAGGTGCCTGTTCGCGGGGGCTGGTTGCCGAATCTTCACGGCAGCGCGGTGGGTCTGGTGTTCACCAGTGGTTGCAACACCGTGATCGCTCTGCCCGGCCCGCCCCGCGAACTCCAGCCCATGCTGACCAACGAAGTGGTGCCCTATCTCCGGCGGCACTACGCCCTGCGCACGGACGGCGCCGCCCGCACGCTGCGCTTCGTTGGCATCGGTCAATCGGCCATCTACCAGGCGCTGCACGGCCCGGTGGCGGTCGAAGCAGATGTGACGCTGACGTCGCAGTTCGAGGGCGAACGGGTGGACGTGACCTTTACGCTGGGGGGGCGGAGCGAACGCGATTGGGCGCGACTGGACGCCCTCGAGGCGCGGGTGCGCCAGCACCTGGGCAACCACGTGTACGCCAACGATGGCGCGTCACTCGAGGAGGTCGTCGCGCGCTCGCTCGCTGCGCGAGGCGAACGCCTCGTCGTCCTCGACGCTGTCACCGGCGGCCAATTCTTCGCCAATCTCAGCCTGGCGCGCTCGGCCGCCACGGTGTTGCGGGCGGGAATTGCCGCGCCCGATACGGCCGGTCTGGTGCGGGCCCTCGGCGGAGAAGAAACAGGGGCAAGCGCGAACGACCCGGCGGCCGCCCGCTGGGACCGGCTGGTGGCCGGCGTGCGGACCCGGCTGGGCGCGCCCGGGGCCTCGGTGTTGATCCTGGGCGAACCCATGCCCGGAAGCGGCACGGACCAGCCCTGCCCGGTCGTCTGGGACCGTGGCGACGGGACGCGGATCGTCGGGGAACTGCGGGGCAGCGGGGCCAACGAATCCTCGCGAGCGCGCCTCGTCGTCGGCTTGCTCAACTGGCTCCGCCACCGGTTGAACCCTGCCTCTGCGCCGGCCGCCGCTGGGCGGTGAGCGGGCCCGGCCGGCAACTGCACGACCGCAAAACCTCCGGCTCAGCCGGAACGATGCCGTAGGTTTTGGATGGTACGGCCAACTTGGCCGTTCGGGCGGCAGCCGCACCCTCCTTCAGTCGCAGCCGCGTGCGTTCAACAGTTAAGCGGCTCGCCCGACCGAACGGACCCGTGACCGGTTCCACCCGGCCTTCGACCCGACAACCGAAGTCAGACTCACAGAAAGCAACGAAGCGAACGAAGGGAGAGGGGCCATCCACCGGGATGGCGCGTTCAGGAAAAGGGCCCAGAGGAAAATCCCGTTCCTGTTGCTCTCCGTTCCCTTCGTTGCCTTCTGTAAAACGAACTTCGGAGTTCGTGCTCAATTGAATCGTTCCAGCGCAGCGGCCTGCTGGCCGGGGCGAGCCGCCGGCGGCTCTTGCCCGAGGCGACGCAGGAGTTGCCGCGCCCGGTCGCGAAGGGGCGGGTCGCCTTCGCTGGCCACGTCGCGCAAGATTCCGGCCGCCACGGCGGCTTCCGGTCCGACCGCCTCGAGGCATTCCCACGCGAAGTCGCGCAGACGCTCGTCCTCGGTTGTGAGCAAGCCGGCGTAGAAACGCGCGGGCCCGGCCGCGGACCCCCACGTCTCCCGCGCCCGTTGCGCGACCACCGCGGCCGGCGTGGTGCTGTGGGCCAGGGCCAGAAAGGCATAGAAGGAAATCGTCGGGTCGGGGTCGCTTAAGGCCCGCGTGAGTAACGTCCCGGCCGGCCGGGTGGCCGGCCCCAGGGCAATCAGCCGGTGACACGCCTCCAACCGTTTCAAGTCCGCGCGTTCGATGCGCAGCAAGGGAGGCAGATGCCGCGCTGCGCGGGGATGAATCCAGGTGGCGACGCTGGTGGCGACACGTTGAAGGGCCGCCGGCCGGCGCTGCAGATCGCGGATCAGCCCGGCCACCTCGCGCGAGACGCCGGGCGGCGGACGGGTTGCCCGCCACCACAACCCCGTGCCCAGCACCACGACTGCCATCGCCGCTGCGAGCGCGCGCCGGTCAAACGATTTCCACCGGGCATTTGGGAATCGCATCAAGGAAGGCCTGCCCATAGCGCTTGGTGAGGACGCGATTGTCGAGCACCGCAATGATGCCCGTGTCGGACTTGGTGCGGATCAGCCGGCCCACGCCCTGGCGGAACTTGAGGACCGCCTCGGGGAGCGAATAGTCCATGAAGGCGTTGCCGCCGCGCGCCTCGATCTGCTCGATGCGGGCTTCGATCAACGGATGGTCCGGCACGGCGAAGGGCAGGCGGGTGATGATCACGTTGCTCAACGCCTCGCCGGGCACGTCCACCCCCTGCCAGAAGCTCTCGGTGCCGAAGAGCACCGAGTTCACATCCTCCTTGAACTTCTCGAGCATGAGGGAGCGCGGCGTGCCGGTGCCCTGCACGAAACACGCCAGGCCCAGTCGGTCGAAGAACGGCGCCAGCTCCGCCCCCAGTTCCTGCATGAGGCGCGTGTTGGTGAACAGGACGAAGGCCTTGCCGTTCGTCTGTTGAATGAAGTGCTCGATCCAGTGAACCAGCGCTGCGCGGTAGCCGGGCTCGCGCGGATCCGGCATCTTGCCGGCGATGTACAGGCGCATCTGCCGCGCGTAGTCGAAGGGGGAACCGACCTGCAGGAGCGTGGCTTCCTCGGCGCCCACGCGGTGGGCGAAGTAGTTCAGGCCGTCCCGCCGGCCCGGCTCCGCTTGGCACGGTTGGCCCAGGTGGCGCACGTCCATCCCCAGCGTCGCGCTGGTCAGGATGACCGAGGTGTCGCTGCCAAAGAGGCGGCGGCGCAGGAAATTCGCGACGTCCACGGGCGCGGCGTTGAGGGTGAGGTTGGGTTGCGCCCGCCCGCTGCGCTCGACCCAATAGACATGGTTGTCCTCCGACTGGCTGAGAAACGTGGCGATGGCGTCGCGCAATTCCGCCAGCCGGCGGTTGCACTCCATCAACTCGCTGCCCGTGTCGCTGTCCTCGCTGAGTTTGATCAGCTCGCTCACCGCTTCGCGCACCCGTTGCAGCGAGAGCGTGACCGTGTCCGCCACCAGCTCGGGCCGGCGGATCCGCAGCTCCGTCCAGGATCGGCCGCGCGGGGAGGACTCGGCCCCTTCGCCGCCCCCGCCGCGTCGCGCCGGGCCGGGGGCCTCGCGGTCGTTGCGCGCGCGGGCCAGCGTTTCGCAGGCGCGTTCGACCGCCGCAAAGAACTCGGTGCCCTGGTTGCAGGCCTCGGCCACCAGGCCCACCGCCTTGCCCTGCCGGAGCGTGGCGAGGAGTCCCTTGCCGGTTTTCTCGTTCCAGAGGCGTTGGAGGTTGAATCGGAGCTGGCCGCTGGAAACGCTCACGCCGATGTGCCGGGCGGCCACCTGCTCGAGCGTGTGGGCTTCATCGAAGATCACGAAATCGTTCTTGAACAGCACGCCGCCATCCACCTCTTCGTCCAGCCCCCCCAGGTTCAGGAAGAACAACGTGTGGTTCAGCACCAGCACGTCCGCGGAGAGAATCCGGCTGCGCACCTCCTGAAAGAAACAGGGTTGACCGCCGGCTTTGACGAACTCCGATGGGTGACCGCATTTCTTGGGCGAACACAGCCCGCGCTCGGAGCAGACCTGATTCCAGACCTTCGGGTCCGGCTCGGTCTCGAAATCCGAGAGGCTGCCGTCGCGGGTGGTCCGCGACCATTCGAGGATGCGCTCCAGTTCGCGGCGTTCCGGGCCGGTGAACAGGCTGTCCGCCTGCTGGAAGACCCGGTGCAGACGGCGCGTGCAAAGGTAGTTGTGCCGGCCCTTGAGCATCGTGAAGCTGAAGCGCACGGGCAGGATGCGGGCCAGCAGGGGCAGATCCTTTTCCGTAAGCTGCTCCTGCAGGTTGATGGTGTGGGTGGAGATGACCGCTTTTTTGCCCTCGGCAACGGCGAACAGAATGGCCGGCACGAGATACGCCAGGCTCTTGCCCACACCGGTGCCCGCTTCGACGGCGAGGTGCCGCTTGTTCAGCAGGGCCTCCGCCACCGCCACGGCCATCTGCTGCTGTTGCGGCCGGAACTCGAAATTCTTCGCCTGCGCCAGCAGCCCCTCCGGCGAAAAAAGGTGCCGCACCTGGTCAACCAGGTTGGCGGCTCCGGCGGGCATGGGTTCGATGACACTGATCACGGCGGAGCGTCAATCTGAGAAGCGTCGGCCCGCAAGTCAACCAGCCGGGCCGTCCGGTGGCCGGCGCGGGCGGCCCGGGGCTCACTCCAGGCCGAACCACCGGCCGAGGTGGAAGGTGGCGAAGGCGAAGAGCCACGCCAGCGCTCCCATGTAGCTCCATTGCAGCAGCGGCCAGCGCCAGCCCAGCGTTTCCCGTCGCACGACCACCACGGTGCTGACGCATTGCAGGGCCAGCACGTAAAAGACCATCAGCGTCAATCCCGTCAGCGTCGAGTACACCGGCCGGCCGTCGGGATGGCGTTGCGCACGCAGGGTCTGCGCGAGGGTTTGCGCCGCCTCGTCGGCGTCGCCCGCGCCCAGATTGTACACCACCGACATCGTGCTCACGAACACCTCGCGAGCCGCGAAGGAGGAGACGATGCCAATGCCGATCTTCCAGTCGAATCCCAGCGGCGCGATCAGCGGTTCGATGACCCGCCCCAGCCGGCCCGCGAAGCTGTGGCGCAACCGCGCCCCGGCCTCTTCAAATTCGAGGAGGCGCCAGCGTTCGAGCAGGGCGGCCGCCTCCGCGGAGGGCGATTCGGGAGCGGCCGCGCGGAGTTGATCCACGTAAGCAGCGGCGGCCTGGGGCGAGTCCACCGCGGGCGCGAGCGCCTGCACCGCGGCCACCCGCCGGGCGTCGAAGTCGGCCGCCAGTTGGGCGCTGCGCGGATAGGTGGCCAGCGCCCAGAGGACAATGTTGATCGCGAGGATGATCGTGCCCGCGTTGCGCAGGAATTGGTTGGCGCGATCCCAGATGTGGCGGGCCAGGGCGCGGGCGGAGGGGCGCTTGTAGGGCGGCAGTTCCATGATCAGCAGGGGCGTGGCGCCGCGCAGCAGCGTCCGCTTGAGCAGCCAGGCCGTGACCAGGGCGACGGTGATGCCCAGCAGGTACATGCCCAGCATCGTCAGACCCGGCAACTGGAGGAAACCCAGCACGCGCGTCTCCGGGATGCACGCCGCGATCAGCAACGTGTACACCGGCAGCCGCGCGGAGCAGCTCATCAGCGGCGCGATCAGGATCGTGACCAGCCGGTCCCGCGGGCTTTCGATGGTGCGGGTGGCGAGGATGCCCGGAATGGCGCAGGCGAATGAACTCAACATGGGAATGAAGCTCTTGCCGTGCAGCCCCACCTTGCTCATTAACCGGTCCATCAGGAACGCCGCCCGCGCCATGTAGCCCGTGTCCTCCAGCAGCCCGATGAAGAGGAAGAGCAGGCAGATTTGCGGCAGAAAAACGATCACCGCGCCCACGCCCGCGATCACGCCGTCCACCAGCAGGCTCCGCAGGTCGCCGGGCGCCAGGAGTTGGGCCACGCGCTCGCCCACCCACGCGACGCCATGTTCGAGAGCCTCCATCGGGAAGCGCGCGAAGGTGAAGATGCTTTGGAACATCAGCGCCATGACCGCCAGGAAGATCACGCTGCCCCAGATCCGGTGCGTGACGAACCGGTCCAGCCGGTCGCTGAAACTGTCGCCGGCCACCGGGGTCTCGGTCACCACCCGGTCGTGAATTGCCGACGCCCGGGCGTAACGGCTTTCGATCGGCGCACTGCGCCAGTCCACGCCCGCGGCTTCGAGCCGCGCCCGCGCGGCAAGGACTTCCGCCACCAGCGCGGCGCCGCCGTCGGCCGCGTTGTGTTCCAGGTTCCGTTCGTCGGTCAGCAAGAGGACCGCTTCGGCCGCCGCCAGGCCGGCCCGCTCGGGGCGCAACTGGCGCAGCCGCCCTTCCAGGGCTTCCACTTCGCGGCGCATCGCCGGCGGCAATTCGGGTCGCGCCACCGGTGGCGACGGTGTCGGATTCTCCTGCGCGGCTGCGCGCACCAGGTGGTCCCGAAGGGGACCGATGCCGTTCCGGCGGTTCGCCACCAGTGGAAAGACCGGGAGGCCCAGCTCGCGCGCCAGGGCCGCCGCGTTGACCTGGTGGCCGTGCGTGAGCGCGACATCGGTCATGTTCAGCGCGACCACGGTGGGGCAGCCCAGCTCGATCACCTGGGTCGCGAAGTACAGGTTGCGCTCCAGGTTCGACGCATCCACCACCAGGACAATCAGGTCGGGCGGGGGCACGTCCGGCAGCCGCTGCAAGAGCACGTCACGCGCGATCTGTTCGTCCGGCGACTGGGGACTGAGGCTGTAGGTGCCCGGCAGGTCGAGCACTGTGACCGGGCGGTTCGGCGGAGTGCCCGGCAATCGGCCCTCTTTGCGCTCGACGGTGACGCCCGCGTAGTTGCCCACCCGCGCGCGCAGGCCCGTCAACGCGTTGAACACCGTGGTCTTGCCGCAGTTGGGGTTGCCGGTCAAAACCACCAGCCGCGGGCGCGCCCCGGCGGCGGCGGTGAGGTCGCTGGGTGGCGGAGTGGCCGGCATGGCGGAACCCGGGGTAAGCGCGAGGCGGGTCGGCGGCGGGTCAATCCGCCGCGCCCGGAGGCGGCGCCGGCTGGCCCGCCCGGCCCGGGTCGGAGGACGGTGCGCCACCACACGGGCCGGGGCTGAACCGCGCGCGGATGGTCACCGGGCCGCCTCCACCAGGATCTGCTCCGCCTCATGGCGACGGAGCGAAAGGTTGGATCCGCGCACGTGAATTTCCACGGGATCGCCCAGCGGCGCGAACCGCACCAACTGGACCACGGTGCCGCTCACCAGCCCCAGTTCCTGGAGCCGGGCGCGGGTGTCCGCCGGCAGGCGCAGCTCGGCGACGGACGCGGACTGTCCCGCCGCCAGCGAGGTCAGGGCGAGGACGGAAGGAGCCATGGTCAGGCGGCGCGTTGCGCCGGCTTTAGGGGTTCCACCCAGATCGAGTCGGCCAGTTCCGAACTGAGCCCCAGCCGCATGTTGCAGACCTGACAGACCACGCTGTGGCTGCGCAGCACGCAGCGGATGCTCTGTTCCTCGCACAGCCCCAGTTCGCGCAGCCGCTGACAGACATCCGGCGACGCCAGCAGTTGCTTGATGCGGACGGAGGTGCCCGCACGCACCTGGCTCAGAGGGCAACAGGGCGGGCGGTCCGTGGCCGGTGGGCATCCGTGGGCTGGAACGTGCTGACTCACGACGAGTCCAAGCTAGGGAACGACGGAGGGCCTTTCAAGCGGCATTTCCGGCGCCCGCGGGCCCGCGCCCGGTCTTGACCCCCCGTCGCCCGCCCCCTACCAAGAGGCCGATGAAATTCTGCCTGTTTGGCATCCGCGGGATTCCGCTCGGTAAACACAACCTCAAGGACCCCCGCCTGGACCAGGCCGACAAGCTGGTCGAGGCCCAGAAAAAGACCTACGCGCAGGTCGAGGTGGTGGATGATTCCGAGACGCTCACCTGCGACGCGATCCTCACCACGCGCGCGGCGCTGGGCGACCTCCTGACCAAGGATCTGGATTTCATCGAGGCGCGTCTCGGCCGGGATCCCGGCCCGGCCGAGAAGGCCGTGCTCGAAAAGCTGGCCGAGGCGCTGGTCAGCGAGCGCACGGTCTTGCAGGAGGGCCTGGACGCGGCCGAACTCCAGGCCGTCGCCGCTCACAACTTCCACACGCACAAGCCGGTGATCGTCGCGGAGGAGGCGGAGCTGCCGGCGCCCGAGGCGCTGCTGGTGCGGGCCTTCCGCGAGGCCGGCTGGATCAGCTTCCTGACGGTCGGCGGCAAGGAGAACCGCGCCTGGCCCATCCGCCAGGGCACGACGGCCTGGGAGGCGGCGGGGACGATTCACAGCGACATACAAAAAGGCTTCATCCGCGCGGAAATCATCAGCTTCGCGGACTTCCTCGCCGCCGGGGGCGAAACCGAGGCCAAACGGGCCGGCAAGCAGCGCCTCGAGCAAAAGGCGTACGTGATGCAGGACTACGACCTCACGAACTTCCGTTTCAACAAATAGCCGCCGGCCCGCCGGCAGGCCGATCCGCGCATGAACCCACCGGCCACGTCCGACACCGCCCCCACGCTCGCGCCCCCGGCCGCGCGCTGGGAGGAATCCGGTTTCGCCGCCGTGTACGCCGAACACAGCCGCGCGATTTACTATCTGTGCCTGCGGCTCCTGGGCGATCCCACCCAGGCGGAGGATGCCGCGCACGACGTCTTCGTCCGCGCCTGGCGCAAGTTCGGCGAATTTCGCGGCGACTCGGCCGTGCGCACCTGGCTTTATCGCATTGCCCTCAATCACTGTCACAACCTGCGCCAGAGCTGGAACGCCCGGACCATGGTGTCGAACGCCGACGACGCGGTCTGGGAAACGGCTCCGGCGGCCACCGACAGTCCCCTGCGCGTGCTGGAAACCAAGGAGCTCGGCGAACGCATTCAGCGGGCGCTCGATGCGCTTCCGGAGGAGTACCGCCTCATCCTGCTGTTGGTGGCCGATGACCGCCTCAGCTACGCCGAGGTGGCAGCCCTTACGGACCAATCCGCCGATGCCGTGCGCGGCAAACTGCACCGCGCGCGGCGCGCCTTCGCAGCGGCGTTCGCCAAAACGGAATAACGCCCCATGGAACCGAAACCACCCTCCGCCCGGCTCGCTCGGGAAGAAGCGCAAGCCGCGGCCCAAGCCCGGCAAACTGAATCCGCCGTGACCGAGTTCGCCACGGCCGAAGAATTGATTCGTCACGACGCCGCGCGGACCGACCCGCCGCCAACCCTGGCGGAGCGGGTCAAGCAATCCATCGCCGCCGCGCCGCCCCCACCCCGGCCGTGGTGGCGAAGGCTCTTGGGCAGGTAGGTCCGCATGGGCATCGAGCGGGACATCGAGGATCTGATCCGCGCCCGGTACCCGATCCTCTACCTCGTCTCGAACGAGGAAGCGCGGGTCGAGGAAGTGCTGCTGGACATTGCGCGCCGGCGGCAGAAGAAGGTGCTGACCTGGACCTGCACCACCGGCCTGGTGCCCGCCGGCACGTCCATCCAGTCTCAGCGGCACCGCGCGGCGCCGACGAAGGACCCGCTGGCGGCGCTGGATCAGGTGATTGACGAGGTGGAGCCGGCGCTGTTCGTCTTCAAGGACCTGCACCCCTTTCTGGGCAAGGGGCATCACGCCGTGGTCCGGCGCCTGCGGGAAATCGCGCTGCATCTCAAGAACAGTCTCAAGACCATCGTGCTGCTCGCCGGCACGGTGGAAATCCCGCCGGAACTCGAGAAAGAGGTGACCGTGCTGCCCTTCCCGCTGCCGGGGCCGGCGGACCTGGCGGCCCTGCTCGAGCGCATTGCCGCCGAGGTGCGAACCCGGCCGAACCTGGCGCTGGAACTGACGCCCGAGGCCGTGGACCGGCTCGCGCAGGCGGCCCTGGGGTTGACTTTGACCGAAGCGGAAAACGTCTTCGCGCGCATCCTGGTCAAGCACGCGCGGCTGGCGGCGGATGTGGTGGGCGAAGTGCTCGCGGAAAAGAAGCAGATCATCCGCAAGAGCGGGCTCCTGGAATACCACGCCACGGAAGAGTCCTTTGCCGGCGTGGGCGGCCTGGCGGCCCTCAAGGACTGGGTGCGCAAGCGCGGGGCCGCGCTGACGCCGGCCGCCCGCGCCTTCGGGCTGCCGCCGCCGCGGGGCATGCTCCTGCTGGGCGTGCAGGGGTGCGGCAAGAGCCTCTCGGCCAAGGCGGTCTCGAATCTCTGGCAGGTGCCGTTGCTGCGCTTCGACATGGGGCGGATGTTCGGCAGCTTCGTGGGCACGTCGGAGGACAACGTCCGTCGGGCCATCGCGGTGGCAGAGTCCGTCGCGCCCGCCGTGCTGTGGGTGGATGAGATTGACAAGTCGCTCGCCGGCTCGCAGGGCTCGGCGGTGTCGGACGGCGGCACCACGGCGCGGGTGTTCGGAACCTTCCTGACCTGGTTGTCGGAAAAGACCGCGCCGGTCTTCGTGGTCGCCACCGCCAACGACATCTCCCAACTGCCGCCCGAACTGCTGCGGAAAGGGCGCTTCGACGAAATCTTCTTCGTGGACCTGCCGGACGCGGGCGAACGCCGGGATATCTTCGCCATTCACCTGACCCGGCGCGGGCGGGCGCCGGAACAGTTCGACCTCGCGCCGCTGGTGGCAGCCAGCGAGGGATTCAGCGGTGCGGAGATCGAGGAAGCAGTGGTCAGCGCGCTGTTCGAAGCGTTTGCCGCCGGCGAAGAACTCGCCACCTGCCACCTGCGCTACTGCCTCGAGCAAACCGTGCCCCTGGCCCGCACCATGGCCGAGCAGATCAGCCGCCTCCGCGACTGGGCCGCCGGACGCGCGCGCTTCGCCAGCAGTCCGCCCGCGCGGGTTGCGGGGTGAGTTCCGCGCCGTGGCCGCCGCGCGGGGCCGGTCCGGCTGCGATCTCGCTTCCCGGCGGGGACCGTTCCCGGTTCCCGGAAACGGTGGCTGGCGGCTGTTCTTTTGGCGGGCGACGCGGCATCCTCGGACCGGGATGCAGCGTTTCGACTCCATCATTTTCGACATGGACGGCGTGATCGTGGACAGCGAGCCCTGGCACGAACACGCCTTCCGCGAGGTCTTTCGCGAGCTGGGCTACGGCGACCGGCACGGGATTGATTTCCGCGCCTACATCGGGCGATCGGACCGCGCGCTGTGGGAGGACTTCGTCGCCCGGCACGCCCCGCCGTATCCGCTCGAGCATCTGCTGGCGCTCAAGCAAAACCGGCTCATTGACCTCCTCCGCCGGGAGCAGCCGATCTTCGAGGGGCTGCCGGATCTGGTGGAAAAACTGGCCCGCCATTACCCGCTGGCGATTGCGTCCGGCTCGAATCATCCCGTGATTGACGAGGTGCTCGCACTGCGGGGGCTGCGGCGCTTCTTCCCGGTGGTGGCCAGCACTCAGGACGTGGGCAAGACCAAGCCGGCACCGGATGTCTTTCTGTACGCGGCGAAGCTGCTGGGCGTGCCGCCGGAGCGTTGCGCCGTCATCGAGGACTCCGCCGCGGGCGTGACCGCCGCCCGGGCGGCCGGCATGACCGTCATCGCCATCACCAACTCCCTGCCCCGGGAGCAGTTGGCGCACGCGGACCGGATCGTGGACACTTACGAGGAGCTCGAGCACCTGCTCTTGCCCGCGGCCGGCGCGCCGCAGCCGGCCGACGGATCGCCGGTGCCGCCGGGCCGCTGAAATTCGATTTGCGAGCGCTTCCCGGCCCGGCCATCCTGCGCCGATGCAACGCCGGGCATGGCTGGGTTTGCTCGCCGCGTCGGTCTGCTTGAACCTCATCTTGGCCGTCGCGTGGTGGCGTTCCACGCCAGCGGAACGCCCGCAGCGGCCGGCCATCACCATCTTCCGGCCCGTGGTTACCAACCTGCTGCGGCCGATCCGCACCAACCTCGTGATCCAGCCGCGGTTGTTGACCTGGGCGGACCTCGAGTCCCCCAACTACTCGATCTACATCGCCAACCTCCGCGGGATCGGGTGCCCGGAGGAAACCGTGCGCGACATCATCGTGGCGGACGTGAACCAGATCTTCTCCGCGCGCCGGGACAGGGAGGTGACCTTGCCCGCGCAGCAATGGTGGCGGGCCGAGCCGGATCCGGAAGTGGCGGCCGCGGCGCAGGAGATGGTCGCCGCCCTGGACGACGAGCGCCGGCAGTTGCTGACGCAGTTGCTGGGGCCCGGGTGGGACACGGAGGGCCGGCACTTCGCTTCCCCGCAGCCGCTGCCCGCCCTGGATGGGTCCCTGCTGGGCGCGCTGCCGGCGGAAGTCAAGGCCGCCGTTCACGCCGTCGAGGCCGGCCGGCGCGCGGCGCTCCGGGAGTTGCGGGAAGCCGCGGCGCGCGAGGGGCGGCCCGTCTCGGCCCGCGAGGAGGCGGCGGTCGAGCAGCGGGCGCGCGCGCAACTGGGCGGGTTGCTGGGGCCGGCCGAACTGGAGGAGTATTCGCTGCGCTATTCGCCGCACGCCGCGCGGCTGCGGGCGCAGCTCCGCAATTTCGAGCCCACGCCGGACGAATTCCGCGCGCTCTTTCGGGCCACCGAACCCCTCGAGCGCGAACTGGCGCAACTGGCCGATGAGACGGACGCCGCCAGCGTGCTGCGCCGGCGCGAGCTGGAGGCCCGGCGGGAGGCGGCGGTGCGCGAGGCGCTGGGCGGCGAGCGTTTCGCCTATCATCAGTTGGCGCAGCAGGCGGGGTTCATCGAGGCTCGCGACACCGCGTTGAAGCTGGGCGTCGGCGCCGAGGCGGTGCTGCCGCTCTACCAGATCAACCTGGCAGCCAGCGAGGAAACCCGCCGCGTGCTGGCCGACTCTTCGCTGACCCCCGAGGAGCAAACCCGGCAACTGGCGTTGCTGGAGGCCCAGCGCCTCGAGACCCTGCGCCGGGTGCTGGGGGAGGACGCCTTTCGCCGCCTGCAACTGCCGAATGCTCCGTGAGCCGCCCGCGGGCGTCTGGCGAGGGAAACTTTCGCCGCCGGGCGGTTTTTGGTAACCAAGCGCATGGCGCAATTCACCTACAAGGCCCGTCGCCGTTCCGGGGAACTCGTGCAGGACGTCCTGGAAGCGGCGGACCGCAATGACGCGGTGGCCCGACTGCAACGGTCGGGGCTGGTGCCCATTTCCGTGGACGCCGGCCGCGGCGCGGCGCGGAGCGAGCGGGGCAACGGCCGCGGGGCGGCGGCGCCGGCGGCGCGGGTCAGTTCGCCGCGCGGCCTGTTTGGGCGGCGGCGCCGGCCGAAGCTCCAGGAGCTGGCGACGTTCACGCAGCAACTGACCAATCTGCTCAAGGCGGGGATGCCGCTGACCGGCGCGCTCAACAGCATGTCGAGCCTCGGCTCGAAGGGCATCCCGCCGGAGGCGAGCAAGCTGCTGCGGCAGGACGTGATGGAGGGCAAGAGTCTCTCCGACGCGATGGCGCGGCAGCCGCACGTGTTCTCCGAACTGCACGTGAACATGGTGCGGGCGGGCGAGCAGAGCGGCGCGCTGGTCGAGGTGCTGCAACGGCTCGCCAGCCACTACGAGCGCTTCGCCGAGGTGCGGCACAAGTTCATTTCCGCCCTGATCTATCCGGCGGTGGTGTCGTCGGTCGGCATCGTGATCGTGTTCTTCTTCATGACGGTGATGCTGCCCAAGTTCACGGCCATCTTCACCGAGATGAAGACCGAGCTGCCCGCTTCCACCAAGCTGCTCATCGGCATCAGCCAGTTCTTCGCGTTGTACTGGTGGACCCTCCCGCTGGCCGCGCTGGCGGGCGGCATCGTGTACAACCGCTATCGGGCGACCGAGGCCGGCGCGCGCACGCTGGACCGCTTGAAGCTGCGGCTGCCGGTGCTGGGAAACATCTTTCAGTTGAACCTGTTCGCCCAGTTTGCGCGCACCCTCGGCACGCTGCTCCAGAACGGGGTGCCGGTCCTGACCGCGCTGAAGATCACCGAGCAGGTCGTGCCCAACCGCGTGGTGCGCGAGGCCATCGCCCGCACGCGCGAGGAGGTCACCGACGGCAAGACCATCGCGCAGCCGCTGGCCCGCAGCCGGCTCTTCCCGCAGTTGATGATTGATTTGATTCGCATCGGCGAGGAAACCGGCGACGTGCCCGGCGCGTTGAACAACGTGGCGCAGACGTACGAGAACGAGTTGGCGGTTGCGCTGCGCGTGATGACCAACCTCATCGAGCCGGTGATGATCATCGCCATGGCCCTGGGCGTGGGCTTCCTGCTCTTCAGCGTGCTGTCGGCGATGTTCCAAATCACGGCCAACATCGCGCGATGAGCCGGGACCGCCGCCAACGCGCGCACGGCGCCCCGGGGGCGTCGCGGGGCTTTACCCTCATCGAGCTGCTGGTCGTCGTGGCCCTGATCGGCGTCTTTGCCACCGTGTCCCTGCCGCCCATGTTTTACGCGCTGAAGAAGAGCCCCATCCGGCAGGCCACCAGCGATCTGGTCGAGGGCTGTCAGCGCGCGCGGATGCTGGCGATCATGAAGGGCCAGACCGCCGAGCTGGTCATCAACGCCGAGGACGGCACGATCACGACGCGCCTGGCCACGGATTTCGTGCCGCCGGACGAATCCCCCGCCGCGGGCGAGCCAGACCTCGTTGACCCGGAAGGCCGGCCCGCGCCCGCCCGGTCGTCGCCGGAAACCCGCCCCTTTTCCGCCCGTTTGCCGGAAAGCGTCGCCTTTCGCGAATTGCTGATCAACCGGCGCGATGCGATGGACTACGCCGAGGCGCGGGTGCGGTTCCACCCGAACGGTACGTGTGACGAGTTCCATGCGGGGCTGCTGTCCGAGTCCAACGAAGAGCGGGTCGTGCGGCTGGAAATGAGCACCGGCCGGGAAACGGTCGAACTGATCCGATGAACGGCGTCGTTCTCCCCGGCCGGCTCCGCGTGCCCGCGACGGCGTGCGCCGCCTTCACGCTGCTGGAGGTGATGATTGCGCTGAGCATCTTTTTTGTGGCGGTCTTCGCGATCCTCAGTCTCGTCACCACCAACCTGAACATCGCGCGTGGCTTGAGCCTGGGCGAGGTGGAGGTGGGATCGGTGGCGGCGGAAATCGCCCAGACCAACGCCCTGGAGGAAGGTTCGATCTCCGGGGATTTCGGCGACGCCTACCCCGGCGCCTACTGGAACGCCGACGTGACGTTGTGGCTGACCAACCAGGGGGCCCTGGCCACGCAACGCGGAGGCCCCGGCCTCTACAAGGTGGACATCACGGTGGACTGGCCGCAAAACGGAGCGCAGCGCCAGAAGCAGGTGACCATCTTCCGCTACGTCACCGGTTCGCCCCGCGCAACGCCCGTCCCGCTCCCGCGCCGCTGATGCGAACGTTCCTCTCACCCGCCCCGCGCCGCGCCGCCGGAGTCCCGGCGCGGGCCGGCTTCACCATCATCGAGCTGCTGCTGGCGATGACGATCTTCTCGATGGTCATCCTCGCCATCCATTCCACCTGGACGGCGATTCTCCGCGCCTCCAAGGTGGGAGCCGATGCCGCTGCGAATCTGCAACGGGCGCGCGTGACGGCCCGCGCCCTTCAGGAGGCGCTGGCTTCGGCCGTCATGTTCCAGGCCAACCAGGGGCTGTACTCGTTTGAGGCGGACACCAGCGGCCAGTTCGCGGCTCTGAGTTTCGTGGCGCGGCTGCCGTTGTCCTATCTCGGCGGCGGTTACTTCGGCGATCAGGTGGTGCGGCGGGTGACCTTCCTGGTCGAGCCGGACGAGACCGGCGTGCCGCAACTGCTCCTGACCCAGCAGCCCGTGCTGCAAACCAACCTTGCCCGGGGCGAGGCGTACACGCTGGTCCTGGCGCGGGAAGTCAACCTCTTCGCCCTCGAGTTCTTCGACCCGCGTTCCCGCGAGGGCTGGCTCACCGACTGGACCCTCACCAACCAAATGCCCAAGCAGGTCCGCTTCGCCCTGGCTTTTGGCCGGCCCGCCGGCAGCGTGGTGGACCCGCGCGAGGTCACGGTGCGCACCGTGGACATCCCGTCCAGCCCGGTGCCCGGGCTGCTCCAGGGAGCCGCCGCGGCCCCCGGTGTGCCGGCCGGGCCGGCTGTGCCCGGTGGCGGGGTGAACCGTCCCGGGCCCATAGCTCCGGGAGGCGGGACGCCGAACGCGCCTGGTGCGGGCTTCGACCCGCGTTTGCGGCCGGGAGGAGGTGGCGGATGATCCTGCGCGCGCCGCGGCGCCGCCCGGGCTTCGTGTTGATCATCGTGCTGGTGATCGTGACGGTGCTGGGCCTGTTGGCGGGCAGCTTTGCGCTGTCCATGCGGGTCGAGGCCCGTCTGGCCGGCAATTCGAGCATGGAGTCCGAGATGGAATGGCTCGGCCGATCCGGCGTCGAATACGCCCGGTTCATCCTCGCCAATACCGGCGGCGGCAATCAGGCGGTTCATTCGCTGCGGCAGATTTGGGCGGGTGGCCCGGGCGATTCGGGCGAAACCAACGGCCCGCTGGCGGGCATCTCGCTCGACGGCGTGGCCTGCCCACCCGGCTTCTTCTCAATCAAAATCACCGACCTGGACCGGCGGTTCAACCTGAACACCCTCGCGCGCATGCCCGAGGCCCTGCGCCGCGAAATCCTCGATCGCGCGCTCACCCTCATGGGCGTGGGCGGCTCCGAGGTCGCCACCATCGCCGACTCGATCGGCGACTGGGTGGACCGCGACGATTTGCCCGGCCTGAGCGGAGCGGAAAGCGACTACTACCTGACCCTCGAGCCGGCGTACCTGCCCAAGAACGGGCCGCTGGACGACCTCGCCGAGTTGCTGCTGGTCCAGGGCGTGACGCCGGCCATGTACTGGGGACCGCGCGTCGCCCGGCACACGGACCAGCTATTCCGCCCCCGGCGGGGGGGGCGCGAGCGCGAGGACCTCCCGGCCTACACGGTGGGACTGGTGGACCTCTTCGCCGTGTTCGGCAGCGGGCGCATCAACATCAACACCGCGCCGCCCGAAGTGATCCGGGTGGTGCTCGGCGTGGACGACGCCATCGCCGAGAACTTCCGGCGGGCGCGGGCGGGCTTCGACGGCGCGGAAGGCACGGAAGACGACACGCCATTTCCCAGCCCGGGTGCCGTGGCCGGAATGGTGCCGGGGATCAACCCGGCGGCGGCCGGTCTGCTGGGCACGCTGGTCGGGGTGCAAAGCACGGTCTTCGAGGTGGTGGTGGACGCGCAGATTGGCAACTACCGCCGCCAATTCACGGCGCTCCTGGCCCGACCCGGCGGCCGCGAGGTGCAAACACTTCAGTTCAGTTGGCGGTAGCCAGCCACCGGCGCCGACGACCAAATCTCGCTTCGCGCCCTTCGCCCTTCGCCCTTCGCCCTTCGCCCTTCGGACTTCTCCCCCCTACGGCTGCCGGCCCTTGCGGGCCTTGCCGTTCCCGCTGCTGAGGTGGCGGTTGACCGCATTCAGGTAGGCGCGCGCACTGGCTTCGATGATGTCCGTGCTCGCCCCCTTGCCGGTGACCACGTCCGTCGCGCCGAAATCCACCTTCGCCGTCACTTCGCCCAGCGCGTCCTTGCCCTGCGACACCGCGCGCAGCGAGTACTCCATGAGCCGGCCGCCCACCCCGGTGATGCGGTCAATGGCCTTGAGGGCGGCGTCCACCGGGCCGTCGCCGATGGCCGCGTCCTCCAGGCTCTCGACCCGGTCCTTGCTCCGGGCGCGTTTGAGCCGGACGGTGGCCGTGGGCACGGTCTGGTTGCCCGACGTGACGTTGAGATACTCGAGGGACCAGGTCTCCGGCACCTCGGTGAGATGGCCTTCGACCAGCGCGACGAGGTCGTCGTCGTACACGAATTTCTTCCGGTCGCCGATTTCCTTGAACCGCGCGAAAATCGCGCTGACGTCCTCGTCGGACATCTGGAAGCCCAAATGCCGCAGGCGGGCGCCGACCGCGTTACGGCCGCTGTGCTTGGTCAACGGCAGTTCGGTCTGGCCCCAGCCGACTTCGCGCGGATCCATGATTTCGTAGGTCTCGCGCTTCTTGAGGATGCCGTCCTGGTGAATCCCCGCGCTGTGGGCAAAGGCGTTCTCCCCGACAATCGCCTTGTTGCGTTGGACGCTGAGTCCGCTCATGCGCGCGACCAGGCGCGAACTCTTGACGATCTCGCGGGTGCGCACCCGACAGGTCAGGCCGGCAAAGCAGTCGCCGCGCGTGCGGAGGGCCATGACGATCTCCTCGAGCGACGCGTTGCCCGCGCGCTCGCCGATGCCGTTCACGGTGCATTCCACCTGCCGCGCGCCGTTCCGGATCGCCGCGAGCGAGTTGGCGACAGCCAGCCCGAGGTCATTGTGGCAGTGAACGCTGATCACCGCCCGGCCGGTCCGGAACTCGTCCACCGATTCGTGGAGGTGGCGGATGAGCGCGCCGAACTGGTCGGGCACGGCCCAGCCCACGGTGTCAGGAATGTTCACGGTGGTCGCGCCGGCGGCCACCACTGCCCGACACACCTCCACCAGGAAATCCGGCTCCGTGCGGGAACCGTCCTCCGGCGAGAACTCGACGTCCCGCACGTGGCTGCGCGCGCGCTTCACGCCCTCGACCGCCAGGCGGAGGATTTCGTGCTGCGCCTTGCCGAGCTTGAACTCGCGGTGAATTTTCGACGTGGCGAGGAAGACGTGGATGCGACCGCGCGCACCGGCGGGTTTCACGGCGTCGGCCGCCGCGTCAATGTCCTTGGGCACACACCGCGCCAGGCCGCAAATGACAGGACCGCGGATCTCGCGCGCGATCGTGCGCACGGCCGCGAAATCGCCCTCGCTGATCACCGGGAAACCGGCCTCAATCACGTCCACGTTCAGCCGGGCCAGTTGCCGCGCCACTTCGAGCTTCTCGCGGAGGTTCATCGAGGCGCCGGGGCACTGCTCGCCGTCGCGCAGAGTGGTGTCAAAGATCGTGATCGGGGTTGCTTTCATGGGTCGTCCAGTTGTGTTGCGTGGTTGCGTTGTCTTGTGCGGAGCGGTTTTCGGCTGCCCCGGGCCGGCGCGGGCGGCCGGACCTCCAAAACGCGGAAGCCCCACCGCCGGGCGGCAGTGGGGCTTCCAGAAATCCGTGTGACAGACTTAGACCCCGACCGCCGCGCTGCTTCCCAGCAGCAGCGCGCTCCCCGACAGTCGAAGGCTTTCAGTCCGATTCGTCACGCCCGGGAAGGTAGAAGCAGCGGGTCGCAGCCGTCAACGGGTTTTCCGAAGATGTCCCGACTCTTTGAAAATGTCCGCGTTGGGCGCCGGGACCAGCGACCCGGCCGGCGCCAGCGAGGATCTGGCCAGGATCAACCCACCGGAATCTTCAACCCAAACTCCGCAGTTCGTTTTACAGAAGACAACGAAGGGAACGACAGAACAACGGGAACGGGATTCTCCTCAGGGTCCTTTTGCTGGCCGTCCCATCGCGTTGGAAGCCCCTCTCCCTTCGTTAGCTTCGTTGCCTTCTGTGAGTCCGACTTCGGTTTTCGGGTTCAGTAAAAGCCTCGTGCGCTCGACGGTCAGGGGGGTCGCCCGACCGAACGGGCCAGTGGCCCGTGCCACCCGGCCTTCGGGCAAGACCGCCAATGAACGCCAATGAAATCGGGCTTTGCGTCGGGTGCGGAGAGCGGTCCAGCGGCCGCGGTTCAGCGAGGGGCCCTCCGTGTGACCAAGGCGCCGCGCTCAGCCCGTCTCGATTCGCGTGGATTCGCGTCTATTCGCGGTTGGAAGGAATCGTTCCGGCTGAGTTCTCGAGAGCTTTGCCCATGAAAAACCCCGGTCCCGCCGGAGCGGCTCCGCCCGGCCCGACGCACCCAACAAAAAAGCCCGCCGGCGTCCGGCGGGCTGAATATTGCGAACGAGTGCGGCTTACTTCGCAGCGCGCCGACGCCAGAGGGAGAAACCGACCAGCCCCAACCCGGCCAGCAGCGCGTACTCGTGGGGCTCGGGAACGGCACTCACCGAGACCATATCGAACCGCCAGGTGCCGGCCGTGCCGTAAGTGGATCCCGCATTGGATGGCGCGTACGCCGAAGTGCGCGGCGCAAAGGTCGCCAAAATTTGGAACATGAAACCATCCAAACCCGGCAAAACCCCAGGCAAACTCACGGTGCGCCCGTTAAACCACGTGTCACCAGCGTCACCTTCGAAAAGACTTCCGGTCGGCTGAGTCCAAGTGGTTCCCCCGTCCAAGGAGTATTGGAATCGCACCCAGCGCGAAGAGGTGTTGCTGTGCCGCTGGTCCCACTTGACCTCCAGCCCGGTGGTGCCGATCGGCAACGCCACGGGTCCGGCCAGCGAAAACTGCACGCCACGGGTCAGGTCGCCGGTGCCTTGGGCCGGATAGGTAGTCGTGTTCCAACCAGAGTCATCCCCCGACGCCGGATCACTCGATCCTCCAGAAGAATCCCCGCTGGCGAACGTCGCGGTCACGCCGCCAACGAGAGACGCGGTCCCGCTGCCGACGTTTGGCGTCAAAGTGCCGGTACTGGTATTCGCGTCCGAGGTGACCGAGTTGAAGTTCCACTGGACGATCAACTGTGCGTTCGCGGCGCCTGCCAGCGCCAGCGAACCGAGAACGGTCAGAAGTGTTTGGGTCGTTTTCATAAGCTGCTGCCTTCGGTCAAATTCGGACGCAAGATTCTTCGGTCGGCGCCCCGCGTCAAGCGGGTTGTTGTGACAATTTCGCGTCATAAGTCCGGACACTGCCGGCCGACCTGAACGGGTTGGCCTCAATTTCGGTAGGGCCGCGCTGCGCGCGGCCGGTTGCGAGCCACGGTAGGGCCGCGCTGCGCGCGGCCGGTTGCGAGCCACGGTAGGGCCGCGCTGCGCGCGGCCGGGCGGACGGCGCCGACACAGCGGCGCCCTACCAAGCGGCCGATTGCATACCCCGTCCAGGGGCGATTTCCCTCCGCGATTCGGGCGACCTGGATGGTTTGCCCTTTCAGGGCGTGTGGGGTCGGGGGCGGTAGCCCCAGGGCGTTGCCCTGGGCTGGCTTTTGGCAACGGGCCTTTGGCCCTTTGCGCCGGGTAGGGCCGCGCTGCGCGCGGCCGGGCGGACGGCGCCGACGCAATACCGCCTGAATCGGGCGACCCGCCCGCCGGACCTTTGAACCCTGACAACTCACGCCCGCGGCGCGCTCACGGGACCGTCACCTCAAGCCGACCGTCCCCATGCGCCCGCACTTCGCGCGCCTCCGGCGGCACGGCGTAGTCCCGAACCGACCCGACCCGGTTGCGGTAAAGTTTCGTCTCTGCGCCGTTCTGGGTAACCACCAGGTCCGGCCGGCCATCGCCGTCGAAGTCCGCAGCGGCGCAACCGCGTTGCTCGCCGTAGATCATGATGC
>CAYNCT010000028.1:30000-31400 GCA_964396005.1 uncultured Verrucomicrobiota bacterium | reverse complement strand
CAAATCGTCGGTGATATGTCTCGCCCCGGGGAGAACTCCGTGGGCTTCCTGCTCAGCCCGGTCCCCGCCTACGTCGGCAACCAGCCGCCGCCCATCCAAGTGCTGCCCGGTGGCGAAGTGCATGTGACCTTCAGAGGCATCCCGGGCCGAACGTATCGCATCCAGGTCGCCCCGGCCGTGAACGGCCCCTGGACGCTCGTGGCCACCGTGGTGGCTGATTCCAACGGATTCGTCGAGTACGAGGAGGCAGCCCCGCCGGTGAGCAGGCGCTTCTATCGGATGTTGGAATGACCCAAGCCGGTTCGCTCCCCGCACCCATCTCCTCGGTGCGCCTGCCGCGCGCGGACCTGCGGACGCAGCGCCGGCGGCATTTCGGTGCTGACTCGTTTGGCCGCGCCGCCGGCGGCCGAGAGACGCGACGCCCCGGCACTGGTGCCGCCCACAGGGGATGGTTTCGATCAGTCGGGACCGCCTCGGGTTTTTCAGTTGCCGGGAGGGCGGGGCCGCCTATCTTCCCGGCCCCGTGGTATTGCGAAAGGAGACGAAACGGTGAACGCTGAACTGTGCAGGAAAGCTTTGGAGAAGGTGGGCAATCCCAACATCCTCGTGAATCTGATTTCGCGGCGGGTCCGGCAGTTGAACGCCGGCGGGAGCGCTGCTAATCGGCCGTTGGTGGTCAACACCGGTAACCTCGGACTGGCCGATGTGGCGTTGATGGAGGTCGTTGAGGGCAAGCTCTCGTATGAGCTGTTGCCGGAAGCGTCCGCCGAGCCGAACGCCCGGAAACGCAAGCGCGCCTGACCACCGCACCAGGGCTTCCGTCAGCCAGAAGGCCCCCCCTTCTGGCTGTTTTCATTCATGGCGGACATCGTCACCAACGCCAAGGCGCGCCGCGATTATCACATCGTCGAGACGGTCGAAGCCGGCCTGGTGCTGCGCGGCACCGAGGTGAAGTCATTGCGGGCCGGCCGGGCGCAGATTGCCGACGCCTTTGCGCGGGTGGAACACGGGGAAGCCTACCTTTACAACGCTCACATTGACGAATACGCGCCGGGCAACCGCTTCAATCATCAGCCCAAGGCGCCGCGGAAGCTCCTGCTGCATCGCCGGGAGATCGAGCGGCTCGCCGCCCTGGCCGCCGCGCGCGGGCACGCGCTTGTCCCGCTGGCGCTGTACTGGAGCAAGGGGCGGGTCAAGGTGAAGCTGGCTGTCGGCCGCGGCAAACAGGACTACGACAAGCGGGAGGACCTCAAAGAGCGCGAGTCGGATCGGGAGTTGCGGCGGGCGACCATGAAGGTGCTCAAGCGGCGGTGAGGCTGACAGGCTCAGACCTTGTCAGGGCCGGACTGCGTCCCGGCTGAGTGCAGACTGCGGTAGGGCCGCGCTGCGGCGCGGCCGGG
>CAYNCT010000028.1:0-29990 GCA_964396005.1 uncultured Verrucomicrobiota bacterium | reverse complement strand
CGGCGCCGGCACAGCGGCACCCTACCAAGCTGCCGGTCACGGCGCCGTCCCGGTGCGGGGTGACTTCATTCGACGGTCCAGGCCGCATCGCGGTACTAAACAGCATCGCCCGACAATTGGCGCATCCGCCTTCAACTTCGGCCCACGAGCTTCACCGCCCGCTTGTCGCCGGCCGGCGTAACCGCCTACCGTCGGGGCCGTGGTGCAACTGACCAGCCTGTTTGGAGTGGTTGTTTTTCTGGCGCTCGCCCGGGCGCTTTCCGAAAAGCGGCGCGTCTTTCCCTGGCGCACGGTCATCTGGGGCCTGGGATTGCAAGCGGCCCTCGCAGCGCTGCTGCTCAAGACCGCCACCGGTCGGCACGTGTTTGCGCTGGCCAACGAGGCGGTCACCGGGCTGGTCCGTTTCGCCGGGCAGGGCAGCGAGTTTGTCTTCGGCCCGCTGGCACTCGAGGGGCCGATGGCGCGGGTGTTCCCCGAGCGGCCGCTGGTGCTGGCCATCCTCCTGACAAGCACCATCATCCTGGTGGCGGCATTGTCGTCGCTGCTCTACCACTGGGGCGTCCTGCAACGGGTGGTTCACGCCATCGCGTGGGTGATGCGTCGGGCGATGGGCACCAGCGGTGCCGAAACATTGTCCGCCGCGGCGAACATCTTCATGGGCCAGACCGAGGCGCCGCTGCTGATCAAGCCGTACCTGCCGCGCCTGACCCGCAGCGAGTTGCTCTGCGTGATGACCGGTGGCATGGCCACCATCGCCGGCGGTGTGGCCGCGGTTTACGCCAAGCTCGGCGCCGACGCCGGGCATCCGGAAATGGCCGGGCACCTCCTGACCGCCTCAGCGATGAACGCGCCCGCGGCCCTCTTGATCGCGAAGATCCTCCTCCCCGAGACCGAGCTCAGCGAAACCGCCGGCCGGGCCGCGGCGGATCCGCCCCGAACGACCACCAACAGCCTGGACGCCCTGTGCCGCGGCGCCAGCGACGGCCTGATGCTGGCGCTGAATGTGGTGGCGATGTTGATCGCCTTCGTGGCGGTGGTGGCGCTGGCCAATCACCTGCTTACCTGGCCGCAGGAGGCGCTCGCACGGGCCCGGGGCAGCGTGGGCGCGGAGTTTACGCCGGTGACCTTGCAGACGCTGCTCGGCTGGGTGAACGCGCCGTTTGCGTGGCTGATGGGCGTGCCGTGGGCGGATTGCGCGACCGTGGGCCGCGCGCTGGGCGAGCGCATCGTGCTCAACGAGTTCTTCGGTTACCTCACGCTGACCGGCTCGGCGGAGGCGCTGTCGCCGCGCGGCTTTGTGCTCGGGACGTATGCGCTGTGCGGTTTCGCGAACTTCGCCAGCGTCGCGATCCAGGTGGGCGGCATTGGGTCGCTCGCGCCCGAACGGCGTCCCGACCTGGCGCGGTTCGGCGTGCGCGCGATGATCGGCGGCTTGCTGGCCGCGTATCTGACGGCGTGCGTGGTAGGGGTGCTGATCTGACCATCACGTGCGAAGTCCGAAGTGGGAAGGCGGCCGGCAACCCGTAAATCTGACCCGCCCGGCCAGAACCGGTTTCCCAGCGCCGCTCGATTGTTCGCCCCGAAAACCGGAATTGGATTCACAGAAGGCAACGAAGCTAACGAAGGGAAAAGGGCTCTCACCGGGACAGGACGGTCAGGAAAAGTGCCCGGAGGACAATCCCGTTCCCGTTGCTCCTTCGTTCCCTTCGTTGTCTTGTGTAAAACGAAGTTCGGAGTCCGGTTTACCCACGCTGAGAACCAAGGCAGGACTCCCCACGGGAATCGGTTGCTCCAGCCCCGCGTTGCCTGTGCTTCGCCCGTCGGACTTCGAACCTCGGACTTCGGACTTCGCCCTGCCCTTCGCACATCTCGCTTCCCTCCGCCGGCCTGCTGAACTTCAATGCCGGCGTGATCACGCAAAACCTTCCTCGTCGTTCCTTCCTTCAGCGCGCGGTTGCGGGCCTGGCGGGCGCCAGCGTCCTCGGCGCGACGCGTGCCCTGGAACCCTTGCAGCGGCCGGGCAAACCCGTGCTTCGCCTGAGTCTGGCCGCGTATTCGTTCCGCGATTTCTTCAATGCCAAGGAACCGGAGAAGCGGCTGACGCTGTCGCAGTTCATTGATTTCTGCGCTGAACACGGCTGCGACGGAACCGAGCTGACCAGCTACTACCTTCCGCAGCCGCCCGATGCCGCATTGCTGGTCGGGCTCCGGCGCCATGCCTTTCTGCGCGGGCTGACGATCAGTGGCACGGCCGTGGGCAACAACTTTGGCCGGCCGCCGGGGGCGGAGTTCGACCGCGAGCTCGCGTCGGTCAAGGCGTGGATTGATCACGCCGCGCTGCTGGGCGCGCCGCACATACGCGTGTTCGCTGGCGAGGCCCGGGGGCTGGACGCGGCCGAAGCCCGCCGGCAATGCATCCGGGCGCTCGAGGAATGCGGGGAATACGCCGGCCGGCGCGGCATCTGGCTGGGGCTCGAAAACCACGGCGGCATTGTGGCCCGGGTGGACGATCTGCTGGAGATCGTGCGGGCGGTGAAGTCGCCGTGGGTCGGCGTCAACCTGGATGGTGGCAACTTCTACGGGCCGGGCGACCCCTACGACGACATGGCCCGGCTGGCGCCGTACGCGGTGAACGTGCAGATCAAGGTGGAAGTGAGCCATCCGGGCGAAGGAAAGAAGCCGGCCGACCTGCCGCGCATCGTGCGCCTGCTTCGCGCGGCGAACTACCAGGGGTTTGTCGCCCTCGAATACGAGGCCCGGGAGGATCCCTGGCAGGCGGTGCCGGTCTGGCTCGGGCGCCTGCGCGAGGCGTTTGCCGCCGGCTGACCGCCACCCCGCGCACGCGAAAGTTGCGCCACCCCGGCGGCGTTTGCTACTTCTCGCGGCGTGCCCGACCTCCGCGACCATGCCCCCCGACCGCCAGCCGGGTCCCACACGGCGGCGGTGGCCGCTGCCGGGCTGGTGAAACGCTTCGGCGGCGTGACCGCGCTCGACCGGGTGGAGCTGACCGTCAGCCGCGGCGAGTTCTTTTCCCTGCTCGGCCCGTCCGGTTGCGGCAAGACGACCTTGCTGCGCCTCATCGCCGGGCTGGAGCAGCCGGACGCCGGCGTGCTGGAGCTTGGCGGGCGCGACGCGCTGCCGATCCCCGCGCATCGGCGACCGGTGAATACCGTGTTCCAGAATTACGCCCTGTTCCCGCACCTGTCGGTGGCCGACAACGTTGCCTTCGGGCTGCGGATGAAAGGGGTTCCGGCGGCCGCGCGGACGGAGCGTGTCCGCCGGGCAATGGATCTGGTCCAGATCGCGGACCTTGCGGGGCGGATGCCCGCGCAACTGTCGGGCGGCCAGAAACAGCGCGTGGCGCTGGCCCGCGCCCTGGTCAATGAGCCGGAAGTGTTGCTGCTCGACGAACCGCTGGGGGCGCTGGACCTCAAGCTCCGCCAGCAACTCCAGGCCGACCTCCGCGCCCTGCAGCGCCGGCTGGGGATCACGTTTATCCATGTCACGCACGACCAAACCGAAGCCCTCGCCCTGAGCGACCGGCTGGCGGTCATGAACCTGGGCCGCATTGAGCAAGTGGGCGAGCCCGGCGCCGTGTACGAGCGGCCCCGGACGCGGTTCGTCGCGGACTTCCTCGGCGCGTGCAACTTGATCGCGGGCCACTGGCGGCCCGCCGAGGATGGCCCGACGGTGCTCACCGAGCTGGGCCCACTGGCCGTCGCCGCCCACGGCCGCGCGGCGACCGCGAACGGAGCCGTTACGCTGGCCATCCGCCCGGAGCGGATCCGCCAGGTGCCGTTCGCCCATCCGCCTCCGCCGAATTCCTGCGGCGCGCAGGTCGAGGGGGTGACCTTTGCCGGCGCGGAAACGCGACTGACGCTGCGTGCCGGGAATCTGCTTCTGACCGCCAGCCACCGGAACGATGCGGGCGCGGTGGGCGTCTGCGCCGCGCGCGAACCGGTGCGAATCACACTCCCCCCCGAAGCACTGGTGGTGCTGGACGATTGATGCAAGCGAGCAGCGTTGACCGGCGATCTGCCCCCTTGGCACTTCGCACTTCGGCCCTCGGCGCCCGGCTTTCGACGGCACCGCCCGGCGTCGGAAAACCCGCTTGCGCGAAAGCCGTCGCTCCCTAGCTTGGGGGGCCGTTTTGGAGAAGTCGCCCGCAAATTCCATGAGCCACATTGCTCCGTCCTCCTCGCCCGCCGTCCCGCTCGAAGAATCTCATCCGGATGAGTTCCGCCGCCGTCACATCGGCCCTCGGCCGGACGAGCTGGAGGCGATGGCCCGGGTGTGCGGCTACGAGTCGTTGCAGGCGCTTGCTGACGCCGCGGTGCCGGCGGGCATTCGCCTGGCGCGTCCCTTGAGTCTGCCGGCGCCCATGGGCGAACACGAGGCGCTGGCGCGGTTGCGAGAAATCGCAGGGCAGAACCGCGTCTTTCGATCCTTCATCGGCCAGGGCTACTACGACACGTTCACGCCGCCGGTGATCCAGCGGAACATCCTCGAGAACCCCGGTTGGTACACGCAGTACACGCCGTACCAGTCGGAGATTTCGCAGGGGCGGCTCGAGGGCCTGCTGAACTTCCAAACGCTGGTGTGCGACCTGACGGGGCTGGCCATTGCCAACGCCTCGATGCTCGATGAAGCGACGGCCTGCGCCGAAGCGATGATGCTCTGCCACCGCGTGAAAGAGGGCGAAGGCCGGTCGCGCCCGGTCTTCCTGGTGGCCGAGGATTGCCATCCGCAGAACGTCGAGCTGGTGCGGACGCGGGCGCGGGCGTTGGGGCTCGAAGTGCGGGTGGGGCCTTGGCGCGACTTCGAGTTTGGGCCGGACGTCTTCGGGGTCCTGGCGCAATACCCGGCCACGACGGGTGCGGTCGAGGATTTGTCGGGTCTGGCGAGCGCCACCCACGCGGCGGGGGCGCTGCTGGTGGTGGCGACCGACCTCCTCGCCCTGACCCTGCTGAAGCCCCCGGGCGAATTCGGCGCGGATGTGGCGGTGGGCAGCGCGCAGCGTTTCGGCGTGCCGTTGGGTTTCGGCGGTCCGCACGCCGCGTTCTTCGCAGTGCGCGACGAGTTCAAACGCCAGATGCCGGGGCGGCTGGTCGGGGTGTCGCGGGATGCGCGCGGCCGGCCGGCGCTGCGGCTCTCGCTCGGCACGCGCGAGCAGCACATCCGGCGGGAGAAGGCGACCTCAAACATCTGCACTGCCCAGGCGTTGTTGGCGAACATGGCCATGGCCTACGCGTGCTATCACGGCCCCGCGGGTTTGACCGCCATCGCCCGCCGGGTGCAGCGGTTGACCGCGACGCTGGCGGCGGAGTTGAGCCGCGCCGGGTTGCGCCCCGACAACGCCACCTTCTTCGACACGCTGACGGTGCCGGTGCCGGATGCGGCGGCCGTTCACGCCGCGGCCGCGCGGGCGGAGATCAACTTGCGCCGCGTGGACGCGCGCCACGTGGGCGTGTCGCTCGATGAAGCGACCACGGCCGAAGACGTGCGCCGGTTGCTCCGCGTCTTCCAGCTTGGCCGGCCGGTGGAGGGGCCCTTGGCCGAGGGGCCGTCCGGCTTGCCGGCGACGCTCCTCCGCACCTCGCCCTTCCTGACGCACCCGGTATTCAACCGGCATCACTCCGAGACCGAGATGCTGCGGTACCTGCGGCGGCTGGAGGCGCGCGACCTCTCGCTGGCGCAGGCCATGATCCCGCTCGGCTCCTGCACGATGAAGCTCAACGCCACGGCCGAGATGTTACCCGTGAGCTGGCCCGAGGTCGCCCGGATTCACCCGTTGGCGCCGCCGGAGCAAACGCGCGGCTACGCCCGGCTGTTTGCCGACCTCGAACGATGGCTGGCGGAAATCACCGGGTTGGCCGCCGTGTCGCTGCAACCGAATGCCGGCTCGCAGGGCGAGTACGCCGGGCTGCTGGTCATCCGGCGCTATCACGAAAGCCGCGGGGAGGCGCATCGCCGCGTCTGCCTCATCCCCGCCTCGGCGCACGGCACCAATCCCGCCAGCGCGGTCATGGCGGGGCTCTCCGTGGTGGCGGTGGCCTGCGATGCAGAGGGGAACATTGACCTCGCTGACCTGCGGGCCAAGGTGGCCGCGCACGGGGCGAACCTCGCCGCGCTCATGGTGACCTACCCCTCAACGCACGGCGTGTTCGAGGCGGCCATCAAAGACATCTGCCGATTGGTCCATGACGCTGGCGGCCAGGTGTACATGGACGGCGCGAACATGAACGCGCAGGTGGGACTGACGAGCCCCGGTGCGATCGGCGCGGACGTCTGCCACCTGAACCTGCACAAGACCTTCTGCATTCCGCACGGCGGGGGCGGGCCGGGCGTGGGCCCCATCGCCGTGGCGGCGCACCTCGCGCCGTTCCTGCCCGGACATCCGCTGGCGGCGACCGGTGGTGAGCGCGCGATCGGGCCGGTTGCCGGCGCGCCGTGGGGCAGCGCGAGCATTCTGCCGATTTCGTGGTTGTACATCGTCCTGATGGGCGAGGCCGGCCTCACAGAGGCGACCCGGGCCGCCATCCTCAACGCGAACTACCTCGCGCGCCGGCTCGACCCGTACTTCCCGGTGCTGTACAAGGGCCCCAACGGCCTGGTCGCCCACGAGTGCATCCTCGATTTGCGCCCGTTTAAGAGCGTCACCGCCGAGGACGTTGCCAAGCGGCTGATGGATTTCGGCTTCCACGCCCCCACCCTGAGCTGGCCGGTGGCCGGCACGCTGATGGTCGAGCCGACCGAGAGCGAGCCGCGGTCCGAACTGGACCGGTTTTGCGACGCGATGATCGCCATCCACGGCGAGATTCAGGCAATCGAGCGTGGGGCGATGGACGCGCGGAACAACCCGCTCAAGCACGCGCCCCATCCGGCGGAGGTCGTCGCCGCGAACGAGTGGCAGCGGCCGTACTCGCGCGAGCAGGCGGCCTACCCGGTGCCCGGCCTGCGCGAATTCAAGTTCTGGCCGGCGGTCGCGCGCGTGGACAACGTCTTCGGCGACCGCAATCTGGTCTGCTCCTGCGCGGGGATGGAGGCGTATTCGGCGTGATGCCGCGCCGCTTCTTCCGACGAAGGCCGGACAACGGAGCGCAGACTTTGGTCCGCGGAAGCCCCGACAGGGCGGGCGGTATTTGGCTTGGGCGGGGCTGTGCTGCGGCACGGCGGTCGCAAACTTCGGTAGGGCCGGGCTGCGTCCCGGCCGGGTGACGGCGCCGACGCGGCGGCGCCCTACTAAGCGGGCGGTCGGGGTACCGATGCTGGTGCTCGACGACCGGAGCGCAGACTGCGGTCTGCGGAAGCCCCGACAGGGGGACGGTATGCGGCCTCGGTAGGGCCGTGCGGCGTCCCCGCGGTTCGTAAACCTCGGTAGGGCCGGGCTGCGTCCCGGCCCATCACGGCGCCGACGCAGCGGCGCCCTACCAAGCGGCTGGTTTCAGCGCCAAGGCAGCGGCACGCGATCTTCGGGGCACCCGCGGCTGAAGCCGGCGCAGGGGGCGTAAGTAGAATCGAGTTTGGTCGCTCTCCATCACCTGCTACGGTCCAACGCCGATGAAGGTCCCTCGGGTGCTGAAGTGGACACTGTGGGTCGTCCTCGGTGTCGTCCTCGCCGCCGCTCTGTTGATCGGCGGCTTCTGGTGGTGGCTGCATCCCGGTTTTTCACGAGCGCCGGCGGTGGTGTACACGCCACCCGGCGAGCCGGAGTTCACCATTGAGCAGCTCACCCCGGCCCGTCCCAACGGCGCGGGCGTGCTGGTGATGATCAGCGGCAGTTGGCGCTCGGAACGCGAACCAAGCCAGGACCTCGTGGTCGCGCCGCTGCTCCGGCGCGGTTACACGGTGTTTTTGGTCATGCACGGTTCGCAGCCGGAATACACCGTGATGCGGATCGTGGACCAGGTCCGCCGCGCCACCCGGTTTGTCCGTCACCACGCCCGCGAGTACGGCGTGGACCCGGACCGGCTGGGCGTGGTGGGCGGTAGTTCGGGCGGGCACCTCAGCCTGATGATCGCCACGCGCGGCGACGATGGCGATCCTGCCGCCGCTGACCCGGTCGAGCGCGCCAGCAGCCGGGTGCGGGCAGTGGCGGTGTTCTACCCGGTGACGGATCTCTTGAACCTCGGCCGTTCGACCGAGAACCCCGGCGACGGCGGACCGCCCAGGAGCTTCGTCCGGGCGTTCGGGCCGGACTCGACCAATCTGCCCGTGTGGAAAGTGATCGGCCGCGAGCTGTCGCCGATTTACCACGTCACGTCCAATCTGCCGCCGACCCTGATCGTGCATGGCAGCGCGGACACGCTGGTACCGCTCGATCAATCCGAGCGTTTCCAGCAGCGCGCGCGGGAAGCCGGGCGCGAGGTAACACTCATCGTGCGCCCCGGTAAGAAGCACGGCTGGCCCACGATGATCTTCGACATCCGGCTGTTCGCCGACTGGTTTGACCGGTGGTTGAAGCCGGCGCCGGCAGCCTCCTGAGCCGGACGGGCGGCTGACTGGCCGGCCCTCAGCCGTGACGATCCAATCCAACCGCGAATAGACGCGAATCAACGCGAATCGAGACAAGCGGTTCGCACTGCTTTGGCCACACGGATGGAAACTTGCCGACCCGTGGCCGCTGGACCGCTCTCCGCAGCCGGCGGAAAGCCCGATTTCATTGGCGTCCCTTGGCATCCCTTGGTGGTTCTACCTTAAACGCACGAGGCTTTTACCGAACCCGAAAACCGAAGTGGGATGCGCAGAAGGCAGCGAAGCTAACGAAGGGAGAAGGGCTGCCATCGGGATGGGACGGTCAGGAAAAGGGCCCAGCGGAGAATCCCGTTCCCGTTGCTGCTTCGTTCCCTTCGTTGGCTTCTGTTAAACGACCTTCGGAGTTCGGGTTGAAGGGTGTGCGGCTTCCGGGCACACGGATGGGCGGCAAGTTGCCGCCCAGGACGGCCAGGTTGGCCGTTCCACCCAAGACCTGCTGCATCGTTGCGGCTCAGTTTGTGGCCTCGGTCAACTCCGCCATCAACGCCAGCCAGCGGCTGACCGGATGCACCCACACCTCGGCGTAGTTGTAGCAGTTGGCAGCCGGCCAGTAGGGAAGGTCCTCGGCGAGGCGCGTCTGGATGCCGACGGGGAGCGTGCCGGTGATGTCGCCGCTCATCGCCGTGTACTGGGGCGTGTAATTGTGGCCGACGCCGTACATGAGGCTTTGGGCAAACGGGTTTCGCCCCAATGTCCAATCGGCTTGCTCGAGCGCCAGCGCGCGCAACTCAGGATCGTCCAGCAAACGCGCCGCCCGGGCCGCGGCGAGGGCCAGGGAGAGTTGCACGCCCAGATTGCCACGAAAGTCGCCCCAGACCGGAAACCGTCGCAGATAGATGCCGTCCGCCAGCCTGACGCCCTGCTGAATCTGCTCGCGTTCGAAGTTGTTCCGCGTGTCGCTGACGCGATAGAGGCCCGCCGGGTGCATCTGCCAGGGCGCGGTGTGCGCGGCGGCGGCTTTGAGGTAGGCGCCGTAACGGGCGACGGCCTCGCGCCAGCGGGCGCGTTCCGGCGCGTCGGGCAGCGCCTCGTGCAGTTCGGCCAGGGCCATCACGGGGGCCTGCTCGTGGCTGCGATGGTTGTAATGGAGAAAGCGGTCCTTCCGCGGCGAGATGTGGAAGAAGCCGGTGAGCGGCACGTTCCAGGGCGGCGGCTCCACTTGTTGTGAGTCGAGGAGAATCCCGGCCAACTTGATCGCTTCGTCGGCAAACTCGCGTCGCTGCGTGGCCCGGAACAATTCGACGCCGGCCTGAGCGCCCGCGGCGGCCACCTCGACTCCCGGCTCGCGCAACGCCGGCCGGGCGAAGCGCCAGTCCGCCTCCGCCGCCCGCAGGCATTCAGCAGCGAAGCTGGTGTCGCTGCTTTCCCACGCGCGGGCCGCGGCAGCCTCCGTCGCCGCCGCGAGGAAGTTGTCGAAGGCGCTGTTTCCGGCCCGCACGAGCACGTCGTCCAGGTTGCCCAGCACACCGTCAGTCCAGAAATCCATCGTGGCCCAGGTCACGCGCGCGCCGTCCCCGAACCGGGTCTTGAGGAGCCACTCGACGCCCCAGCGCGCCTCCTGTCGCAAGCGCGCGGCGAGGGCGGACTCGCTGTCCGGCAGGCGCTCCGCCAGCCGGAGCAGGGCCCACGCCGCTTCGCTGGTGTTCACCAGCCCCTGGGACAGGTCGCCGGCATCGTGCCAGCCGCCGTTGATGACCTGCCGGCGCCCCTGGTGCTCGGCCTGCCAGTCCTGATGACACACGCCGTGGATGCCTTTCACGGCGAACCCGCAGCGCTGGCAAAAGAACTGGTTCAAGCCCGCCACCCACGTTTCGCGCCACGGATTGGCCGCGATGACAAATGGCTCGGTCCAGATCGCGCCCAACCGGAGCTGGTAGCGTCCCGGCGCGCGGAACGCGCTGAAGTCGAGCACGCGAAACACACCCAAGGTCGTGGTCTGCCGCGCGGCAGCGCCGCGCCAGACGACCTGGTCGTCCCCGGCGCTGACGATCTCGAACGAATCCGCGGCGTCGGCGTGCGCCAGGGCGATCTTGGGCGCTTCCGGCGGATAGCCGAGGTGGTTGTACGCCACGCGGCCCGGTGCGACCTCCCAGCCGCGGAAGGGGTCGGCCTGGACCCGTTTCAGTTCGAGCCGGTCGAAATCGAAACTCACGCGGTCGGTTGCGCCCGGCTCGTTCCCTTGCAAGCGGTAAATCAACTCGACCGCCGTGACCTGACGTCGGTCCAGATGCGGGATTTCCCAGACGATTTGATTCCACACCTGGTTCGTCAGCAGCGTGTAGTTCAATCCGCCGTCGGTGTAGCTTCGGCCCTCGGTTCCTTCGCTCCGCAACTTCAGGAGCAGCGACACCACGTTGACCCCCGGCAAATCCGGGTACACCCAGACGGACAGGCGGTTGAACCCGCTCCAATCTTCCCCGCCGAACTCGCGTCGCAGACCGGTCTCCGCGAAAGGCCGTCCCGGCACCGGCGGCGGCGTGGCGGTCTTGGTGGGCGAGGTCAGCCGCACCGCCTGCCGGCCATCCCGCCAGCGGTCGCTGGTGAAGCTCATCGCGCCGGGCCCGAAGTGCTTCCACGTCGCGGGCGACTCCATGTCGTCCAGCAGCCGCGACTCGAGCACCGGCTTGCTCAGACGCCGCACCGTGGCGGACCGGCTTTGGTCCACAGGCAGCGGGAAGTCCGGGAGGGCGGCGGGTTCGGCGCCGCTCGTCGGCCACGGAACGGCGAGGGCCAGCACCCAGGGAACGAAGCGGCGGAGCGGTTTCCGGGAGGTGCAGGAGAGGCTGCGCATGGCCCGAGAATCGCCCGCACGCGCGGGCTGTAAAGCGCACGAACGCCGGTGGGCGAAACGGCGACGCCGTGAGGCCGGACCGCCCCCACGGCGTCACGTAAGCGAAGTGTTGAAGGGAGGCTCTATTGGTTTCGCCGTCGCCAGCAAACCCAAGCGCCCAACCCCAGCAGGCCGACCGCGCTGAAGACCGTCAGCGGCGGTTCTGGAATCACCGTGTAGGGCAGTCCGCCTCCGCCGATGCTGCCGCCCGGTAACGGCGGGTCCCCGATGTTACGAAAGAAATCAAACCAAAGGTTGGCATACGGACCGTCCACGGGCGACAGGCGGGACGTAATCGAAAACCCGTCTGCGTACGGTTCGTAGTGGTCGGTTTCAAAGTTGGTGTTGAAACCGGTGGGGACAATCATCTTCGCCCCCTCTCCGAACTCCAGATCGTACCACTGCAGGACGTAGGCGGAGCTGAAAGGATTGGGCTCGCCATATTCCGTCTGGTACTGGTTGGCGCTCAAAAACCGATATCCCCAAGTGGCAGGGGACAGGACGTTCCACACCACGGACGGATCATCCAGGGGAATCTCGTAACCCACAATCGAGGGCCAAACGGAGATTTCCTCAAACAATGACTGCGGCGCGGGTGAGTCGTTCACCACGCGATAGTTGTAGGTGTAGGTACCGTCGCCGTTACTGTTCACGACGGTCTCGATGTGCGAGAGTCGTTGGACAGGATCCACGATCAGGCTGCCGAGAACCGGCAGGGCGGAAGCTGCCGTTGCCAACGACGCGATCAAAACCAAGGACTCGGAGTTTTTCATAAAACGGGCCGTTTGTTGGAGAATACCGAGTGACCGATACTCCCCTCGACTCGCCGTGTCAAGGGGTGCAAATAACGCCCCTTGGCTGGCTTCGCAGCGGGGCAGGAAGGCCCGGTGGTGATCCAAGCCGGTCGGCGCGGACGGTCCCCGTCACGGCCCGATCTTAACCGCCGCTGGCGACGACGCGCCGACGGGCAGTCGCTTTTCGTGCTGTTCGGGTGCCGCGTCCCGGGGTTAGCCTTCGCAGCGTGGAAGTCATCATTCGCCCGACCGCCGAGGCAGCGGCGGAACTGGTTGCCCGCGTGATCGCGCGGGAGCTGCGCGCCAACCCGCATCTGGTGCTGGGGCTGGCGACGGGCCGGACGATGGAGGCCGTGTACGTCCGGCTGGTGCAGATGGCCCGCACCGAGGGACTGGATTTCTCGCTCTGCTCGACTTTCAACCTGGACGAATACGTCGGGCTACCGCCCACCGACCGGCACTCGTATCGCCACTACATGAACCACCACCTGTTTCTCCAGGTGAACATTGACCTCCGGAACACTCACCTGCCGGATGGCATGGCGCCGGATCTCGACACCGAGTGCCGGAAGTACGAGGAGTTGATCAAGCGGTTCAACGGTGTGGATTTGCAACTGCTGGGACTGGGCCGCGCCGGGCATATCGGTTTCAACGAGCCCCTTTCCGCCCTCCATTCGCGCACCCGGGTGAAAGCCCTCTCGCCGGTTACGCTGGAGCAGAACCGCCCCCTGTTTCGCGACCCGGAAACCATGCCGCGCCGCGCCATCACGATGGGCGTGGGCACCATCCTGGAGGCGCGCCGGTGCCTGCTCCTGGCCACCGGGGCGGAAAAGGCCGGGATCATCGCCAAAGCGGTCGAGGGCCCGATCACGTCCATGATCTCCGCCACGGCGCTGCAGTTGCACCCGCGCTGTACGGTGGTGGTGGACGAAGCCGCCGCCAGCCAGTTGAGCTGCGCGGATTACTACCGCTGGATCTTCGAGAACGAGCCCGAGTGGGAGTCGTTTCGTTGACGAGGCCGCACCCCTTTCCGGACATGATTCGCCCCGTCCAAACCCTGACCGCCGACCTGCTGCCGGTCCGGGTGTACCGCACGCAGGCGGAACTGGCCGCCGCAGCCGCCCTGCTGGCTGCCGAAACGCTCCGCGCGGCCGTGGCGGCCCGGGGCCGGGCCCGGGCGATCCTCGCCTCCGCCACCTCGCAGATCCCATTCCTCGAGGCCCTGGTCCGCCAGCCGGATCTCGACTGGTCGCGAATAACCTTGTTCCACATGGACGAGTACCTCGGCATTGCCGACACGCATCCGGCCAGCTTCCGCCGCTTTCTGCGGGAGCGGGTGGAACGGCGCTGCCAGCCGGAGGCGTTTCACTACCTCGCGGGCGATGCGCCCGAGCCGCTGAAGGAGATCGAGCGGTATCGCGCCCTGCTCGCCGCGGCGCCCGTGGACCTGTGCTGTCTGGGGATCGGTGAGAATGGCCACCTCGCCTTCAACGACCCGCACGTGGCGGACTTTAACGACCCGCATGCGGTCAAACTGGTGCAGCTCGACGAAGCCTGCCGGCGGCAGCAGGTCGGCGAAGGCTGCTTCCCCACCCTGGAATCCGTGCCGCAATACGCCTACACGCTCACCATTCCCACGCTTTGTGCAGCGGAGAAACTGATCGGCGTTGTGCCGGAGCGACGCAAGGCCGAAGCGGTGCAGGCCGCAATCCAGGGGCCGCTGGCGACCTCCTGCCCGGCCTCGATCCTGCGCCGCAAACCGCAGGGCACGTTGTTCCTGGACGCCGACTCCGCGAGCCTCCTGTGAGCCCGTCCGCCAACCCGCCGCCGGCCGCCGAGCCGGTTTCACCAAAGGTTCGCCGCGGGCAACTCGTGCTCGGGTTGATCGTGCTGGTAGTGCTGGCCGTGAATTTCGCGCTGTTCCTCCTCGTGTCCGAGCGCGACGACCCCGATCGCCGCCAGGCTCCGCCCGCAGCCACCCCTGCCGCGCCGGCGGCCGGACGGTGAGCGGGCGCCGCGCCGCGGTCGGCCGGCAGTGCTCGCTACCCTCGGCTCAAGCCGGAGCGGGGCCGCACCCGAACGGCTCGGCCGCTTCCCCGGGCGACGGTTCCACCAGGTAAGGGATCGTGAGCGGCCCCTGCGGCAGAACCGCCACGCGCGCCCCCGGCCCCCGGGCGGAGAGTTCGGAGCGCACGGCCGCGGCGATGTCCCGGCAGGGCTCCAGATGCGCGGCGCGAACCGCCTCGTCCGGCAGGGCGCTGTGGAGCAGCACGCGGGCGCGGCGCTGGATCAGCGCCTGGATCTGGGCCTGCCATTGTTCCGGCGCGCGAAACCCGGGCGTCGCGAGGCGGGCGAGAATCTCGTCCGGATGCGCGACGCTCCGGAGCAACCGATCGAACGGGCTGCCGGCCGGGGTTCCCTCGCGACATTCGCAGGCAAGGATCAGCAAGCCGCCCGGCTTGAGGATGCGCGCGCCGGCGGCCATGCCTTTGACGCCCTGGTACAGATTGAGATCCAGCGGGTGCCCGCTGTTGGTGGTGACCACCACCTCGAACGGGGCGGCAACCGGCTGCATCGCGGACTGACGGACATACTCGCAGCCGCACCGGTGCGCGGCGATCAAATCGCCGGCGAAGATACCGGTAATCTGGCGTTGCTCATTGAGCGTGACGTTCACCAGGAAGCTCGGGCCCACCCGCAGCGCCAGGTCGCGCAACTCTTCCCATAGCGGGTTGCCGCCGGTGATGCCGAACGTGGCCCGCGGGTCGCTGATGTGCGCCGCGCCGTGGTTGCTCATCACCGTCTCGAGGCCCGCGCAGCCCGGCACGATGCCCTTGGGCCCGCCGCTGAAGCCGGCGAAGAAATGGGGCTCGATGAAGCCGGTGATGATCCGCTGGTCCGCTTCAACCAGGTGCCGGTTGACCTTCGCCGGCGCACCGCTGCGCGTGCGCCCCACCTCGACCAGCGCCGCCGGGTCGTGGCAATCGTGATTGACCACGCGGTAGCCCGCCACCACCTCCGGCGTGAGGAGCGGTTCCAGTTCGGCCCGCGTATTGGGCCGGTGGGTACCGGTCGAGTTGAGCAGCGTGATCTGATCGCGGGGGACATGCCGTAATTCTGCCAGGAGCCAGGGAATCAAACGCTCGTTCGGCGTCGCGCGGGTCGAGTCGGTGAACACGACGCAGACGCGGTCGGTGGGCCGGACCCCGGTGACGAGCGCGGGCGCGCCGATGGGCGAGTGCAACGCGGCGCGCAGGGCTCCGCGTTCGTCGGGCAACCCCGGCGTGTGGCGCGGCGCGATAACGGTGGTTCGGTCGTCCGGTAGTTCCACCACCCGACCCTGTTGACCGTAAGCGAGGGAGACCTTCATACGTGGCCCGGCGGCAAGTCAAACGGCCCGACCGGGTAGCGCCAAGGCGAAAGGCCGGCGCAGGTTTGCGCGCTTGAGATCGGATGCAGGCCCGGGAGAACCGCACCGCTCCGGCCAAAGCTCCGCCGGCGGTCCTGCGACGACCGGGGCATCTGCGGCATTGCGCAGCAGTGGTCGGTGGGCTTACCTCGGTCGCGATGATCGCTCCCCTTCGATTCCTCATGCTGGGATTGGCTCTGACCGCGGTCGCGAACGTTTGCCTCTCGGCGGCAAGTGTCCCGGACCTGCCCTTGTTGTCCGATGCGGATGCCCCACTGGTCGGGCCGCGGGGCGACGACTGGTTGGTCCGCCCGGTGACCGCCCGGGCGGGCGTTTTCCGCACCGGCGCCCCCGGCGAGATCGCCCTCGACAATGGGCTGTTGCGGCGGACGTTTCGGCTCGCCCCCAACGGGGTGACCGTTGGACTGGACAATCTGTCCTCCGGTCAGGCCCTGCTGCGGGGCGTGAAGCCGGAAGCCGTGCTCACGATGGACGGGGCGGAGGTCAAGGTGGGCGGTCTCGTCGGGCAGCCCAACTACGCCTATCTCCTGCGGGAATGGGTGGCCGAATTGCGCGAGGATCCGGGCGCGCTGGCGTTCGCCGGGGTCAACGTCGGGCAACCGGTGGCGCCCTTTGCATGGCCGCGCAAGCGTCCGGCGGCGGACCTGCCGTGGCCGCCTCCCGGCGTGACGCTGGACCTGCGGTTCGAAGGAAAGGACGACGCGCGCCGCGGGCTGGCCGTCACGGTGCATCACGAGCTGTACGACGGAATGCCGGTGCTGGGCAAGTGGCTCACCGTGAGCAACGGCACCGGGCGGACCATCCACCTGGACCGCGTGACCACGGAACTGCTGGCGCTGGTCGAGGCCGAGTCTGCCGTGGACCAGCGGCCCACGAATCGTTGGCGCCTGCCGCCGGTCTCGGTGATGAGCGATTACAGCTTCGGCGGTATGGACCCGCTGACCTCGAGCCGCGTGGTGGAGTGGTTACCGGACCCGGATTTCAAGACCCAGGTTCACTATCAGCGGCAGACCCCCTGCCTGTTGGTCTGTCGGCCGCCGCTCGGCCCGGGCGTGCGGCTCGCTCCCGGGGAAAGCTGGACCTCATTTCGTTCCTGGCTGGTGGCGCATGACAGCGACAGCCGGGAACGCCAGGGGCTGGCGCTGCGCCGGGCCCAGCGGACGCTGGCGCCCTGGGTGACCGAGAACCCCATCATGATGCACGTGCGCACCGCGGAGACCCGGGCTTTCCGCGCCGCCGTGGATCAGTGCGCCGAAGTGGGTTTCGAGATGATCATCTACACCTTTGGCAGCGGCCTGAACATGGAGAACCTGTCGCCCGCCTATGTCGCGAGCATCAAGGCGGACGTGGACTATGCGCATGGCAAAGGTCTCGAGGTCGGAGCGTACTCGCTCTTTAGCAGCCGGCGGATTGACGACGCGAACGACGTCATCCACCCCGCCACGGGCCAGCCGGGCGGTGCCATCTTTGGCAACGCGCCCTGCCTGGGCAGTCCGTGGGGCACCAACTACCTGCGCGTGCTGCGGGATTTCATCACGCAGACCGGCCTGGATCTCCTCGAGCATGACGGCCCCTATCCGGGCGACGTGTGTGCTTCAACCGCGCATCCGGGGCATCTCGGCCTCGCCGATTCCCAGTGGACGCAATGGCGGGCCAGCGCGGATTTCTACGGTTGGTGCCGCGAGCGGGGCATGTACCTCAACACCCCGGATTACTATTTCTTCACCGGCAGCAACAAGACCGCTATGGGTTATCGGGAGGACAACTGGTCGCTTCCCCGCGCCCAGCAACTCCTCCACGCCCGCCAGAACATCTTCGACGGCACCTTCGAAAAAACGCCGACGATGGGGTGGATGTTTGTGCCCCTGACGGAGTACCACGGCGGCGGCGCGGCGGCCACGCTCGAACCGCTCCGGGAGCACCTCGAGGACTACGAGGCGCACCTGGCCAATAATTTTGGCGCGGGCGTGCAAGCCTGCTACCGCGGGCCGCGCCTGTACGATTCCGAGGAAACCAAAGCCGTCGTGCAGCGCTGGGTGGCGTGGTTTAAGCAGTACCGCGACATCCTCGAATCCGATCTCATTCACCTGCGGCGCGCCGACGGCCGCGACCTGGACTATTTCCTGCACGTGAATCCCCGGTTGAAGCGGTGCGGCCTCCTGATGGTGTACAACCCCCTGGACCAGCCGGTTGAGCGCACCCTGCGGGTCCCGCTGTACTACACCGGTCTGACCACCACGGCGCTCGTGCGCGAACAAGAGAACCCGCCCGCCCGGTATGCCCTGGCCCGGGATTTCACCGTGGACCTGCGCGTGCGCGTGCCGGCACGGAACCGGACGTGGTGGGTCATCGAAAGCCCTTGAGGCGGGCGGCCTGTACCTCGCACCGAACCGGCCCGGGTGCCCGGGCCCCCCGTCCTACCAGGTGCCGTCCACCAGCAGATCCACCGCGTTGCGGGCGAAGTCGTCCGCGAGCACCGGCAAGGTCTGGCGCTCGACGCTGGTCTGGTCTTCCTGGACGCGCAGCGTGGCGCGACCGCGAACCACCTGGTCCAGCACCACCCGACCGGTGCCGCGTTCCTCGGCCACCACGCGGCAGTGGAGGGTGACTTCGTAGTCGCGCACCGTGATGACATCCGCGGGCTGGAAGGACACCGCCTCGCGCTCGTAGCGGAGGATCGCGCCTTTGACGATCAGGTCGCCGTCGTTCTGGGTCGCGAGGCGAAAGCTGCCGTCCTGTTGCAATCGTTTGCGCATGGCGTGAACCACCGCCTCGGACAGGCGCGGCTCCATGGTTTCGTTTTGAAAGTACGCCACCTGAATGCTGCGCGCGCCGGTCGGGGCGCCGTTGGTGGGGCCGAGCCGGTAACCGGCGCAACCGGAAAGGCCGGCGGCAACCAGCAGCAGCAACAAGACGCGCCGGAGGTTCACGGCCGTTCGGGCGGCGGTTGAGTCGGGTCCACCGCTGGTAGCGGCGCCGGGACGGAAGGTTCAACCGTTCCGGGGTCGGCCGCTTGGGCCACCCGCCGGCGCAGGAACTCCAGCCGCAGGCGCGCCTCCGCCGCCCAGGTGGACTCCGGATCCTTGACGATGGTTTCGTTGTAGTAGATTTCGGCCGACTTCCAGCGCCGCTTCTTCTCGTAAAATCGGGCCACTTGAAACGCGCCGCGGGACTGCTCGGTGCGCAGGTCACTGATGATGGTCGTCGCCTCCCGGACCCGCTCATCCTCGGGGTAGAGCACGATGAAGTCGCTGAAGGTGGCGATGGCGCTGCCGGCGGCGCTCTGGTCATACTCGGCGGTCTGGGCCTGCTTCTTCCACGCCTGCCCGGCGCGGAAGAGCGCCTCCGAGGCCACGGCCTTGTCCTGGTAATACCGGTCCGCGGCCGTCTCGTAGGCGCGGACGGCCAGAACGTAATCCTTTTGTTTTTCCCGGGCCGCCGCCACGCCCATTTGCGCCTTGGGTCCGACTTCGCTGAAGGGGCCGTTGCGCACGATCTTGGCGTACATCTGGGCGGTCTTTTCCATCGAGGGGAAGAAGGGAATCACGCCCCAGAGCTTGAACCACTGGCCGTTGAGGAAGCGGGTGGCAATGTCGTACTGCCGCTGGAGAATCTCGGGGAGTCCCTCAACCTTCGGGTACCGCTCGATGGTTCGCTGGTACTCTTTGAAGGCCTTCTCGTCGTATTTCTTCTTCTCGTAGCACCGGCCGAGCAGGGCCTGCGCCTTGGGGGCGTAATCGGAGAGCGGCCAGCGTTTCACTGTGCGGCGGGCGGCCTTGATGGCCAGGCCGATCTTGCCATTGTCGAACGCCTCCTGGGCGACCTCGAACTGGTCCTTGGCCCGGGCGCGGGTCCATTTGCCTTCGCTGGCGGATTCGTAGGTCCACCCCTCACCCGGCCGATAAACCAGCGGCGCGGGGCAACGGGCGGGCGGCCAGAGCAGGCCCAACACTACGAGCGACATCACGAGGAGGAACCGCTTCATGCGCGGGCGGACCGTAGAGGACCGGCCCCCCCAAGTCAACGCAGGCGGGCGCGGCGTGAGACGCGGCAACGGACTCCGCCGTTGCTTCCGCCGTCGCTTTCGGGTTTTGTCTCCCCCGCATGAAACTGCGCTCCTGGCGCTTTGAACTCGCCCTGGCCCATCGGTGGACCATCGCCTCCGGCCTGCAACCGGGCGGCAGCGGTGGCAAGGATTTCTACCCCGTCGTCTTCGTCGAGCTGACCGATGAACACGGCACCACCGGCATCGGCGAAGCCGCGCCCTCGGAGCGGTACCGCGAAACCGCCGCCAACGCCGCCGCGTTCGTCGAGATCGTCAATCTCTACCACCTTTCCTTCGCGGACCCTGTGGGGAGCATGCGCTACGTGCGTTCGCTCGGGCCCGGCAACCACGCCATCAAGGGCGCCTTCGACATCGCCCTGCTCGACGGGGCGGCCCGGCTCGCGGGCAAGCCGCTCTATGATTTCCTCGGGCTGGGCTTCCGCGAGCATCACCACGTCAGCTCGTTCAGCATCGGCATTGATTCGCCCGAAGTGATCCGCCGCAAGGTGGCCGAGGCCGAGCCCTTCCCGATCCTCAAGCTGAAACTCGGCAGCCCCACCGACCGCGAGAATCTTCGTGCCCTCCGCGAGGTGGCGCCCCACAAGCCCGTGCGGGTGGACGCGAACGAGGCCTGGACCACCCGGGAGGAGGCGCTGCGGCAGCTCGAGTGGCTGGCCGGCGACGGCAACATTCAGTTCGTCGAGCAGCCCATGCCGGCCGGCTCGGACCCGCGCGACCTGGCCTGGTTGAAGGAGCGTTCGCCTCTGCCGCTCTTCGCCGACGAATCCTACCTCTACGCCGGCGATTTGCCGAAGTGCGTGGACGCTTTTCACGGCGTCAATGTGAAACTGGTCAAGGCCGGCGGGATCTCGGCTGCGGCGGAAGCCCTCCGTGCGGCCCGCGGCGCGGGCCTCAAGACCATGCTCGGCTGCATGATCGAGTCGAGCGTCCTTATCAGTGCCGCCGCCCATCTGGCGGAACTGACCGACTACCTCGACCTGGATGGCAGTTTGCTCACCACGAATGATCCGTTCGAGGGGGTATCGGTGGCGGGCGGCCGGGTCTCCTTCGCGTCCGCACCGGCGCCGACCGGCCTGCGGGTGAAACCGCGGTTGCCCGTGCCGGCGGGCGGGTCATGAGCCGGCGGCACGATAACCGGCGGGCGGGTACCTTTCCGCAGGGCCTGCCGCGGGCTGGCAGTCGTTTCCCGGCCGTCGGCGGCCCAGCCCGCCGGCTTCAGCCGCGGCACACGGCCGGTTTTACCCTCATCGAGCTGCTGGTGGTGATCGCCGTGATCGCGATCCTTGCCGGCTTGCTGTTGCCCGCGCTCAGCCGAGCCAAGGCCCGCGCGCAGGGCGCCGCGTGCGCCAGCAACCTGCGGCAGCTTCAGACCGGCTGGCAGTTGTACGCGGACGATTTCCGCGACACGCATGTTGCCAACCACGGCATTGATGAGACCCGCGAGCGCCGCGAGAACTGGGTGAACAACGTGCAGGACTGGACCGCCAGCCCGGAGAACACCAACACCTTGTTGCTCACCGAGGCCCGGCTCGCGCCCTTCGCAGGCCGGTCCGCGACGGTGTTTAAGTGCCCCTCCGACAAGTCGCGGACGGCCGCCGGGGCGCGCATTCGCAGCGTGGCGATGAATTCCCTGGTGGGCGATCCCGGCGTGCTGACCAATCGCTTCAACCCGGACTACCGTCAGTTTTTCCGGGGCAGCGACTTCGTCCAGCCCGCGCTGACGTTTGTCTTCATGGACGAGCATCCGGATACGATCAATGACGGGTTCTTCATGAACCGCCTCCACGAATACAAGTGGGGCAACCTCCCGGGCTCGTATCACCTGGGTGCCGCGAATCTGACCTTCGCCGACGGGCACCTTGAGTTGCACCGCTGGCAGGTCGCCGGTCCCACCGGCACCATCCGGCCGCCCGTGCAGGGTGCGGCCGAAGGAGGCTTCGCCGCCGTGCCCCCCACGGACTGGGACTGGCTCAAGCAACGCACCAGCTCGCTTCGCGACGGCTGAGGCGTCAGCCCGCGGCTCTCCGACCCCTCGCGCGGCCCGCCCCGGCTCGACGCGCCAACGGCAGCCGCGCCGTACCGGCCCTGTTGGGCACCGCGCTGCGCCGCTTCATCGCGGGAAACCGGGCGTGACCGCGCTTCGGCTGCGGTTACACTGCGGTCATGAAACCAAAGCTTTGCGTCCCCCTGCTGATCACTGCGCTGACGCCAGCCGTCACCTGCGCCGACCAGGCGGGCCGCCAGTACGCCGAAAACGAACTGCACGCCCGCCCCGCCGTCCGGGTCACGGTCGGGCCGCGCGACGCGGATATCATCGGCCAGGATCACCGCGCTTTGCAGGCGGCGGTGGACTACGTGGGCAACCTCGGTGGCGGCGTGGTCGAGATCCTCCCGGGCGAGTACCTGATGCGTGACTCCCTGCATCTGCGTAGTCGGGTGACGGTGCGCGGTGCGGGCGAATTGACCGTGCTGAAAAAAGATCGCGAATTCCGGTCTCCGCTCGCCGCGGATGCGGATTTCGGCGAGGCAGCCATCACGGTGGCGGACACCAACGGGTTCGCCATCGGCCGCGGGGTCTATGTTGGCTCCCGCACGCAGCGCTACTTCCACGGCGTTTGCGCGACCATTCTCAACTCCCGCGGCAATTCCTTCACCCTCAGCCGCCCGATGAACGCGGACTTGCTGGTGACCGACGACGCGTTCGCGGTCACCGCCTTCCCGGTTATCAGCGGTTACCACCTCCAGGACGCGCGCGTGGAAAGCCTGACCGTGGACGGTCATCGCGCGGCGAACCCGACCGAGGTGGACGGCTGTCGGACGGCCGGCATCTTCCTCTACCGCGGCGACCACTGCGTCATCAGCCGGTGCGTCGTCCGCGACTACAGCGGCGACGGCATCAGCTTTCAGCAGTCGAATGACGTCACGGTGGAGGGCTGCGTGGTCGAGCGCTGCGCGGGCCTGGGGCTGCATCCGGGCAGCGGCTCGCAACGTCCCCGCGTCGTCAACTGTCGGGCGGTGGCCAACGGCTCGGACGGCCTGTTCTTTTGCTGGCGGGTGAAGGGCGGAGTGGCCGAGGGCAACTGGCTCGAGGGCAATGCCGGCTACGGTTTGTCCATCGGGCACAAGGACACGGACAATGTGATTCGGGCGAACACCATCGTGGGGAATCGGCGGGGCGGCGCTTACTGGCGGGCCGAAACCGAACCCATGGCGGCCCATCGGATCACCTTCGAGGAAAACACCGTCCGCGACAATCAAGGCTGGGGGCTGTTCGTGGACGGTGCGACGCACGCCACGGTGCTGCGGCGGAACGTGATCGAGGATACCGGCACCGGGCGGCAGAAGGTCGGCATTCGCATCGGGACCCGGGCCGGCGCGGTGGTGTTGGAGGACAACCGCATCCAGGCCGCGGTTGAACTGCAGGACGAGCGTCCGGCGCGGCCTTGACGGGCCCGCCGGGGTCCCGGCCGCGTCCTCGTGTCAAACGCTCGTCCAGCGCCGGGTTCGGTGGCTCGCCAGGATCGCCTCGCACACGGCCACCTCCTGGTGGCCGTCCTCGGCCGTGGCGTGGAGCCACGGGCCGCGCCGACCGGCAACGATGGCGCCGTAAAGCGAGCGGAACAGCATCTTGAACGTGTCCGGGAACCCCTCGACATGGCCCGGCGGATAATCCGCGAAACCGGCGGCGCCGTCGCCGAACGCCGGCGTGGCGCGCAGGGCGGTCGCATTGGCCTCGTCGCGATGCCCCTGGTGCAGGTGCTCGGGATCCTCCGTGCACCACCAGACCGATTGTTTCGAACCGTAGAGTTCGATCCGGAGGCAGTTCTTCCGCCCGGCGGCGACCTGCGACACGGCAAGATTGCCCCGCGCGCCGTTGCCGAACTCGAGCAGCACATTGGCAAAGTCCTCGGTTTTCACCGCGTAGGTCTGGTACTTCTGCGCGGCGCTCGCGCGGGAAAACGTTTGCACCTCGCCGAGGGGCCGGCGCCGCGTGCGGTGCCACGTGCCCAGGTCCGCCACGACGCGGCGAATCCTCGTCCCCAGAATGAACGACGCCGTGTCCATCCAGTGCGTGCCGATGTCCGCCACGGCGCGCAGTTTGCCGCCCTCGGTCGGCAGGAGGCGCCAGTTGTAGTCGGTGTCCTTGAACAACCAGTCCTGGAAATACGAGCCGTTCACATGGATGACGTCGCCGAGCTCCCCGGAGGCGACGAGCTGCCGCATTTGCAGCACCGCCGGATAGAACCGCACGTTGTAGTTCACGCCAAAGACCACGCCCGCCCGGCGGGCCGCTTGGACGATCTCCGCGGTCTCGCGGGTGTTCATCGCCAGCGGCTTTTCACAGACGACGTGTTTGCCCGCGCGGACCGCCGCGAGGGACATCTCGCAGTGAAAGCGGTTTGGCGAGCAGATGTGAACCACGTCCACGTCCGGCGACCGGAGCAGGTCCCGGTAGTCGCCAAAGGCCTGGGGGATGGCCAGGCGATCAGCCAGCGACTGCACCCGGTCCGGCAGGTCGCACAGGGCCGTGACCGCTACCCCCAGGCGGCGCAAGGCCTCGACGTGGACGGGGCCGATGAAACCGGTGCCGATGACGCCGGCCCGCAGCGATGTAATGGATGCCATAGCGGGAGAGAGGTGTAGCGGGTTTCCCTTGTCGGGCAAGCCTGCGGATGCGCCGGACGTCACGGCCGTCGCGTGCGTCGGCGGGCGGCTGGCGTTCAGGCTTCACCGCCGCCCCGGCACCGCGCGGTCCGCACCGTTCTCGGCCCGAGCGGGCGGTTCAGCCCGAACGTTGAAGTTCGTTTTCCAGGAGACAACGAAGGGAACGAAGGAGCAGCGGGAAGGGGATTCTCCTCTGGGCACTTTTCCTGACCGTCCGTTTCCGGTGGGAGCCCTTCTCCCTTCGTTGGCTCGGTTGCCTTCTGTGAGTCCGACTTCGGTTTTCGGGCTCAAGTGGACCACCGGGCCCGCGGGGCCGGGCGTTCAGATCCGCTCGAGGCGGCCGGAACTGTCGCCGAATCGCTCGATGCCCGCGCCGGCGCCGGCGCGATCCAGGAGCGAAAGGAACAGGTTGGCCATGGGCGTGTTGCGCGGGTAGCGAAGGTGCCGGCCCGGGTGGAGGGTGCCCCCGCCGCGCCCGGCGAGAATCACAGGCAGGTCATCGTGGTTGTGGCGGTTGCCATCGCTGATGGCGCCGCCGTACACGATGAGGCAGTTGTCCAGCAGCGTGCCTTCGCCCTCCTTCACCGCCTTAAGGCGGCCGAGGAAGTATGCGAACTGCTCCATGTGAAAGCGGTTGATCCGGGCGATCTTGGCCTTCTTCTCTTCGTCGTTGCCGTGATGGGACAGGTCATGGTGGCCCTCCGACACGCCAATCCAGGGATAGGGCCGATTGCTCCCGTCATGCGCCAGAATGAAACTCGAAATCCGGGTTGTGTCGGTCTGGAAAGCCAGCACCAGCAAATCGAACAGCAGCCGCAGGTGCCGCTCGTAGGAGTCCGGAATGCCCGAGGGCTTCGAGACGTCCGGCAGGGCGGCCTGGAATTTCTCCGCCTGCTCGACCCGCACCTCGAGTTCGCGGACGGCCGTGAGGTACTCATCCAGTTTCCGCTGGTCGGTGTAGCCCAGACCGGACCGCAACCGCCGGGCGTCCTCCTGCACGAAATCCAGGATGCTCTTGCGCTGCTGCTGCCGCCGGGCGCGGGCCTCGGCCGATTCCGCCGGCCGGTCGCCCGCAAACAGGCGCTCGAACACCAGCCGCGGGTCCACCTCCGGCGGCATGGGGGTGCTGGGCGTTTTCCACGAAATGTTGAACGAGTAGGCGCAACTGTAGCCGGAATCGCAGTTGCCTGATCGCTGCCCCTTGTCGCAGCCCAGCTCGAGCGAGGGCAGGCGCGTCAGGTGACCGAGCCGCGCCGCCGCGATTTGGTCCACGCTCACGCCCACGTGGATGTCCGCCCCGGCCGTTTTCCGGGCCTGGGCCGCGGTGAGAAAAGTTGCAGAAGCCCGCGCGTGATCCCCCGCGCCGTCCCCGTTGGGGCGCGCCTTGTCGTGCGCCAGGCCGCTCAGGACGAGCAGGTCCTGCTGGTAAGGGGCCAGGGGCTCGAGGGTCGGCGGAAGGTCGAACGCGGTGCCCTCGGCCTTGGGCGTCCAGTTCTGCATGTCCGCGCCGTTGGGGATGTACAAGAACGCCAGCCGGCGAGGGTGTTTGAACGCCGCTTTCGGGCTTTCACTGGCGAGGGCGCGCAGGGGCGCCATGGCGTCCAGCGCCGGGAGCGCGATCGCGGTGCCCAGGCCGCGCAGGAAGGTGCGTCGGGGAAGTTGCCAGTGTTTCATGCTCGTGCCGTTAGTCGAACTGCTGGCGAAAGTAGGAGCGGTTGCCGCCGCTGACAAGGCCGGCCGGCAACTTTTTGGAGGGGGCTGTCGTCGGAGCCGGGCTGTGACGGCCCGCCGGCAGTCTCTCCGGAGGAAAGCACGCTCGGTCAGCCCGGAGACACAACACCCGGCGTCGGCGGGCTCGCCCGCCGCCCAGCCGAATTCCCCGGCGAACCGAATCGCCCGCAGGCAGGCAGGGATTCTGGTGGCGAGGGCGTGCGTCGGGACACTTCGGAGCGCGGGCGTGGCCCGGCTCGCTCCAGGGTCTCGTTCAGCGACCTGCGGCGGGCATCTCCCGCAGCGTCATCTTTGCGGGGTCAAGCACCACGTGTTTGATGCGCTGGCGTTTCCACGTGTACGTGATGTGGACCAGGCCGTCGGCGGTCTCGATGACGGCGGGGTAGGAGAATTCGCTTCCCGGTTCGTTCTCCAGCACCGGGCCCAACAGCCATTTCTTGCCGTCCTCGGACACCGCCACGTTCAACACCCCGCGGTTTTCCCGCGAATGGTTGTACACGAGGAGCGAGCGGCCATCGCGCAGTTTCACGGCATCCACCGCGCTGTTGGGATTCGGCAGACGGGTGCGGGTCATGGGCATCCAGGTGAGGCCGGCATTGGTGCTCCAGAGCTCAGTGATCCAGCCCTGCTTGCTCCGGCAGAGGAGCTGGAAGTGGGAATCGTCATGGATGAGAATCGTCGGCTGAATCGCGTTGAAGGTCTGGGCGTTGTTCAACGTGGGCCCGCGTTCCCGGACGCCGAACGGGTTCTTCGTCCATTCGAGATGGACCCGCCAGCCGCGGTCCTCGGTGCTCGCGCCGCAAAGCAGTTGGCCGCCGGGAAACTCGACCGGCTTGTTGCGCACCGGGCCCACGTATCCGCGCGGCAGGCGTTTGACCTTGGACCAGGTGCGGCCGTTGTCCTCCGAGAGTCGCACCATGCCCCACCAGTTCTCCGGGCTGGGCCCGACCTTGTAGAACAGCAGCAGGTCACCGTTGATCCGCCGAAACAGCACCGGGTTCCAGCAGGGGAACCGCCGCTGTTGCTTCACGTCCACGCCGTTGGCGACCTCCTCCGGCGCCGACCACCCGCTGCCGTCATTGCGCGCCAGCCAGATGCTGACATCCGCCGCCCGTTCGCGCGTGCCGCCAAACCACGCCGCCAGCAGGCCCTCGGGCGTCTCGACGATCGTCGAGGCGTGGCTGCTGGGGAAGGGCGGGTTCTCGACGATGAATTCGGACTTCAGAATGGCCGGGTCAGCCGCGCGGGCGCCAAGCAGCGCCGCCAGCGTCGCGACGCCAAAGAGCAGGCGGGGAGAGGTGAGCTTCATAATTTGAGCATGATCCTGCCCAATCAGGGCGGAGGGGTTGTAACCCCGGGGCCGGGGCGTTTCAAGCCAAGCCTCGGATGTGACTTGTGCCGGGGCCGCGTGGCGTCGCGCCCCAACCAATGCCGGCTCCGGCACTTTACCAGTGGGCGCGACGGTGGCAGGGGCAAACTGTCACCGAATCGCGACCCGGGCCCCCGGTGACGGGAACGAGCAGCCGGCGTGAGGCCGAGTGGCTTCCGCGTCGCGAACCCCGCGAGTCCTTCGCCGCGCGAGGAATGGCCCACGGTCTCGCGTGGCGGCTGGCAGGCTGCTGGCCACCCGGGCGCTCCCGGTCAGATGGAGCCGGCGCCCGTTCCGCGCGTCATTGGTTGGCTCCCACGCCCGCCGATCGAGGCGCCGAATCCCTTCCACGGCTCGTTTCGGCCTTCAATGGGTTCCGACGGGAACGGTGCCGCCGCGCCCACCACAGGCCCAGGCCGCCGATAGCCAAAAGCGCCCAGGTGGACGGCTCGGGAATGATCTGCCGCACGGTGAAAGACTGCAAACCAAGGGGCGGTTCGGGCGGCCAGGGGGGCGTCACGTCTTGAAAATACCCGCCCCGTGCGAAGAACACGCCGGATTCGCCGTAGCCCCCCCTGTTCTCTGGCCCGGACCTCCTCGTAGGAGGAACCCAGCCCGGCATTCCATACCCGCACTTGGAGCCAGGCCCACGGATAATCGTTCCCTCAGAGAACGGCAAGTTGCGAGCTGGCACCACGGAAGTAACCCGGCGAGTGGAAGCCGGTAAGCAAACGACCGCCCTTGTCGAGGGCGATAGCGGGCGAGAGCGAATCCGGCGCAGATCCTCCGTAGAGTTCGATTCGCCATTCCGTTCCCGCAAGTCGGTTGCCCTGCCAATCGAGCACGGGAGCGTCCAAGCCGCGACTGGGCAGGCGGTTATCCAACCAAAAGATGGCAGGCGATTGGTATTCTTGGGACGCCATCAGGACCGGGGAAGGGCCCGTGAGACCCACGAGAGCAGCAAGTGCGAGGAACGCTCGATCAATGATGGCACGCTTCATACGTTTCACGGGGAATAGCTGTGAAGTACACACCAGTTCTACTGGTTGGGCCAGGAAAGGCGCGCCAGCCGCACGTCGCTCTGTTTTCGGGCAACGTTACGTTGGCTGCGCGGCGATGTCTGCCGGTTGTCTGTCCACACGACGTACGCGTAGGTCGCGGCGCCGCATGCGGAGTTGTGTTCGGACAACCAGTGCGCATAGGTGTTTACGGTGCTATTGGTCCCCGGTTCCCATGCTTGTGGATCCTCGGGGTTCTCGGATTCGGGCGCAAACCACGACTCGTACCACCAACGCAAGTTGATGGGAAAATCCGGCAATCCCGGCGGCCAGACGGGATCGTAGTGGCCGGGATCGCGGTTGGCGGGGAGGGTTCCGGGGTACACCGGCGGTATGCACTCGGTGGTGATCCGGAAGATTTGGCTTCCCCATGTGACCGTGCCGTTGCTGGCGATGGCGCCCCAGCGGCCACGGTGCCGGCAGGACGGGGCCAGCGGGGTACCGAGGGCACGACATCTGCACCCGTGTTGGGGCCTCAACGCGTTCATGGAGTTGATGTCGAGCACGACTTGGGCCGGCCCGGGCGGGGCCGCCGCACCCACCATACGCCCAAACCGCCGATGGCCAGCAGCGCCCAAGTGGCTGACTCGGGGATGATCTGCCGGACGGTGAAAGACTCTAGCCCAGCCAGCGGGCGAGGAAAGTCTCCGATGGTGGCTTCAAAGTAGCCGCCAGCAGCCTTGAAAATCGGAGACTCGCCATACCCTCCTAACCCAAGCGCCGTGACGGTTTCATAGGACTCACCGAGCCGAACGCTCCAGCAGCGCACCTGAAGCCACGCCCAAGGATACTCGCCGGGAATGGCCGCCACCGTCAGCATGCTGTGGGTGTCGCGGAAATAACCCGGACTGTGCAGCCCCACGACGATCCGGGACGGGCCGAACGGTTCCCGATTCACGGCTGGCGCCAACAGATCGACCGCCGGGCCGCCATATAGTTCGAACCGCCAATCCTCTCCCGCAAGCAACCGGCCTTCCCAGTCGCGAACGGGAGCATCCAGACTGACGGTCGGATAGCGATTGGCCAAAACGAAATTTACCACTGGTTCCGCCCCGGAAAGTTGCTGCGGGAACAAGAGCCATGACATCACCCCGACCACAATTACCGGAAGCGGGTTTGCCTTTGGGATCTTCATAGGGATAAGCGGCTTGAGTCCTTGCCGGCACTATTGCACAGGCCAAGAGGCGCGGGCCATGCGGACGTCAATCTGCCTGCGCTGGGGATGGTAAGAGCTTCTCGTTGAAAATCCCCGGTTATCACCCCAAACGACGAACGCAAAGGCCTCTGTCGCGCACGCGTCGTTGTGTTCTCCCATCCAGCGAGCGTAAGTGTTCCATGTTCCATGAATTCCGGGAACCCAGAGTTGCCGATCCTCGGGCAGGGCTGGGAACCAACCTGTGTACCACCAGTTGAGATTGATCCAGGCATCTGGCAATCCCGGCGGCCACACGGGATCGTAGCAGGCTGTTGAAAAAGTGGCGTTTTTCCGGCCCGCGTTGTTCTGATGATGCG
>CAYNCT010000027.1:0-32602 GCA_964396005.1 uncultured Verrucomicrobiota bacterium | reverse complement strand
CGGTGGACGGCAAGACCACCACGGTCACGCTGGTCTCGGGTGACGCGGTGACCTACGTGGACGCGGGCCTGAAACTGCTGCCCACCGCCGCCCGGCTGGCGTACTTCCGGGCGGTCGCCGCCGGGGCAACCGCCGTGCAAGTGACCTGGGGCACGCTGGTGGAGAGCGGCGCGCTGGGCTTCCGGGTCGAGCGGACAAGCACCGACGGTGTCTGGCAGCGAATCACCCCGATGATTCCGGCCACCGGCTGGGATCAACGGCCGCAAACCTACCGGCATACCGACGCGGCGGCCCCGGCGTCCGACGGGCTGACGTACCGGTTGATCGAGGTCGGCCTCGGTGGCGGAGAGACGGTGATTGCCGTGGCCAGGGTCGAAGCGGGCGTGACGATCGCCATCGCACGCCGGGACACCAGCGTGACGTTGAGCGCGCGGGGCGTCCCGCAGGCGAAGGTCACGTTGAGCGCCGCGGAAACGGTGGATGGCCCGTGGACGGCCATCGAGACGCTGACCCTCGATGACGCCGGCAACGCGAGCGTTCACCTCGATCAAGCCGCGGCGACGGCGGCGCGGTTCTTCCGGGCGGTGACCGAATAGGCGTGCGCCAGCTCGAGTAACTCGCGGGGCGGACACCGGCAACGGCGTCCGCCTCTTTGTTTGGCGGTGGTAAGCCGCACGCAACGGGGGCGTTCGTCCGCTTGTTCCCGAGGGCGCGGGCCGGACAGGGCAGGGGAGGGCAGCCCGGCGGCAAGCATGCGGGTTTGAACCGGATCGGTCAGTTCGTTACCGTGCCCGGACATGAAAGCCGCGGTGCTGTACGGGCAGGAAGACGTGCGGGTCGAGGAGGTGCCGGAGCGCGCTCTGGAGCCGGGTGAGGTCCGGGTGACCATTCACGCGGCGCTGACGTGCGGCACGGATCTCAAGGTCTATCGGCGCGGCTACCACGCGAAGATGCTCGTGCCGCCGACCGTGTTCGGCCATGAGTTCGCCGGCGTGATCAGCGAGGTGGGACCGGGGGTGACCGCGTGGCGCGCCGGCGACCGTGTCGTGGCAGCGAATTCCGCCCCGTGTGGCGCGTGTCGCTGGTGCCGGGCGGGCCAGCCGAATCTCTGTGAGGATCTGCTGTTCCTGAACGGCGCCTATGCGGAGTCCATCGTCATTCCGCCGCGTTTGGTGGCGAAGAACCTTCTGCGGCTGCGCCCCCACACCTCCTTTCTCGACGCGGCGCTTGTCGAGCCGCTCGCCTGCGTGGTGCTCGGAGCCGAGGAGACGGCGCTCAAAGCTGGCGAGCAGGTGCTCGTGCTGGGCGCGGGGCCCATCGGGCTGATGTTCGCGATCCTCGCGCGCGCCCGCGGTTGCGAGGTGACGGTGGCCGGTCGGCGGGCGCAGCGGCTGGCAGCCGCCCGCCGGCTCGGTGCCCGGCGCGTGATTGACGTGGGCACGGCGGGCGCGCTCGTCAGCGGAATTCAGGCTGAAATGCCCGATGCCCCGGACGTGGTGATCGAGGCGGTTGGCAAACCCGAGGCCTGGGAGGCCGCAGTCCAATTGGTGCGCAAGGGCGGCCGGGTGAACTTCTTCGGCGGTTGCCCGGCCGGGACCTCAGTGGTCCTGGACACCGGCCGGCTCCACTACTCGGGCCTGACGCTGTTGGCGAGTTTTCACCACACCCCCGCAACCATTCGGCGGGCGTTGGAACTGGTGGAGCAGGGGACCGTCAAGGCGGCCGATTTTGTGGATGGCGAGTGCGTGCTGGATGACCTGCCATTCTTGCTCAAGTCCATGACCTCCGGTAACCGAGCGGTCAAGACGCACGTCCGGGTCCGGACTTGAATGGCAGCCGGATCAGGCGGGCGGTCGCGGCGAGCGCCGCAGGCCGTTCTGCAACCATAACCGCCAGACCATCCCGAGCGCCTCCCAAACAATGCGGCGGGACATCTTCGAGGTACCTTGGAAGCGGTCGGGGAAGATGATCGGCACCTCGGCGACGCGCATTCCCTGACGCCACACCTTGTGCGTCATTTCGATCTGAAAGCTGTATCCGTTGCTGCGTACCTGGTCGAGGTCCAGTGATGCCAGTGCCCGCCGGCGAAAGCACTTGAACCCGCCGGTGGGGTCCGTGAACGGCATGCCGGTCACGAGCCGCACGTACCGGGCCGCAGACAAACTCAGCAGCAGGCGCCCGAGGGGCCAGTTGATGACCCGGATGCCGTCGCGGTATCGCGTGCCAAGGACCAAATCCGCGTTGGCAGCCGCCCGGAGAAAGGCCGGTATGTCGTCGGGATCGTGCGAGAAATCGCCGTCCATCTCGAAGATGAATTCGTAGTGCCGGGCCAGGGCCCACGCGAAGCCGGCGCAGTAGGCCCGTCCAAGCCCGGCCTTCCGTTCGCGATGCAGCACGTGGACAAAGGGAAATTCTTGGGCCAGTTCGTCGGCCAGTTCGCCGGTCTTGTCCGGGGAGTTGTCGTCCACGACCAGGAGATCAACCGGAGTTGGCAGGCGGTTCAGATGCTCAACGAGGGGACGCAGGTTTTCCCGCTCGTTGTAGGTCGGGACGATGACGAGGGTGTCGCGAACACCGGCGGCCGGAGCACTCATGGTCTGTCAACTGGAGTCAACCGGTGCCAGCGAAGGGTGGCAAGCCGCGAGCCACCGGAACGGCCCCGGTTGGGGCGAGACCGGCGGGGATGGTCCACCGCCTCCGTGGGCCTCACGGGCGCCGGCCGCGTCTCGGGCAACAGCGGCTGCAGCGGACAGCCGTGGCATCGAGGCTCCGCCTTCCGGCAGTGTAGTTTGGCGACGCGGACAAGTTGGGCGTGGTAGTCGCCCCAGTAGTCCGGAAGCTGATCCGGAGTGCGGTCACTGAGCCCCGATTCGCACAGGGATTTCACTTCGTCGTACGTCGCCTTCGTCTCGCACCACCCGTGCCGGCTGAAAACCCTCTTCGTGTAGGCGTCCACGACGAAGCTGGCGTGGTTGCCGGCGTACAGCAGCATGCTGTCGGCGGTCTCGGGGCCGATGCCCTTGATCGCCAGCAGCCGGACGCGCACCGCAACTGTCGGTCCCGAGAAAAACCGTTCAAGCTGGCCGCCAAAGTCCTCCTGAACCACGCGAACGAACTCCTTGAGCCGCCGGGCCTTTACATTGAAATAGCCGGCGGGTCGAATGAGCCGGGCCAGGTCTCCCTGGCGAAGGTCGTGGATTGCCCCGGGCGACAAGCAACCGGCCGCTTTCAGCGCGGCAATGGCGCGTTCAACGTTCGCCCAGTTGGTGTTCTGGGTCAGGATTGCGCCGACGCAAACCTCAAAAGGCGAATCACCCGGCCACCAGTGTTGGTGGCCGTAAGCGGCGAACAGCAAATCGTAGGCGCGTCGGATGCAGACGGCGAGCGTCACCGGGGGCTTAGTCTGGCGCGATTCCGCTGCGGGAGTTGCGGGGCTTGAGCTGATTGATAAGCGTGGGGCCATTCGTGGCGCGGGTTGAAGGGTACAGTGGCAAAGGGTGGTCGGGAAGCTCCCAAGTCGCTCAGATGAATATAACAAACATTGTGCGAACACTACTCGCCCTGCCCAAAAAGTGCCGGCGCCGCCGCAGCTTCATCAGAGCAAGTCTTCAGTCCTGGCCTCGCCCCAACCGCTCACCAACCGGCCAGTACACCGTCCAAAACCGCCCGACCAGCCGGTGTTCCGGGAAGTCGCCCCAACGCCGACCGTCGAGGCTGCTCACCGAGTTGTCGCCCATGACCAGCAAATGACCCGGACGGACCTTAAACTCCGCCCGGCCGTGGGGAAAATTCGGTGCCAGGCTTCGCGGACGCATCTTGAGCGACTGCGCGCCCCGGTCATTCAAGTGTCCGGAATACCGGCTGTCTTGAGGCGGCCCAACGAAGGCATACACCTGCTCGAAGTGCGGCGTCTGCGAGTCCACTCGCTGGTCGTTGATCACCAGATGGCGGTCGTCACCGATGCGGACGCGGTCTCCGCCCAAGCCCACCAGCCGCTTGATGTAATACGTGGCTTCGGGGATGCCCGGGATGCCGGCGGTGCGAAACACCACGATTTCGCCCCGCTCCGGTCGCCGAAAGTTGTAAGTTAGCCGGTCCACCAGGATGTGATCACCGGCGTTGATTGCGAGGCGAATGACCGGCTCGCCGGCCTTGAAGTGCCGCTCCGAGGTGACTCCCGCGTACCAGAGCAGCACTTTGGAAGGCGCGATGCCCCAGGGATTCGGCAGATCGGAGGGCGGCAACCAAACCGTGTGCCATTCTGTCCCCAGCTTGAATCGCTGGCGTTTCCACTGCGGGAATACCGGGAGGATCGGTTCCGGCTCCATCACCTCGGACACCCGGCCATCGCAGCGCGCCGTTACTTCCAAGTACCAGCGCCCATGAACCCAACGATCCACCCAGCGGCGGAAACCGGTGGGAACGGCATCCGGGTCCGCCTCGCGCAAGTTTTCCACCGTCACGCCGTACAACGTCGGCTGCATGGAGCCCGTCGGGATGGCCATCGGCTGGACGAAGAACGAGCGCACGGTCAGAGCCACCACCAGCGCGACCAGTGAGACGTCCACCAGTTCGCGCACGCGGTTGCGGGCCGGGTCAATGACCCAGCGCTCCATCACCGTGCGCAGATGGAGCGTGGATTCGCGGACGACGGTGTCTGCCGCCCCGCCCTGCCAGACACCGGAAAGCTCGCGGGAGGCAAGTTCGATTTGCGCCACGCCCTCGGGCGGCAGCGTGTCGCGGAAGTAATTAATCAGGCGGCGCGAAATCCGTTGTTCCGCCAGCGCCTTGCGAACCGCCCGCGAGCGCAGCCACCGGAGGATGTGCCACCCGCACCTCACCGATACACCAACCCAAAACGCTCGGTGAATGGCCAGAAGACGAACAACGCCTTACCCACGACTTTTTCTCGAGGAAAATCCCCCCAAGCCCGACCGTCGTAGCTGTTCATGGTGTTGTCGCCGAACGCCAGGTAATGCCGTGGGCGGACCACCAGTTCCGCGTTCTCGTCGGGGAAAAGCGGAGCCAGCCGGCCGCGGCCATTCTGCCGCGCCACCAGTTCGTTGACGTGGCCCGAATACTCGCTGTCGCGCGGCGGTCCCCGGAACGCATACACTTTCTCGAAATACGGCGTGGCCGCGTCCAGGCGTTCCCCGTTGACAATCAGGTGCCGGTCATTGCCGATGCGGACGTGCTCGCCGGGCAGTCCAACCAGTCGTTTGATGTAGTGGGTGTTTTGCGTGAGGTTGGGAATGCCGGTTGAGGCAAAAACAATCGTTTCCCCCCGAACCGGCCGGCGAAAGTTGTAGGTCAACCGATCCACGAACAGCCGGTCGCCGCTGGAAATCTTCAGCTTTAGCACCACCTCGCCTTTGCGAAATCGCTGCCCCGGAGCGACTCCGCATTTCGGGGTGTCGGAGCCGACGACGGTGGAAAGCAGATCGTCGGGCGGCCACCAGATGGAATAGGAATGCCTCCCGATGCTGAACGACTGCGTCTTGATGAAGCGCAGGGTCGTGCCGGGCGGGTCAATGCTCAAGACGCCGTCCTCCGGAGCGACCCACACATGGTAGTCCACGCCCCGGAACCAGTCGAAGAACCGATCCACCGTTCCCGGTATCGGCCGTTGCGTTGGCTTCAGGTCAGTGGTGACGTTCCCGTACAAGGTGGGTTGCGCGGACCCCGACGGGATCTTCATCGGTTGGATAAAGAACGAGAAGACGCTGAGGATCAACACCGCACTGACGAGGAACTCGCGGATATTGTCCCGCGAGCTGCCGCCGGGATACGGCCGCAGCCACTTGCTGGCCACCTCTTCCAGCTTCTGGCCGGCGGCCTGGACCGACTCGAGTTCCTCGGTGTCGCGCATCGTCTCTTTGAACTCGGCCAGCCCCAGCTCGAGTTCCTCGAGGGCTTTGGGTGACAGCAGGTCGCGCTGCGCGTGGCGCTCGCGGACGACGTGTTTGCGGATTTCGACCGCGTGGCGGTAGCGCCGCGAGACAAACCAATACAATCCGTTCATGTGCTTCTGACTCCCCTGCCCTGTTCGGCGACCACTGTCACGCTTTCAAAACCTCGATGAAGGCCTCCTGCGGGATGTTGACCGAGCCGACCGACTTCATCCGCTTCTTTCCCTCCTTCTGCTTTTCCAGGAGCTTGCGCTTGCGGCTGATGTCGCCGCCGTAGCACTTGGCCGTCACGTCCTTGCGGAAGGCGCTGACGGTCTCGCGGGCCACGATTTTCCCGCCAATCGCCGCCTGAATCGCGACCGCGAACTGCTGCCGGGGGATCACTTCCTTGAGCTTGGCCGCGAGGGCCCGGCCGCGGCTTTCCGCCTTGTCCCGATGCACGATGCACGAAAAGGCGTCCACCGGCTCGCCGTTGACCAGCAGGTCGAGCTTAACCATGTCCGAGGCCCGGTACCCGGCATGTTCGTAGTCCATCGAACCGTAGCCGCGCGTGATGCTTTTGATGCGGTCGTGAAAGTCGATCAGGATCTCGTTGAGCGGCACCAGGCAGGTCATCATCACGCGCCGCGGGTCGAGCGTTTCCGTGTGGTCCAGCACGCCTCGCTTCTCGGACACCAGGGCCATCATGTCGCCGATGTGCTCGTTGGGACAGATGATGAATGTGCGCACCATCGGCTCCTCGATCTCGGCGATGTAGGTGACCTCGGGCAGGAATGCCGGGTTGTCAATTTCCTTCACTTCGCCGTTCGTCAGCCGGACGCGATACACCACGCTCGGGTAGGTGGCGATGATGTCCATGTTGTACTCGCGCCGGAGCCGTTCCTGCACGATCTCCATGTGCAGCAGCCCCAGGAAGCCGCACCGAAATCCGAATCCGAGGGCGACCGAACTCTCGGACTGGTACACGAAGGCCGAATCGTTCAACTGGAGCTTGGCGAGGTTGGCTTTGAGATGCTCGTAGTCCGCCGTGTTGATCGGGTAGATCCCGCTGAACACCATCGGGTGGATCTCCTGAAAACCCGGCAGGGCGGCCGACGGCATCCGCGCATCGGTGAACGTGTCCCCCATCTTAACCTCTTTCGGGGTCTTGATGTTGGCGGTGACGTAGCCGGTCTCTCCGGTTTCGAGCCGGTCGCGGACGTAGGGCTTGGGATTGAAACTGCCGACCTCTTTGACCTCGTAGGACTTGCCGGTGTGCAGCAGCTTCACCTGCATCCCCGCGCGCAACTCGCCGTTGAACACGCGGACGTGCGTCACCACCCCCTTGTAGGTGTCGAAATACGAGTCGAAGCACAAGGCCTGGAGGCTGGGCTGGCCGGTGGGCCGGGGCGGCGGAATCCGGGCCACGATTGCCTCGAGGATTTCCTCGATCCCGATGCCCTCCTTGGCGCTGGCCAGAATCGCCGTGTCTGCCGGGATCGCCAGGATGTCCTCCAACTGCTGCCGGGCCTGGGCAATGTTGGCGTGCGGCAGGTCAATCTTGTTGATGACCGGAATCAACGTGAGGTTTTGCTTGGTCGCGAGGTGCATGTTGGCAACGGTCTGCGCCTCGACGCCCTGCGCGGCGTCAACCACCAGCAACGCCCCTTCGCAGGCATTGAGACTGCGCGACACCTCGTAGGCGAAATCCACGTGGCCCGGCGTGTCGATGAGGTTCAACTCGTACGTTTCCCCATTCCGCGCCGTGTACAGCATGGTCACCGGATGCGCCTTGATCGTGATTCCGCGCTCGCGCTCCAGATCCATCGAGTCCAGCAACTGATCCTGCATTTGCCGGTCCGTGATCGTGCCGGTCCGATGCAGCAGGCGATCGGAAAGCGTCGTCTTCCCATGATCCACATGGGCAATGATGCTGAAGTTCCGTATGTGCGCGGCGTCCATTCGGTCTGACTCGCGATCGGCGGCGGACAACCAGGAGCCGAATCCGTCCAGCCTGACGATTCGCGGCCCGCCTCCCGTTCCAGCGATTGCGAGGCGAGAAGATAATCGCGAGACCGCTCCAGAAAAGGCGAAAGTGTGCCGTGCGCTAAAGCCGTGGTCGCTCCCCGCCGCGCGGCGGGCGGACCCGGACCGTGCTGCGGAAGGCTGCCGCCCGGCGTCTCAAACCCCGCGTTCATCGGCCGGCCAGATGAACTTGTGCATCTGTAATTGAAAGCGGACCGGCAGCGCATCGGCGATGATCCGCTCGACCAGCTCTCGACGCGTCAGGGGTGTTTCACCCGCGGGCACCGGCCGAAGCGAGGGATCCCGTTGCCGCGGCGAAAGCGGCGAGACCCAGGAAAACAGCACAGAACAAACGGCTGTCAGGTCGCGCGCCAACACCACGTCCTTCGCCCACGCGTAATCCTCAACCGTGCCGATGACGAATTTCACCTCGTCCGTCGCGCGCAGGAGAGCGAGGTTTTCCATTCGGTTGCGGTGACTCTCGCCACTGCTCGGGCACTTGAGGTCCATGATCCGCCTGACGCGGGGATCCACCCTCGCGATGTCCAGGGCGCCGCTGGTTTCCAGGAGCACCACATAACCAGCGTCGCATAACCGGCTCATTAGCGTCCGCGCGGCGGGCTGTGCCAGCGGCTCCCCGCCGGTGAGCTCCACCAACGGCAGCCGGCCGGTTGCGCTGGCAACCGACCAGCCGCTCCCCCCCTGCCCGCGCGCGTAAGGCGCGGCCAGCTCACGCACCCGCTCAACCACGCGCTCGATGGGCATCCGCGTGCCCTCAGTGAACGCATAGGCGGTGTCGCAATAGGAGCAACGCAGCGGGCAGGCCGTCAACCGGACGAACACGCACGGCAATCCGGCGAACGTGCTTTCGCCCTGAAGACTGCAATAGATCTCGTTCACCACCAGCGAATCCGACATGGTCGAAGGCTACAGCGGCCCGGCTCGACCCCCAACCCCAAACTCGTCGCGCCGGGCACGCCGCCCTTTTTTTAAGCCGACTTCGCTGCTGCGGGGGCATTCGTCCCCGGGCTCCGCCCCGGCAACTCCCGGCCTTGGCGGGCTCGGCGCCCCGAAGCGCGGGCAGAATTGCTTGCCCGCCGCGCCCGCGAACGGTTTCCTTCTCGCGACCCAAGGTTTGGGCAAACCGCGCATGGCAAATCTGGCGACATGGCTTGAACCCCACGTGGCCGCCGCGCTCTTGAGTGTCGCGGGGATCCTGCTGGTGTTGACCGCGCGCCCGCTGCAACGAAGCCTGATCCGTTGGCATCACCGGCTGCGGCGGGCGACCCGGGCGTCGAGTTGGTTGATTCGGGTCACGGGCTGGCATCACGAGTTCGCGCTGATTCTTTTCGGGATCTTGCTGGCGATGGGAGGGCTGGCCTTGTTCCTTTTGACCTATCCGTGGGATGAGATTTAGCGACAATCAGGGGGAAGGCCGCGACCATGACCACGCCAACGTTCCGCGATACCGCTCTGCTGGCGGCGGTGTCGGACTTTCTGGGCCCGCCGGTGCTGATTGCCATCGGGCTGATGATCATCGGCTCGCTTCTGATGTATCTGGCGTGGCCAATTCAAAAGCGGATCTCCCGATATCATCAGCGCATTCGGGACGCCGAGTTCGCCTCGCCGCGGGCCATCCGCATCAGCGGTTGGCGGTACGACACCACGCTCATGCTGTTTGGGGCGTTGTTGCTCATTTTGGGCGTGCTCATGTTCTTGCTCACGTTCCCGTGGGGTGACCTGTAAGCCGGCGTGTTCGGTCAGGATGAAGGCATGAAACTGGTCAGCCTCGAGGTAATCGGCAGCGAGCTGGCGATCAAATGGGCCGACGGCACCGAGAGTTACATCCGGCTCGAAGCGCTGCGGCGGGCGTGCCCATGTGCGGGCTGCCAGGGTGAGCGGGATGTGCTGGGCCATCTGCACAAAGGACCCCAGCAACCGTTGACGCCGGCTTCCTTCCAGTTGACGCGGGTCGCGCCGGTCGGCGGGTACGGCGTGCAACCACACTGGGCGGACGGCCACAATTCGGGCCTGTTCACGTTCGACTACTTGCGCACCCTCAGCGACCCGCCGGGCAGTTGAAACGGCGCGCCGGGCAACCCGCGCCCGGTTAATCGAGTTCTACCCGTCTCGGGCGCAGATCGAGGCAGGCCATCTCGGCGGAGTTCCGCACCAGGAGGAAGCCCCCGGCCAGGGCGGGGACGTTCCAGGTCTTGCCGCGCAACAGGCGCAGCCGGCGCAACTCCTGCCAGCGGTCAGGCGTGGCCTTCACCAAAGCCAGCTCCCCTTCCCCGCCGAGGATGATCAGGTGGCCGCTGGCGAGCAGGAGCTGCCCGTAGCCGTAGCGGCCGTCTCGCCAGCGACGTTCACCGGTCGCCAGGTCCACACAAGCCAACACCCCTTCGTCCAGCCCGTAGGCGTGCCCCTGCCACACCACCGCCGGATTGAACTTCGTCTTCAGGTTGCGGTTTCGCCAAATCTGGGTGGCCCGGAAACCTTCACCGTCGCGACTGATTTCAACCAGTGCGGCTCCCGTGCCGTAGCCGGCGGAGATCAAGAAACGGTTCGTGCCCACGATCAGGGGCGTGGCGATGGCATTCTCGTACTGCACCGTCCACGGGAACTCCCAATAGAGCCTCGAGCCATCGGTGGCCAGTCCCACCACGCGCGAGGCCGTGACCACCACGACCTGTTCTTGACCAGCCAATTCGGCTGCGAGCGGCGAGGTGTACGACTGTCGGTCATCCAGCGCGCTCCACAGGCTCCGACCGGTCAGGCGATCATAAGCCACCACTGACTTCCCGGGGCTGGCGTCGCCGGCGAGCACGATGAGTTGATTCCCGAGGACCAGCGGCGAGGCCGCCATCCCGTAGCGCAGGTTCCCGGATTGATTCTCTTCGAGCACGTTCTTCCGCCACAGCACTGTGCCGGAAGCCGCGCCGAAACAGATCAACTCGCCGGTTGCTCCATAGCTGTACAGCATGTCGGCCGCGATCGTGGGGGTCGCGCGCGGGCCGTCACCGCCCATCCACTCGCTGAACAGCGCGGGATACGAATGCATCCACAGTTCGCGGCCCGTCTCGACATCGTAGGCGACCACCGCTTCTTCTTCCCGTCGTTGCTCGATCGTGAAAGCCCGACCGTCCGCCACGACGAACGACGCGTAACCGCCGCCCACCGGCTGGCGCCAGACCACCCGCGGGCCCGCTTCCGGCCAGTCCACCAAAATCGGCTGCTCCTCGTAGTGCCCATCCCGCCGCGGCCCGCGAAAATCGGTCCAGTATCGGCTTGGGTTGGGAGTCCGGCTGAAGGTACCCGCCGATTCCGACCGCTGGCCGGCACGGTTGATCTCGAGCGCATTGTAGTCGGGCACCGTTTTGCGGGTCACCAGACTCGGGCCGAAGCCGCCCTTCCACTCCACCTCGACCAGGTTCAGAAAAACCAGCAAAGCCACCAACCCCACCAGGTACGGGATGCAAAAGAGCACCAGGGTCACCGTGATCAGGACCTTTCGCGCGCAGGACAGTTGGGGGTTCGTCCACGCCAGACCGATGCCCAGCGGTGGCAGCACGATGGCCAGCAGGCGGCTGAAAAACGGGGTCCGATACCACGTAAGCTCCGGCGCGAGCACGCCTTCTTCGAGAGGTAGTTGTTCTGGTTCCATGATCGAGAATCCGAATCGAAGCGGCCCGGCCGCGGTTTAGAGCGAATGGGCGGCAGGACGGTCCGAGGCTGCCTCGCGCCTGGCGGCCTCGAGAGCTGTGCCGAGTTTCTGCACGTGCGAAAGGTCGGCGTGACCGAACGGCAAGTCAATGCGCGTGCGCTGATTCGTCGGGCCGGTTGCGCGGAGCAAGGCCAGTGCGCCGGAGCTTGCCTCCAGTCCGTAAAACCGTCCATCGGTCGAGGCGCCTAGGACGAATCGGTCCGCATCTGCCAGCGAGGGCAGGAAAGGCCCGCGGGCGGCGAAACGCCACCTCGGTTCGCACAAGGGCGCGTCGAGCGCGTGAAACCAACTGCCGTGGGCAACGACAAAGACCAGCCCGCCGGTTATGATCGGTTCCATGGCGGTGTCCAGCCGCTCGTTCTCGGATTCTACCGCCCAGGCGCCACGAAACGAGGGCGTCACTCCAGGGCTGCGAGCCCGGCGTGCGCGGCGCCGCCGCGCAGCAGGCGCCACTCGGACCGCCCGCGCGGCAGGGCCGGCAGGCCGGGCGCGACAGGCGTTGAGCGAAAAAACAACCCGCGAAGGCGTAAGCGCAGGTGCGCTCGCATGAGCGGACTCTGGCGCCGCTGGCGTTGGCGACAACTCCCTCTTCAGGCCGGGTAGCCGCCGGCGATGTAGCTTTGCAATTGCTCGATCGCGGCGGACTGCGAGCTGATGATCCAGTTTACGAGGTCGCCGATGGACACCACGCCGATCACCTGGCCCTCCTGAACCACGGGCAGGTGTCGAATGCGATTGTCCACCATCAAGCGCAGGCACTCGGACACGGTGGTCGAGGGGGACACTGTGAAGAGGCGATTGGTGATGATGTCCTTGACCGGCGTCACCCGTGAGTCCCTTCCCTGCAACGCCACCTTGCGGGTGTAGTCGCGCTCCGAGAACACCCCCAGCAGCTTCCCTTCCTCCATGACCAGCAACGCGCCAATATTCACTTCGGCGAGCCGCTTGATGGCGTCGAAGACGGTGGCAGTCGGGGCGACGGAATAAACCGCGTTGCCTTTGCGTTTTAGAATCTCTTCAACGTTGCCGACGATTTCCATAGGGATTGGCGTTTGCTCGGCTTCACGACACCCGGTTCGCTTGAGCGCAGGGTGACGGGCCGATGTTGGAAGGTTAAGGAAGGCCCGTGGGGCGTCAAGCGGCTTGCCGCTCCCGAGCCCCACCCCTTCCAACGACGTTCCCCGGGCGGGGCCGCCGACGTCGCGGGGAACCTTCGGCCCGAGGACAGAGCCCTTCGAAAAGCGGCTCCGGGAAGACAATCGGCCCCGCCGCCCGTTCAGGACGGGGAGGCCGATGGAACAGCGGCGGTTCAGCAGCACGGAGCGTCGCAGCAGGTCAGCGCCACTCCGCCCCTTACGCAATCACGGTCGCACGAGGCGGAAGAAGCGCGTCGTGCCCGCGGTGGAAACCGTGTAAGGGCTGGTGGCATTCGGAATGGGCGACCAGCCCTCGGTCACCAGGTCACTCGCCTCCAGCACCCAACCTTCGCCTTCCCAAGTCAGGCGAATCCCGTTGCCGGTCCGTTCCACGCCGAGCACACCCTCAGCCACCCGACCCGAGGCTCGATAGTGGGCTGCGACCGCCGTCCCGGGAAGCGCCCGGCGGTAGTACGCCACTTCGTCCAACGTCCCGTCGAGGATTCGCCCGGGATTCGCTTGGCTCCCATTGCCCGCACCCAGTCGCAGATAGAGGCCGAGGCTGGGCGAAACGGCAGCCGCCTGTTCACCGACCTCAAGACCATTGACGAACAAGTGTTTGGTGGCGCCGTCAAAGGTCCCGACCACGTGATACCATTGCTCGGCTTCGGCTTGTCCGCCGGCCAGATCATCCCAGCCTTCGTTGGCGGGGCTGAGGGATGCGCCCGTGCGAAAGCGGAACGTCCCGCCAGCGGTCAGTTCGAGCCGATAACCGCGGCTGGGAAGATTGAACGATGCGTCCACCAGCGCGAAATTGCCGAGGTAATTCGGCCGCACCCACGCCTCTACAGTGAAGGCCCGCACGTCGTTCAACTCGGAAGGCTGCGCCAGTTCCACAAAAGCCAGCCCTCCGGCGGAAAGCAACAGGGCCGTATCCGCGTCCCCCGCCAGGGCGCCGGCTTGTCCCAGCTCCGCCCCGGTCAGGCCAATGTAATTGCCGTCGTGGAAGGTGGTCGCGTCGGCCGCTTTCTCGGCGCCAGCGACCTCACCGAGCCGCCAATACGCGGCAGGCCCATCGCGGAGCACCGCGGCCGCGTAGGCCGAGGCGGGGACGGGCAACACTCGCAAGGTGGCCGGCTCGCTCACCGCACTGTGCGCCCCCAACGTCACCCGTACGGAATACTGGCCGGCGTTTGCGGGTTGCAGGTTCTCGAGCGTCAGGCGCGACGAGGTTTGGCCGGCAAGATCAGATTCGCCCAAGCGCCACTGGTACGTGTAGCCGGACACCGCCGGCATGTTGATCGCGAAGCTGGCGCTGCCCCCGACCAAACCCACCTGCTGGTTCAACTCGACCGGCGCCGTGCTCAGGATCAACCGGGCGCTGCTGGACACACTGCCGGCGGCATTGGAGACCTTGACGGTGTACGTGCCGGCATCGGCCGGGCCCGCGGGGTTGATCTCCAGTGTGGCACCCGTTTGCCCCGGGATCGGGTTGCCATTGAACTGCCACTCGTAAACCAAGGGCGGACTGCCGCTGGCGCCAGCCGTGAACGTTGCCCTGGCCGCCGGATCGCCGAGCACAATCCGCTGATCCGTCAGCGGCTGCGTGAAGGTTGGCGCCGTGCCGGCGCCGGCGGCCAGCGCCAGGATCTGGGCCGCGTCCAGGGCTTCATCGTAAATGCGGACGTCGTCAATCAAGCCCTTGAAACCGTAAGCCCCCAGCGACCAACCCCCGTTCCCAATGTGGATCAACTCGCCGGGCACCTCGGGGTCCACCGTCGTGTTCAAGGTCGTGGCCGTCCCGAACAGCGTTCGCGCCTGCGCCACACCGTCCACGTAGAGGGTGCTGGTGTGCGCCGAGGCGCCCGCGGGGCTGACGACGGCCACATGATGCCACTGGCCATCCAGCACGATCGCCTCGCCCACCATCGCATGCCCCTGCACCTCCAGGCGAAGCTTGCCCGCATTGGCGCCGGCCGCGGTTTCGGCCCGCAACGTATAGCGACTGGCGCTGGCGCTCCGACCCCACGACACGATGACTCCGAAATTCGGTTGGGGCAGTTCGCCCTTGATCCACGCCGCGACCGTCCGCGCACCGTCGCCCGTCACGCCCGGACAAGTGGTGGCGATGCGCGGATCGTTCCCCGGTTCGCTACTGTCGAACTCGACCGCGGCCCGCGTGCCGCCCGGGACGGGGCCCAGGCCGCTAGTGACCCAGGTCGGGAAAAAACTGGTGTCGCTTGAAAGCTCGCCCGTCCAGCCGCCGACCTCGGAGGCCACCGACAAGGTCGTGGGCTCGATGGCGCCCTCGTCGAGTTTGAAGTGGGCAATCAGTCCGGCGTAACTGCCGGGCAACAAGGTCAGAGCGACGCAGGCGGTGGCCACACAGCCCACCATGCGTTGGGAGCGGAACGAGTACGGCCTCATAGGTCACTCAAACGGTGTAATCGGTTGGATAAGTGCCGCGACGTGCGACAACGCTTGCACGCCCGGCTGAACTCAAAGGTTGGACGGGAAACGGCTTAATCGTCAAGAGCGCCACTTTCGGTTGGCTGTCCGCCTTCAATCTGATGCCGAGCCAAGCAAGCGCGCAGCTCGCCTCCTTGCAGGCGAACCGGTCTCTACGGCAGCCCTGGGGGCGACGAGACTGGCTGTGGGGAGCCGGTCGGCAGACCGCCGTGGCCACCCAAGGCTACTCACTTGGAAATGCTCCCGGGTTCCGGCTGCCGCACGGCCGTTTGCAAAAAAAGAAATGCGCTTCGAGAAAGGCGTCCGAGTTCAAGAACCAGGCGCCTCGCCCCGACCGGACGCGGAGCACCTCCGGGCCGTCCGAACTCCTCCGGTGGAACCGCACCGGGGCCTCAAACCGCCGATCCGCTCCAGTTCAACTTGGTCCGCAGCGTGTCGAAGAAGGACCTGCCCGGCAGCCGGACCAGCCGTGCCGCGTAGCGGCTGCGCCGGAAGCGCATCACCTCGCCGGGATGCAACTCGGTGGGCGTCTGTCCATCCGCAGCCAGGAAGGTCGGGACGCGCTGGCTCAGCAGGCACACTTCCACCGTCGAGCCCAGGCGGACAATGACCGAGCGGCTCGAAAGGGTGTGCGCGCAAATCGGCGTCAGCGCGAAGACCTCCGCCTGCGGACTCACCACCGCGCCCCCCGCCGCCAGCGAATAGGCGGTCGAGCCCGTTGGGGAACTCACGATCAGGCCGTCGCCCCGGTAGCTGGTCAGCAACTCGCCATCCACCCGCACCTCAAGCTCGATCATGCGCGGCACGGTGCCCCGGCTGATGACGAAATCGTTGAGCGCCAACTCGCGCTGCGCAGCGGGGCCGGGGCCATCCGGACGGCAGACGACCGCCTCGATCAGGGGCCGCTGATCCACCAGACACTCCCGTCGCCACACCGCCTCCAGCGTCGCCGGCAGCTCCCGCAAATTGCAGGCGGTCAGGAACCCCAGCGTCCCGAGGTTGACGCCGAGAATGGGCGTCCCGCTCGCCGCAGTATTCCGGGCCACCCGCAGCATCGTGCCGTCGCCGCCGAAGACCAGCAGCAGGTCGCTGTCCCCGGCCAGCGCGGCATCCGACGGCCGTTCGGGAATCCCCAACCGGCCGTGCCGGGCGGTAGCGGCGTCGGTCAACACCTCCCGCCCGCTGCTGGCGATGAGCCGCGCCGCGCGGCGCAACGCCGCCCGACTTGAGGGTTTGTCCGGGTTGGCTACGAGGCCCACGCGGCGGACGGGCTCATTCAACTTTTTCAAGCAGCGCGAAGAATTCTTTGTTGCCGGCCGGGCCAAGGAGCGGCGACTCCGTCACCCCCAGCCAGCGCCCGGACGATTGCTCTCGCACAAAGACGGCCAGGTCCGCAAGCACGCGCTCGTGGATCGCGACATCGGTGATCACGCCGGCGCCACGGTCCACCTCCACTTTGCCCGCCTCGAACTGCGGTTTGACCAGCGCCAGCACCTGCCCCCCGACGCGCACCAGGCTCAGCGCGGCCGGCAGGATCAGCCGCAGCGAGATGAACGAGCAGTCCACCGTGACCAGATCCACCGGCGCAAACCCGGCCGGCATCAGGCGCGGTGAGAGCTGCCGCGCATTGGTCCGCTCCATCACCACCACGCGCGGATCGCGGCGGAGTTTCCAGGCCAGTTGCCCGTGGCCAACGTCCACGGCATAGACCCGCGCGGCGCCGTGCTGGAGCAAGCAGTCAGTGAATCCGCCGGTGGAAGCGCCGAGGTCCACGGCGGTCTGTCCTGCCACGGCGACGCGAAAGTGGAGCAGCGCGTGCTCGAGCTTGTGCCCGCCGCGGCTGACAAACCGCTCCGGCGCCGCCAGCGCCAGTTCGTCGGTGTCCGCGACCGTCTGGCTCGACTTGTGGGCGGGCTGATGATTGACGGTCACCTGCCCCGCCATCACTGCTCGCTGGGCTTGTTCGCGACTGGCGCACAAGCCGCGGGCCACCAGCGCGATGTCCAGCCGCGTGCGCGTCATGGGGCACGCTCGGAAAAGGCCCACAGATGGTCCCGACTGCGCACGAACAGCGTTCCGCGGCTGATCGCCGGCGTGGCCATCACCGGCTCGCCCAGGACGTTGCGGGCCAGGATTTCCAGCGCGTCGCCCGCCCGCCAGACCACCGCGGTGCCGGGTTGCGAAATGGCGCAGATCTTACCCCCGGCCGCCACTGGTGAGGCGTAGTAATCTCCGAGGGCGCCCAGCCGTTCCTCGTGATATGACGGCACGCCGTTGGTCGCGTTGAAGCACGAAGCAATTCCTCCATTGCGGACCAGGTAAAGACGGTCCCGGTACCACAGCGGTGAGGGCACATACGGGAGCCCGCGCGTTTGTTTCCAGGCTACGTGGCTGGCGGTGACGTCGCCCGCGCCGCCCGGGCGCACCGCCAGCAGCGCATTCTCCGAGCGATTGAAAATGCTGGCGATGGTTTCGTATTCGGCCCGGTCCAGCCGGTCATCGCGATTGGCGTCCATGTAGTGAAAGTGCTGCCGGGCCGGCCCCGCGGGAGCCTCGTCGCGCGTGAGGAAGCCGTCCCCGTCGGCGTCGGACTCCGCCGCGAAGGAGTCCCACGGCGCCACGCGGGGCACGCCGGCGCCCGGGGTCCACCCGGCCACGAACAAGAGCCCGTTACCCAGCGCCGGGGTGGTACACATCTCGTTGGGCAGGCCGCTTACGCTCCAGCGTTCCGCCCCGTCGCGAACGGCATAAGCCACCGCGCGCAGCGTGCCGGGCACGAGGATTTGCATTTCGCCCGTGCGGTCGAACACGAGGGGCGTGCCAAATCCCCGCCGAAACTCTTCCCGGGACCGCCGCCAGGCGACCGCCCCGTCGGCTTGCCGCAGCGCAAGCAATTCCGAATTCATGTCCTGATCGCGCAGAAGGATCAGCCACTCGCCCGCCAGCACCGGCGACGCTCCCGCCCCGTGCTGCGTAAGCGGTGTGGGCAGGGGCCGACGCCAGACTTCATTGCCCTCCAGGTCATAACACGCGGCGCCAAACGCGCCGAAATACACCCACACCCGCTCGCCGTCGGTCACGGCGGAGGGCGCGGCGGGGTTCTGCAAGGCGGCGTGTCGGCGATCAGCGTCGGCCGGCAGGGCGCGTTGCCAGCGCAGCGCGCCGGTCCGCCGGTCCAAACTCAGCGTCACCAGCTCCGGTTCCACGTAACCGGTCAGAAAAACGTGATCTTCCCAAACCACCGGCGACGAATTGCCCGTCGGCGTGCGTGTCTTCCACACCAAATTGGTGTCGGGTCCGAAGTGAACCGGAAAGTCATCGTCCTCCGCGAAGCCGCGTCCCGCCGGCCCGCGGAATTGGGGCCAAACGCCCGCCGACGCCGCGAAGGCCAGCGCGCCGGCCAGCGCGAGCAACGCAACGCTTCGGACTCGCCACGGACTCATGGAACAAGCGACGAAAGACTCATGCGGACAGCGTTTCGCAAATCCTCCGGCGAGGCAAGGCGCGGCTGGCGGCGAAGGGAACGCCGGCGGGGGCGACTGGGCGGCAGGCAACGGGGTGTGAATCGCTTGCCACCAGAGCCGCCGTCCGGCAGCCTGTGGCCGATGAAGATCTTCACGTTTCCCCGGTTCGCGCCGGGTCTGGCGGCATTGGCGCTGCTGGTCGCACCGCCCCTCACCACCGCGGCTCAGCCCCGGGAGACCACGGCCGGTTCGCTGCGGGTTCAGACCGATCTCGCGGCCGGGCGCCTGACCGTCCTCCACCGGGACCGGCCGGTCCTGGTGTATGCCTTCGCCGACCATCAGTGGAAGCCGTACGTGAAAGAGCTTTGGACGCTGAACGGCGAGAACGTCCTGCTCGACGCTCCGCCGGACCACCTGCACCACCACGGTTTGATGTACGCCATCGCGGTGAACGGCACGAACTTCTGGGAAGAAGCCACCGCTCCCGGCGTGCAGAAACCGGTCGCGCCCCCCACAGTCGAGGCCAATTCCGCCGGGCCGGAGTCGCCGCGGGTGACCATCCGGCAGCCCATTCACTGGGTGGCCCGACAGCATCGCCACCTGGCCGACACCGCGCCCGTCGCGCTGATCGAGGAAGTCCGGACGCTAACGTTGACCGTGGACGAGGCCAACGGCGAGGTGGCCGTTCGCTGGCAGGGCGCTTTCACCGTGGGTCGCGCCGCGCCGGTCGTCACCTTGACCGGGTCCGTCTATTTCGGTCTGGGGCTGCGGTTGTCCCGCCCGTTCGACGGCACGGCGGCCCGGTTGAACTCCGCGGGCACGCCGTACACCGCGCCCAACGCGGGGAACGAGGCGACGGTCGCGGACTGGACGGCGATGACGCAGACCATCGGCGGCCGGGAGGTGACGGTGGCGGTATTCGACCAACCGGCGAACGCCGGTCGCAGTGTCTTCTTCAGCATGTTGAACGCCTTTGCCTATATCTCGGCCACGCAGGAGCTGGACCGCGCGCCCCTAACCTACCGCCAAGGGCAGACGTTCGCGTTGGACTACCTGGTCGTTGCCCGCAGCGACAAATCCTCGCCGGACGAACTCGCCCGGCGCTACGCCCGCTGGCTCTCCACCGGCCGCTGAACCTCCATTGGGGGACGCCATCGTCGGCCAGCGGTCGTTTGGCGGCTGGCCCCGGACCCAAGATCTCGTCCGGGAGGGAGCGGCGGCGTTACTTCTCCCGCACGTCGTAACAGAGCAGCAGGTCCTGATCGCGCAGGTAGAGTCGGCTGTTGGCGATGATCGGATGGGGCCAACTGTTCTTGCCGCTGCGCTCGGGTTGGTTGAACCGGCCCTTTTCCCGAAAACCGTCGGGCGTCGCTTCGATCAACACCACGGTGCCCGGACCACTCTCGGCGCGCAGGTACAGCCGGCCATCCGCGTAGCCGATGGCCCCCTTGCCGAGTTGCTCTTTTTCCTGCCAGACATCCCGGCCGGTTTTTAATTCCTGGCAGGTCCACCCTTTGCCGTCGGAGAACCCGTAAAGGTGCTCGCCGACTTTGACCACGCCGCCGTGGTGATTGACCATGACCTTGTTGTTGTACACCTCCTCGGCTCTGAACGCCTCGCCCTCGGCTGTGACCCGGAAGAGATTGCAGCCCACGCCGTAGCCCGAGGTCACATACACCAGGTCCTCGTGCAGGATGGGCGTGGGAATCACCGCCGTGCGCCCGGAGCGCGGCGCCCGCCAGAGCAGCTTGCCGGTGTCCGCAGCGACGCCAAAAACACTGGCGGCGGTCAACTGGACGTACTGCCGCTTGCCCCCGAAGTGGGCGATCACCAGCGACGAATACGCCGCGTCGTCGGTGATCTCCTTGCTCTGCCAGAGGAGGTCGCCGTTGACCTTGTTGAATGCCGCCACGGTTCCCTGCGGTCCGCCCGGGGTGCAAACCACCCGGTCCACGTCCACGAGCGGCGACTCGGAGAACCCCCAGCCCGACATCATCTTCCCGCCGCAGTCCTTCACGAGGTCCCTGGTCCAAAGCAGTTTTCCGGAGCCGGTGTCCAAACACACCAGGTTTCCGCCCGCGCCGATGAAATATAGCCGCTCGCCATCCACCGTCGGCGTGGAACGCGGCCCCTCCGGATAGCCCACGCGACGGTCGGCGTCGGAGGTCTTGACGGCCCAAATTTCGCGGCCCGTCGCCTCGTCCAGCGCCCAAGCCACTTCATCTTCGCCGCGATAGCCCAGGCCGAAGACGCGTCCCCGCGCAACGGACGGCGTGGTGTAGCCGCCGCCCAGGCCCTTGGCGACCCAGACCAGGGTTGGTCCGTCGGCTGGCCACTCCTGGAGCAGTCCGGTTTCGGCGGAGAGGCCGTCCCGGTTGGGACCACGCCACTGGGGCCAGTCGGCGGCCGGGGCTGGGACGATTGACAGGACGATTGCGCAGGCAACGAGTAGCGGAGACCGACAGAATTGGAGCATCATGGCGTGTTTGGATGCCAAAGCACGTCTGCCCATTCACGGCCGGCCGGGGCCTGACCGCCGGTTGCGCCGGGCGGCCGACGATCCGAATCTCGCGGGCTTGCTGGTCAACCGCGTCCGGTCAGCGGAAGGCAATCTCCGAACTGACCGGGATTTCGTGGGCACAGGGCGCGCTGGTGGGGGCGTCTGCCGGCCGGCTGTTGGGCTGGACCAGCTCTTGCTGGAGCAAATAGGCCTCGACCTCGTCGCCGCTGACATCGGCGAGCATCCGGCCGTTGATCTCGACGCATGGGCTGAGCAGTTGCCCGCTCTTCTCGATCATTTCCTGCCGCTGCGCGGGATCGTTGATGATGTCGCGGTCCTCGTACGGCAGATCGTACTTGCGGAGCACGGCCCGCACGCCGTTGCTCCAGCCGCAGGTGGGTTTCAGATAAGCGATGATCTTCGGTTTGTTCATAGCCACGTTCAGGGCGGAACAGTGGCACAACCTCGGCCGCGCGCAACGCGGGCGGCGACACGGCCCGGGATGGTTGCTCCCCGGGGCAACCAGCCGTCGCATTTCGCTTTGCCTGTCGGCCCGCTTCATCCTTAACTCGCCGCCGATGAAAATCGTTCTCGCTTACTCGGGTGGCCTCGACACCTCGGTGCTGCTGTCGTGGATCAAGGAAACCTACGACGCCGAATTGATCGCTTTCTGCGCCAACATCGGCCAGGAGGAGGAACTGAAGGGTCTCGACAAAAAAGCCCGCAAGACCGGCGCTTCGAAGCTCTACATTGACGATCTCCAGGAGGAGTTCGCCACCGACTTCATCTTCCCGATGATCCGCGCCGGGGCCATCTATGAGGGCCAATACTACCTCGGCACGAGCATCGCCCGCCCGCTCATCGCCAAGCGCATGATTGAGATCGCGATGGCAGAAAAGGCCGACGCCATCGCCCACGGCGCCACCGGCAAGGGCAACGACCAGGTGCGCTTCGAACTCACCGCCGCCACGCTCGCGCCGGAGTTGGAGACCATCGCCCCGTGGCGCGACGAGCGGTTCCGCGCGCAGTTCCCCGGTCGCGCCGAGATGATCGCGTACTGCGAAAGCAAGCGCATCCCCGTCCAGGCCAGCGCGAAGAAACCCTTCTCGATGGACCGCAACCTCCTGCACATCTCGTACGAGGCGGGCATTCTCGAAGACCCGTGGTTCGACGCCGGCGACCTGAAGAACCGCGATTACTTCACCACGCTGTCTGTCTTCCCCGAAGACGCGCCGGACAAGCCGGAGTTCGTCACCCTCGACTTCGAGGCCGGCAACTGCATCGCCGTGAACGGCAAGAAACTCTCCCCGCTCGGCGTGATGAAGGCGCTCAACAAGCTTGGCGGCAAACACGGCGTGGGCCGCGTGGACATGGTCGAGAACCGCTACGTCGGCATGAAGAGCCGCGGCGTGTATGAGACCCCCGGCGGCGCGATCCTGCATTTCGCGCACCGGCAGATGGAAAGCCTCACGATGGACCGCGAGGTGATGCACCTGCGCGATGCGCTCATCCCGCGCTACGCAGAGCTGGTGTATTACGGCTATTGGTTCAGTCCGGAGCGGCTGGCTCTGCAGGCACTCGTGGAGGAAAGTCAGAAGAATGTCACCGGCTCTGTGCGGGTGAAGCTTTACAAAGGCAACATCCTGGCCGCCGGCCGCAAGTCCCCGGTGAGCCTCTACAACCCGCACATCGCCACGATGGAAGCCGACCCGACCAAAGCCTACAACCAGAGCGACGCCACGGGCTTCATCCGGCTGAACGGGCTGCGGCTGCGGGTGAATGCCAGCGTCCAGGGACGCCAGCGGGGCTGATAGCGGCGTTACTTCCCGCTTTCGCGGACGCGCCGACGCAGATCGTTCGCGAGCGGGGGGCGGTGCGTTCCCGCCAGCCCCGCCCGGCTTTGAGTCGGCGCGCCTTTCGCCCGAATTTCCCGTTGAACCGAGATGGCCCGCTGGTACCTTCTGGCCCGCAATTCCAGACGACATGACGACCACGGTTCCAGGCCAGAATCCCCGGGCGACGGTCTGCTCGTCACCCACTCCTTGAAGACACCCATGATTACCGCGAACATCCCCAACCATCCCAAACTCCACAACGCCATGTGGCCCGGCCTGGTGGGCAAGGGCAGCCCCGGCGCCGAACCCTGCATTGACCTGGACACCATGCTCGACCTCACCGCCAAGGCGGAGGTCAACGGCGTCAAGTTCGATGGCGTGGACATCTTCCTGTTTGACCCGCACATCAACATTGATGCCAGCGACGATGATCTGAAACGCATCGCCGACAAGATTGCGGCCAAGGGCTTGGTCGTCGGCTCGGTCGTGGCCCCCATCTGGCCGCCGACCGGCGGCGGCTCGGCCATGGGCGGCGAGGAGGACCGCAAGAAATTCGTCGGTCAGGTCGCCAAGGGTTGCCGCATCGCGAAGAAGTTCCGCGAGCTGGGCATTCGCCCCTACGGCGTGGTGCGCATTGACTCCGCGTGCAGCGTGACCGACTGGGACAAGGATCCCAAGGGAAACACCAAGCGGATCATCGCCACTTTCAAGGAAGCCGCCAAGGTCGCCAAAGACCACGGCGAGCGTCTTGCTGCCGAGGGCGAGATCTGCTGGGGCGGCATGCATTCGTGGAAGTACATGCTCCAGGTGCTCGAAGGTGTGAACCAACCCAAGCACCTGGGTTTCCAGGCGGACATGGCGCACACCCTCCTGTACGTGCTGGGGTTCAACGCCCCCGAGCATCGCCTCGTGCCGGCCAAGTTCCACTGGGAGCCGGAGGTGTTCCACCAGGCCATGAAAAAGCTCACCAAGGCGCTCCGCCCGTGGACGTTTGATTTTCACGTGGCCCAGAACGACGCCACTGTCAAAGGCTCCGGCGAGCATGAAAAGACCGGCAAGCACTGCATGGCGACCGACCCGAACGGCAAGTTGAACATCGCCCGCGACGCCGGCTACTGGATGCGCGATGACGCCGGCAAGGTGACCAAGAAGTTCAAACACATCTGCTGGGACGGTTGCATGTTCCCGAATGCCGTCATGATGCAGCAGCAGACGTGGAACGACATCCTGGCCGCGATGATCCAGGTCCGGGAAAACCACGGGTGGAAGGCGTAGCCGCGAAGCAGCGCAGAAGACCTGAGCGAACCTGAATTCATCGAACTTTAATCCCTTGATACGCCGGCCGCGCCTGTTGTGGCCATTCTCCTATGAAACAACTCCGTCTCGGCATGATCGGCTACGGCTTTATGGGCCGGGCCCACTCCAACGCCTTCCGCAAGGTGGGCAATTTCTTCGATCTCGATTACCAGATCGTGATGCAGGCCGCCTGCGGCCGCGATGCCGCCAAGGCGGGAGCCTTTGCTCAACGCTGGGGCTACGCGTCGGTTGAAACCGATTGGCGCAAGCTGCTGGCGCGCGAAGACATTGACCTGGTGGACATCTGCGCGCCCAACGATGTCCACCTCGAGATCGCGGTCGCCGCCGCCAAAGCGGGCAAGATGATCCTCTGCGAAAAGCCCCTCGCCCGCGACGGCAAGGAAGGTGAGAGGATGGTCGCCGCGGTCGAGAAGGCCGGTGTGCCCAACATGGTTTGGTACAACTACCGCCGCATTCCCGCCGTCACGCTGGCCAAGCAGCTCATTGACCAGGGGCGGCTCGGCCGGATTTTCCACTATCGCGCCAAATTCCTTCAGGACTGGACCATCAGCCCCGACCTGCCCCAGGGCGGCGCGGGGTTGTGGCGGCTCGATGCCAAGGTTGCCGGCAGCGGGGTGACCGGTGATCTGCTCGCCCACTGCATTGACACCGCGCTTTGGCTCAATGGCTCCATCGGCAGCGTGAGCGCCATGACCGAGACCTTCATCAAGCAACGCAAGCACAACCTCACCGGCAAGGTCGAAAAGGTCGGCATTGATGATGCCTGCGCCTTCCTCGCCCGCTTCGTCAACGGCTCGCTGGCCACCTTCGAGTCCACTCGTTATGCCCGCGGGCACAAGGCCCTTTACACCTTCGAGATCAACGGCGAGCACGCCAGCATTGCCTGGGATCTGCACGATCTCCACCGGCTCCAGTTCTTCGACCACAAGGACGAAGGCCGCGTGCGCGGCTGGCGCAGCATCCATGTCACGGACGGCGACCATCCTTACATGGGCAAGTGGTGGGTTCCGGGGCTGGCCATCGGCTACGAGCACAGCTTCGTGCATCAAGTCGCTGACTTCCTCGAGGGCCTGGCCACCGGCAAGCCCGCCAGCCCCACCTTCCGCGACGCGCTGGAAACGCAATACGTCTGCGACGCCGTCCTCAAGTCCGGCCAAACCCGCGCCTGGCAGAAGGTCAAAGCCCTTAAATAGCGGCCCGGCCACCGCCCGTGATTCGGGACCAGCCCCGAACGCGAGCAGGCCCGGCGGCCCCAACGACAGGGCGAACGGTCAACCGTTCGCCTTGTTGGTTTTGGCGGGGGACCATCGCCAAGCACCCTTAGGGGTCCCCTTCACGGAGGGCCTTTGACGCGCCCTCCCGGGTAGCCGGCCTCGGCCCAGGCTCGCCCACCCGCCACCGGCGAGACCCAGACGATTACCGGGGCCTCACTCTTGTCGGAGCTCGCGCGCCACCCACCCTGCTTCCCCGTCCGCCCCGGTGGGGTTCGGTGCCTTGTTGATCGCTGCTGAAGACGGGGGGAATCTAGTTGCAGACCCGGCGCGGGACCGAATACTGCTGCGTCGTTGGTGCCGCCGCCCATTTTTTCATTCAGCCTTGTGATTGAGAATCTGGCCGGTTCCGACGTTTTCTTCATCCCGCTGGGGGATGATCATGTTATTTCTCCATGCGAAGCTCACCGATGCGTCTGCGCCTGTTCCTGGCCGGGGTCGCGACGGCAGCAATCGTTGCCGGCTGCATGACCTCTCACAAACTCGCCCGCCCGCCGGCGTCATTGCCGAAGTCCGCGTATCCCGTAACCGCCCGAACGAACCAGGTGGACTTTTACCACAGCGTTCGCGTCGAAGACCCCTACCGCTGGCTGGAGGATGACAACGCACCGGATACCCGGGCGTGGGTCGAAGCCCAGAACCGGGTAACCTTCGACTATCTTGCCCAAATCCCGGAACGCCCGGCGCTGCGTGAGCGGCTCACCCGCCTGTGGAATTTCGAGCGTTATGGGCTGCCTTTCAAGGAGGGCGGCCGCTACTTCTACTTCAAGAACGATGGCCTGCAGAATCAAAGCGTGCTGTACACGCTCAGTTCCCTTGAGGCCGAGCCCCGCGTCTTGCTCGATCCCAACCAGCTTTCCGCCGACGGCACGGTCGCGCTCAGCGGAGTGGCCTTGAGCGATGACGGCCAGCACCTCGCCTACGGTCTATCGCGCTCAGGCTCGGATTGGCAGGAGTGGCGGGTGCGGCGGGTGGACACGGGCGAAGACCTCGCGGACGAAATCCGGTGGGTCAAGTTCTCCGGCGCGGCTTGGAGCAAGGATGGCCGCGGTTTTTTTTACAGCCGTTACGACGAGCCGGACGAAGCGGGCCGACTCACCCAGGTCAACAAGTTCCAGAAGCTCTTTTATCACCGTCTCGGTACGCCGCAGGCTGAGGACCGTCTGGTTTATCACCGGCCGGACCAGCCCGACTGGGGCTTTCAGGGGAGCGTCACCGAGGACGGCCACTACCTGATGATCACGGTCACCCAGGGCACGGACCCGAGGAATCGCGCGTTCTATCGGGACCTCAGCACCCCGGACGCGCCGGTTGTCGAACTGCTCAACGACTTCGACGCTTCCTACAATTTCGTGGCCAACGACGGGCCGGTGTTTTGGTTCGTCACCGACCTCGACGCGCCGCGCAGTCGGTTGATCGCGATTGACACGCGAACCCCGAGGCGAAGCCACTGGCGGGAGGTCATCCCGCAGGCCACCGAAACCCTCACCAGCGCCAGTGTCGTCGGCGGCAAATTGATCGCCAGCTATCTGAAGGACGCCCGCTCTCAGATCAAGGTGTTCGACCTTGAAGGGCGATTTCTCAACGAGTTGGAACTGCCGGGCATCGGCTCTGCCAGCGGCTTTGGCGGCAAGCGAACGGACTCCGAGACGTTCTATTCGTTCACCAGCTTCAGCACCCCGGCGACCATTTTCCGCTACGACGTAGCCTCGGGGGCCAGCACCGTCTTCCGCGCGCCGCAGGTAGCCTTCAACCCCGCCGACTACGAGACCCGGCAGGTCTTTTATCGCAGCAAGGACGGCACGCGGGTGCCGATGTTCATCACCCACAAGAAGGGTATCGCCCTTGACGGTCGCAACCCGACGCTCCTCTACGGCTACGGCGGCTTCAACATCAGCCTCACCCCCAGCTTCTCCGTCGCCAATCTGGTGTGGATGGAGATGGGCGGAGTCTATGCCGTGCCCAATCTCCGCGGCGGCGGCGAATATGGGGAAGAGTGGCACCAGGCCGGCACCAAGCTGCGGAAGCAGAATGTTTTCGAAGATTTCATCGCGGCCGCCGAGTGGCTGATCGCCAACCGATATACGTCGCCGCGACGGCTGGCGATTGCCGGGGGTAGCAACGGCGGCCTCCTGGTCGGCGCCTGCATGACGCAACGCCCCGACCTGTTTGCCGCGGCCCTGCCCGCCGTGGGCGTCATGGACATGCTCCGTTTTCATCAATTCACCATCGGCTGGGCGTGGACCAGCGACTACGGCAGCAGCGACCATCCGGAAGAGTTCAAGGCGCTTTACGCTTACTCGCCCCTTCACAATCTCAAGCCGGGCGTCCGCTACCCTGCCACCCTCATCACCACCGCCGACCACGACGACCGCGTGGTGCCGGCGCACAGCTTCAAATTCGCTGCCCGCCTGCAGGAATGCCACGCCGGGGGACCGCCCGTGCTGATTCGCATCGAAACCAAGGCTGGCCACGGCGCGGGCAAACCCACCGCCAAGCTCATCGAAGAAGCGGCCGACCGCTGGGCCTTCCTGGTGGCTGTGCTCGGTTTGAAGGTTCCGTCCCCCGGCGCTCGCCCGGCGGGAGTCGACTGACATCCGCGCGCCCTTTTCTCGGGTCCTTTCCCTTCCCCGCGGGCGGGCGGAAATGGCTTTTCCCCATCGGCCTGCTGTTGTCCAATCCGCGGGCCATGAAGATTTTGGTCATCGGCTCCGGCGGCCGCGAACACGCCATCGCGTGGAAGCTCGCGCAGTCCCCGCACGCCACGCAGTTGTGGTGCGCGCCCGGGAACGCCGGCATGGGGATGGAACGACTCATCGCCAACGGCCGGCAGGTCGAGTGCGTGCCCGTTGGCGCGGAGGACTTGCCCGGGCTGCTGCGACTGGCCGAGGAGCGACAGCCCGACCTGACCGTGGTGGGGCCCGACAACCCGCTGGCCCTGGGAGTGGTGGACCGATTCCGGGAGGCGGGCTGGCGCATTTGGGGGCCGGATCAACGGGGCGCGCAATTCGAGGCGTCCAAGGCGTTCGCGCAAGCCTTCATGGAGCGGCACGGCATTCCCACCGCTCGCGCGGGCGTGTTTCGCGAGTTCGGACCGGCATCCCGGTTCGCAGCGGAGTTGGGCGGGCGTTGCGCGGTGAAGGCGGATGGGTTGGCCCTGGGCAAGGGGGTGCTGATCTGCCGCGATATGGGGCAGGCGGACGCTGCGCTGGATGAGATGCTCGTTCGCCGGGCGTTCGGCGCGGCCGGCGAACGCGTGGTCGTTCAGGAGCTGCTCGAAGGCACCGAGATTTCGCTGCACGCGTTGTGCGATGGCCGGACGGCAAAACTCTTCCCCACCTCGCAGGACCACAAACGCGCGCGCGACGGCGACCAGGGGCCCAACACCGGCGGCATGGGCACGTATTCCCCGACGCCCTTTGTGGATGAGGCGGCGTTGATCTCGCTGCGCCGGCGGATTCTCGATCCGTGGCTGAAGGGTTGCGCAGCGGAGGGCATTGACTATCGGGGAATCCTCTATCCCGGCGTCATGCTGACGCCGGCCGGGCCGAAGGTGCTCGAGTTCAACGCGCGCTTTGGCGATCCCGAAAGCCAGGTGTACCTCACGCGGCTCGAAAACGACCTCGTGGAAGTGCTCGAGGCCAGTGTCAACGGCACGCTGGACCGCCTCGATTTGCGCTGGCGCCCGGGGGCCAGCGTTTGCGTGGTGATGGCCAGCGCCGGTTACCCGGGTAGCTGTCCCAAGGGCAAGGTCATCCACGGACTCGAGGCGGCCGCCGCCCTGCCCCACACCAAGGTGTTCCACGCGGGAACCGCCCAGCGCAACGGCGAGATCGTGACCCAGGGCGGACGGGTGCTGGGCGTGACGGCCTGGGCAGGAGACCTCCGCGCCGCGCGCGACGCCGCGTATGCAGCGGTCGAACGAATCACTTTCGAGGGCGCGCAGTTCCGCCGCGACATCGCGGCGAAGGCGCTGGGCGGATAAGTCGGGCCCGCCCGGGATGAGACCCTCCCTCCAGCGAGACCGGCGGCCCGCGCCGTCGGGACAGAACGAAGCCGCGGCGGCGCGACCGGTTTGGTCGGCTTACGCGGCCGTCGGTCGCCTCGGCCGACGTGCCGCGGACTGGGCCCGTTTCGCCTGCCTGCTGTTGTGCGTGGTCACGGCGGCCGCCCGGGAAATCCGCCTGCTCAACGTGTCTTACGACCCAACCCGCGAGTTGTACGCGGAATTCAACGCGGCCTTCGCCCGGCACTGGCATGAGCGCACCGGGGACACGGTGCGCGTCCTGCAGTCGCACGGGGGCTCTGGCAAGCAGGCGCGCGGCGTGATTGACGGATTGCCGGGAGACGTGGTGACGCTGGCGTTGGCCTACGACATTGACGCCATTGCCGAAAAGGGCGGGCACCTGCCGCCCCACTGGCAGCAACGCCTCCCCCACAACAGCGCGCCGTACACCTCGACGATCGTGTTTCTCGTCCGCAAGGGAAACCCGAAGGGCATTCGGGATTGGGAGGATCTGGTACGACCCGGGATCAGTGTGATCACGCCGAATCCGAAAACCTCCGGCGGCGCGCGCTGGAATTACCTCGCGGCCTGGGAATCGGCCGCGCGCCTGTACGGCCGCGACGAAGCCAGGGTCCGCGACTTCATGACCCGGCTTTTCGCCAACGTGCCCATCCTCGATACCGGCGCACGGGCGGCCGCGACCACCTTCGTCCAACGGAAGATTGGCGATGTGCTGATCTCCTGGGAAAACGAGGCCTATCTGGCGATGCGCGAGGCCGGAGGGGACGGCTTGGAGATTGTCACTCCGTCCGTCAGCATCCTGGCCGAGCCGCCAGTGGCGTGGGTGGACCGCGTCACCCGGCGCCGCGGGACCACCGAGGTGGCCCGGGCCTACCTCGAATACCTCTACTCCGACGCGGGACAGGAGATCTGCGCCCGGCATTTCTTCCGCCCCCGCTCGCCGGCGGCAGCGGCCGCTGCCGGACAGGTGTTCCCGCCCCTCACCCTGTTCACCGTGGACAAAGCATTTGGCGGCTGGCGGCAGGCACAGGAGACGCATTTCGACGCCGGCGGAACGTTTGACCAGGTCAGTCGGCAACAACGCCGGTGACCGGCCGGCGCCACTTCCGCCCGGTCAGACGCAGCTTGCGGCAGCGTCGCCCGCGCCGTTTCGGCCTCCCGCGGGTTCCGTTCGGAGCCCGTAAAACCCCGTGGCCGCACTGAACAGTGCTTGAGCCGGGTTCGTTCCGCCGGCTAGGCTGAACGGGCCAAACCGAGAGCACCGATGAGCGAGAAGCGGTTCAACGTATTGCCCGGCTTCGGCCTGACGATGGGCTACACCCTGTTCTACCTGGGGTTGCTTGTGCTCATCCCCATCGGCGGGCTGTTTTTGCGGACCTTTCAAATGCCGTGGGCGGACTTTTGGAGGCTGGCCACGGACGAGCGCGCCCTGGCGGCGTACCGGCTGAGTTTCGGGGCCGCGCTGGGCGCCGCCCTCATCAATGCTGTCTTCGGCACAATCCTGGCCTGGGTGCTGGTGCGTTACGAATTCCCCGGCCGCCGGATCGTGGACGCGATGGTGGATTTTCCGTTCGCCTGCCCCACGGCGGTGGCGGGGCTGACGTTGGCGAACATCTTCGCGGCGAACGGCTGGCTCGGCCAGTACCTGGTGCCGCTGGGCATCAAGGGCGCGTTTACGCCGCTGGGGGTGGTGATCGCGCTGGTGTTTGTCGGGCTGCCGTTTGTGGTGCGGACCCTCCAGCCGGTGCTGGAGAATTCCGAGCGCGAGGTCGAAGAAGCCGCCGCGACCCTGGGCGCCGGACGCTGGCGCACGTTCGTCAGTGTGGTGGCGCCGGCGCTGTTGCCCGCCATCACCACCGGGGTCGCCCTGGCGTTTGCGCGGGGCCTGGGCGAATACGGGTCCATCGTCTTCATCTCCGGCAACATTCCTTACCAGACGGAGATCGCGCCGTTCCTAATCGTGACCAAGCTCGAGGAGTACGATTACGCGGGCGCCATTGCCCTGGCGGTGGTGCTGCTGGTGTTTTCGTTCCTGCTGCTGGCCGGGATCAACCGGCTGGAGCGGTGGACGCAGCGTTTCAACGCCTGAGATGAGCGCCGCCCCTCGAACCTCGCGAAAGGTGCCGGCTACCGCCTCGCGCCGCGGCTCGGAAGACCCACGGTGGGTGCGCTGGTTGTTGACGGGCGTGGCGCTGGTGTTCACCGGGGTGCTGTTGTTCCTGCCGCTGGCGAATGTTTTCGCGCAGGCATTCGCCCGGGGCGGGCAGGCCTACCGGGAGGCCCTGACGCACCCCGATTCGCAGCATGCGATCCGGCTGACGCTCACGGTCGCCGCGGTGTGTATCCCCTTGAACGTGGTCTTCGGCCTGGCAGCGGCGTGGGCGATCGCCAAGTTCGAGTTCCGCGGCAAATCCCTGCTGATCACCCTGATTGACCTTCCCTTTGCCGTCTCGCCGGTCGTGGCGGGGCTGATGATCGTGGTGCTGTTCGGCTGGCAGGGCTATCTGGGACGGTGGCTGCTGGAGCGGGACCTGCAGATCGTTTTCGCCCTGCCCGGCATCGTGATTGCCACGGTGTTCGTCACCTTCCCGTTCGTCGCGCGCGAGCTGATCCCCATCATGCAGGCGACCGGCTCGGAACAAGAACAAGCGGCGCTGACACTGGGTGCCAGCGGCTGGCGAACGTTCTGGTGTGTGACGCTTCCGTCGGTGAAATGGGGGCTCGTGTACGGCATCATCTTGTGCAATGCGCGGGCGATGGGCGAGTTCGGCGCGGTATCGGTCGTGTCGGGGCATATCGCGGGACTCACGGACACGATGCCCTTACGGGTCGAGAAGTTGTACAACGAGTACAACGCGCAGGCGGCGTTCGCGGTGGCCAGCGTGCTCGCCCTGCTGGCGTTGCTGACCCTGTTGATCAAGACCTGGCTGGAATGGCGGCAGAATC